>CAWUIP010000007.1:0-67101 GCA_963922415.1 uncultured Aliishimia sp. | reverse complement strand
CGCAGCCATGGCCGCGACGAACACAATGATTTTTGTCAATGACCAAAGCATGAAAGTACCCTCAGTTCGTTCCAAGCGCAGACATCAAGCTGTCTGCGGCGCCAGTGGCGGCTTCTCGTGTCTCGGCGCGCGAAATCCACTCAGAGATGGCACCGCGCGCATCATCTGGGAGCGCCGCAATTTCGACCAAAGCTGTTGTTAGGTCACCTGACTGAACCGCCGCTTCCGCACGTGAAAGGACAGCATCGGGATCATCTCCCTCTTGAGGCTCGATTGAACGAACGCCCAAACGCCGTTCAAGAAATGCGCCAATTCCGCCACCGCCAACCTTGGCAGCTTCTGCCCGTGCAGCACTTAGGCTTGCACGCGCGGCATCTGGAAACTCCCGTTGAAGCTCAGGCAGTGTCGGAACACCGTCTGCAGCAACCGCGCGAAGCCCATCTGGCACCTCTGCACCGCCTGACGCTTCCAAGTCTTGCAATGCATCAGAAAAAGGTGTGCCACTCTCGACGGCAGTGATAATCCGCGTCATCGCTGTCCGCGCCAAGGCAACCTGCGCTTCACGCTCGGCTTCAGCTTCTGTCGCTTTCGCTTCATCAATCAACGCCGCAATTTCGGCCTGTTGTTGATCGACAGCACCTTGAAGCCGCGCAAGCTGGTCTTCATACGCTGCAACAGCATCTTCGTTAAGCTGATCTACAGTGCCTTGTTGTGCAGCGACCGCTGCCTGCAACTTGGCAAACTCTGCTTCATAAGCGGCGATCGCTTCCGGCGAGATGCTGTCGGTCATAGGCTGCTTTTCAAGCGTCTCGACCCGGGTCACCAACGCCGTCAACGCATCAGCCCCAGCACGCGTGTCCACATCAGTTTGCAGACCAGCAAGTGCGGTCGCTTGGTCCTGCGACAAGGCTTCGATCTGCGGTGCAAGCATCTGAAGCTCGTCTTTCAGCTCTGAAATCTTAAGCGACTGGGCCTGCAAAGCGGCTGCTTGCGCTTCAATCACCTCTTGCAAACCGGCCCGGTCCGCTTCGAGACCCAATTGTGCCTCGACCCAGTCTAGCTGCGCTGCAAAAAACCCAAGTGCAACCGCAACCGCACCACCAAACATGAGTGGCAGGAAAGTTCCATTTTGAGAAGTGGCCTGACCTAAGTCTGACGAAGCTGCGGCGTCATCGGAGGGGGTATTGTCCGACACTCTGGTCTCCCTGATGATTCTCCGGCCCGGGTGGACCAACACTCCACATTTACTTCGGAGCGTGCTCCGTCTCAACCCGACGTAGGACATTCTGCAACGCCTGCAACATGCTTCGACCGTTCGGTTGGGACGCAACCGACACGCTAAGAACACCAATGGCTTTCACCTCTTCCCGAACCGCGTCGCTCAGACACACAAGGTGCAGCGCGCGCGCACTCTTGGCTTCTGTGCAAAACTGTCGGGCTGTTCGGGGCGAATATAGGGGAACAATCACGGGACTTTCCCGCAAAATGGCCGTTTTCGCGGCATCCGACAGTGAATTCAGTCGTTGATCGTAGACGGCGACTGCCTGTGTTTCTATTCCAGCGCTGGTGAGGCGCGCCGCAATTTCGCCGCGTCTGGCACTTCCCGCGATATGCAAAATTGGTGGCTTTGGGCGCGAAGTGATCAATTTTTGAACTAAAGCGTCCGCATTCTGCGCGACATGCTCAACAGGCCAAGCCTTTGCGCGTGCCGCGTCCGCAGTCGCGGGGCCCACGCAAAAGGTCGGCAGCCTTTGGCTAGGCCCTCCAAAATGAACCCCATTGCGAGACGTAAAGATCACACCAGCGGCATTAGAAAGATCCGCGGTGATCCCCGTTGCGCAGATCTCCATCAGCGCACTTTGTATCACTTGGATCCCAGGTGAAATCGGATCCAGTGACGCCAAGACTTTTGCATTCATGCCCTCGGGACGGGTCAAAAGCAGCGTTGCAAAGTGTGTCGCCATTCGATGCCCTTGGGATTGTTTGAAACCCTACACGGTGTTACCTGCCCTTTTGCGCCTTTGCAAAGCGGAGAGGATATGTCCCGCCTTTTGACAGTTCTTGGGATTGAGAGCAGCTGTGACGATACTGCAGCGGCCGTCGTATGCGGCGCGCCTGGTCACACTGCACAGATATTATCTTCCGTCGTATTTGATCAGCAGAACTTGCATTCCGAGTTTGGCGGCGTCGTGCCCGAGATCGCTGCGCGGGCGCACGCGGAAAAAGTCGACATCTGCGTGCAAGAGGCGCTTGAGGCTGCCGGGGTGCACTTGTCAAAAGTTGATGCGATTGCCGTGACCGCCGGACCCGGTTTGATTGGCGGTGTCCTGTCTGGTGTCATGTGCGCCAAAGGCATCGCCGCAGCAACGGGCAAGCCGCTTTATGGCGTTAATCACTTGGCGGCTCACGCGCTGACGCCTCGCCTGACCGACGGCATTGGCTTTCCTTACATGATGTTGCTGGTGTCCGGTGGGCACTGTCAGTTTTTGTTGGTGGAAAGCCCGGACAACTTCACCCGACTTGGCGGCACAATTGACGACGCGCCCGGTGAGGCCTTTGATAAAGTCGCCCGTTTGCTTGGCCTAAGTCAGCCGGGCGGGCCAAGTGTTGAAGCGACCGCACGCACGGGTCATGCGGATCGTTTTGATTTGCCGCGCCCATTGATCAATAGCCCAGATTACAACCTTTCGTTTTCGGGCCTCAAAACCGCCGTGTTACGCACGCGGGACGCCTTAGTCGCAGAGCAGGGTGGATTGCACGCGTCGGACAGGGCCGACATATGCGCATCTTTTCAATCTGCAGTCTCGGATGTGCTTAGCCGCAAATCAGAGCGCGCACTTGCAACGGAACAGGACCTGACCGCATTTTGTGTTGCAGGAGGTGTTGCTGCGAACCAGTCATTGCGCAGCGCTCTGGAAATAGTCGCGTCCAAGCGCGGCGTCGCATTTGTAGCCCCTCCGTTACACTTGTGCACAGACAATGCCGCGATGGTGGCTTTTGCGGCCCTCGACCAAATCCCACACAGGACCCCAGACGATATGACACTGGCTGCGCGACCAAGGTGGCCTTTGGACAAAACCTCTCCCGCATTGATTGGCAGTGGCCGCAAGGGCGCGAAAGCGTGAGTCTGTACGCCTGTTTGGCGCGGCAATCAGCTCCAGACAACTTAATCGCGCCCGCTAAAGGGCTCTTGTGAACAAACGATGCCGTCAGCCCCATCAGGTGGCACGCATCAAATACACAGGCTGTTTGCGATCGCGTCACGTGACGCGCTAGGATCGCAGAAATCCTTTTTGCGCCTTTGGAGCGCCCGCTAAAGCAGGAGCAAAGCAATGGCTTTTTGGCTTTTTAAATCCGAACCATCAACATGGAGCTGGGATCAGCAAAAAGCGAAAGGATCACAGGGCGAAGAATGGGACGGTGTGCGCAACTATCAAGCCCGCAACTTCATGCGGGACATGAAAGTCGGTGATCTGGGATTCTTCTACCATTCCCAGAAGGAGAAATCCGTCGTCGGCATTGTCCGGGTGATCGCGGAGGCGCATCCCGACAGCACCACCGACGACGAAAGATGGGACTGCGTGGATATTGAAGCCGTCGAGGACATGACCGCGCCTGTATCCTTGGACCAGATCAAGGCTGATCCCGAACTCGCCGAGATGATGCTCGTCCGCAACTCACGGCTGTCGGTACAACCTGTAACGGATGCTGAATGGGCGCGCGTTTTGGAGCTTGGGCAGACAAAACTCTAGGCGGACGTGCAGCAAAGTGCCAATCTTTGCAGAGCAAGCCTTGGGAGTAAGTCTGAGATGGAATTCATTAATGTCGTTGTAGCGGCCCTGGCGGCCTATGCGTTTGGGGCCGTTTGGTACATGACACTGGCCAAACCTTGGATGGACGCGTCGGGCGTGCCCGTGGTCGACGGGCAACCTGCAAACAGCAAGAACCCGATGATCTACGTGATGGGCGTTGTGACCGCCATTCTGGTCGCAGGCATGATGCGGCATGTCTTCGTGCTGGGCGGCATTGACACCGTTGGGAAGGGCCTTGTGTCGGGTTTGGGCATCGGGCTTTTCATGGTGACGCCTTGGATCGTGAACAACTACAATTTTGCAGATCGACCTAAGGCGCTGATGCTGATCGATGGCGGATACGCGACAATCGGCTGCACGATCATCGGGATTGTTCTAACGCTATTCTAAAGCGTTATGCGAAAAACCTGACTCATCTAACGCTGCCTGAAATCATAGATTTCAACGCGTTAGATGATGTCTGATGCTTCATGTATTTCGTCAAACGCTATAAACGAAAAAGGGTTCCGGACACACGCTCGCCGGAACCCTTCCTCACCCCACGTGTACTCATCACCACACGTGTCTCGAAACTCTGGTCCCGGCCGTCCTGGCCGTTCTTGAAAATATATACACAAAAAGAGCCTCTCGACCAAACGAGAAGCCCTTAAAATTTGTTTCTCTTGAGGACCTTAGCCGTAAACGGACTCTTTACCGAAATGCTTGGTCAGCATGTAGTAGACCACAGCGCGGTACTTATTCCGTTCGGACTTGCCATAGGTTTCGATGACGCTGTCGATCGCAGTCATCAGGTCTGGGCTGTCAGGCAGGCCGAGCTTTTTCATCAGGAAGTTGGTTTTGACGGTTTCCAGTTCGCTGGGCTGCGAACCGGCAACTGTCGACGCGTCCGCATTGTAGATCGCGGGACCGCAGCCGATTGTCACTTTGGTCAGCAGATCCATATCCGGATCCATGCCGCACTTGTTTTTCAGATCATCCGCGTATTGCGCGATCAGCTCATCTCTTTTGCCCATATCTCACCCTCCGACGTTGGACTTGGCCCTAAAGGACCTTAGTGAAAAAGGCTAAAGTCTAATTGGGCTAAAACAAAGGAAAAAATCTTGGATACATTCCCCGCGGGACACGCGCGGCGAATGGTGTATGAAATGTTTGGAATTGTTATGTTTACAGGTTGGAATGGGCGGCCACAGCAAAGCAGCCGCCCGATTTGTGCTATTCCTTGAAGGACCAGAACATCGTTTCGCCTGAGTGATCGTCCACACCGTCATTGTCTGTAGACACCCAGAACGTTCCGTCTTCCATGATCGCCAGGCCTTCGACCTTGTCGAGGACATAACCACCCGTGGATGTCAGGTCTGGCAAAAGATCCCGCACCAGCTCTTTGCTGACAATGGGCAGGTCGCCACCCAAAGGCGCCGGAACCATTTCGGACGCAGGGATTTTGTAGACCTTTTTGGTCACCGCACGGTAATCGTGCTGGTTGTCCCGCTCGACCACATAGATGAAGTCGCCATGGGCCACGATTTCAGACAAGCCGACCCAGCCGGTGTCGGGTTCTGCCTTGGGATAGTGCACGGCACCCCACTCTTTAGTTTCCAAGTTGTAAGCGACCAGCTTCACGTGGTTCTTAGGATCGTCTTTCCACTCCCGCTGCACGGCCATCCACAGCGTATCGCCGACCTTGGTGATGCCTTCAAAACCAAAGCGACGCTCCACCGCCATCAGTTCTGGTGGCAGGCCAATCTCGCCTTTCAGGTTCTTGATTCGGCCTTTCGCCGACACATGGTAGATCGCGTGGGGGATCAAACGGCCGGTCCGACCCTCTGACGCCACATAGAAACCACCCTCACCGTCCAGTGTGATGCCTTCGAGGTCGAGCTTTTGCGCGATGTCGCCGTTGTCGCGCGTGATGTCGATTGCGTCGACGATACGCGCAGGTGTGGAGGAGACATCGATCTTGAAGATGCGCGGCTGGAAGCCGTAGAAGCTATCGCTAACCGCCCAAACCGTATCGTTGCCGTCCGCAACCATGCCAGAGATTGCGCCCCAGCCAATCAACTCGTCCGCGCCCGCTGATGTCAGGTGCGGATACACCGCCGGAGCATCCTGATACTCAAAAAGCATCACATGCGCCCGCGCGCCGCCATCCTCGATCAGGTCTGCCTCGTTAGCAGAAACCAACAAGCCGCGCTCTGGCAGGGCCACGTAGCCTTCTGGTCCAACACCTGATGGCAGCAACTGTTTCAGAACGGGAGCCGCCGGATCGGTCGCATCGTAAACGCCGACAATCGATCCACGCTCTGACCCGACAAAGATGTAAGGCGTGCCGCCAAAGGTTGCCGCTGTCACCGATTCTGGTTCGACGCCTTTGCTGTCGGACCGCTTGTCGGGGTAGTGGCCTGCTTCGATGATCGCATATTCGAAGCTCACGCCGCTGTCGTAAACGACTGTGCCGTCTTTGTGGAAGATCGTCCAACCGCGCGATCCGCCTTCGTAGTCGCCTTCGTTGGCGGTTGCGAAGTGCGTGTCATCAATCCAGGTCACCGCGTCAGGTTCGCGCAGACGACCCGTCTGGCTCTCGGTGAAGATCAACGCGCCGCGCTCATCCGTGGCGTCAATGCCGTCCAGATCCACAGATCCGGCAGAAAAGTGGCTGATCACGTCACCAGCAGCGGAAACGACAACCATGTGGTTGTTCTCTTGCAGGGTGACCACAGTCTCGCCAAGCGCGTTGATAGAGACGTATTCAGGCTCTGGATCGCTGGGCGCCACATCCGCAAGACCCGTCAGATCGGCCATTTTCATCGACGCACAGTCAAGCGCGCCATCCACAACGTTAACCATCACCAAACCGCCTGCAGGCAGTTGTGGGATGATGCCGTCGTTCAGGTCTTCGTCACGCTCGTTCTCAATCGCGATGGAGAGAAACGATCCGTCAGGCGACTTGGCCAAGCTGTCCGGCTGGCCGCCCAGATCACATTCTCCGGTGATGGCCTTGGTGCCGGTGTCGATTGCGATCACTTTGCCCGATGGCGCGGTGTAGCTTTCAGATGTGTTCACGCCGACAAAGGCCATCGTGCCAATCACGGCCACACTTGTGGGCTCACCGCCTGTCGACACACCGCCCAGCGCCTTGGGTGCGGCTGGATCCGTGATGTCGATCATGCCGATCTGCTCTGCTGGGCTGTCTGTATAGACCAGCGTCATCCCATCCGCTGTCGCATCGATGATCTCGGGCGAGGTTTCCGTTTTCGGGTCCGCCCCTTCGGACAGGTTCTGAACAACGGGGAAAGACGCAATCCTGTTGAAATTGCTGTCCGCAAGCGCAGGCAAGGCCACAAGACCCGCCGCAATCGACATCGCGAGGTAGGAGACGCGCATGAAAAAGGCTCCGCTAAGTTTGGTTAACGGAGCCTTGGTTAGGTTTTGCGTGTGACGCGCGCGTGACAGTTTCGAACTACGTCACTAATTTGGGTATTAGTACCGGTAATGCTCCGGCTTGAACGGACCTTCGGGTTTGACGCCGATATATGCCGCCTGGTCTTTGTCGAGTTCGGTCAGCTTTACACCGATCCGGGCCAGGTGCAGTCGGGCGACTTTCTCATCCAGGTGCTTGGGCAGGATGTAGACGTCGTTCTTGTAGTCATCGCCTTTTGTCCAAAGCTCGATCTGCGCCAGAACCTGGTTGGTGAAAGAGGCCGACATCACGAAAGACGGGTGACCGGTCGCATTGCCGAGGTTCAAGAGACGACCTTCCGAGAGCAGGATCAGACGATTGCCATTTGGCATCTCGATCATGTCCACTTGTTCTTTGATGTTGGTCCACTTGTGGTTTTTCAGGGCTGCAACTTGGATTTCGTTGTCGAAGTGGCCAATGTTGCCGACGATCGCCATATCCTTCATCGCGCGCATATGCTCGATGCGGATCACGTCCTTGTTGCCGGTTGTTGTGATGAAGATGTCGGCGTCGCCCACGACGTCTTCCAGCAACACAACTTCAAACCCGTCCATCGCCGCCTGAAGCGCGCAAATGGGGTCAACTTCAGTCACTTTCACACGTGCGCCCGCGCCGGACAGCGACGCGGCAGAGCCTTTGCCCACATCGCCATACCCCATGACGACAGCAACCTTGCCCGCCATCATCGTGTCGGTGGCGCGGCGGATCCCGTCAACCAGGCTTTCTTTACACCCGTATTTGTTGTCGAACTTCGACTTGGTGACGCTGTCATTCACGTTGATCGCTGGGAAGGGCAGTTGGCCCTCCTTCACCAGTTCATAAAGACGGTGCACGCCGGTCGTTGTCTCTTCGGACACGCCTTGGATCATCTCGCGCTGCTTTGTGAACCAGCCTGGTGTTTCCGCGATCCGCTTTTTGATCTGCGCGAAAAGCGCCTCTTCTTCCTCGGATTTCGGGATGGCGATCAGGTCATCTTCGCCGTTCTCGACCCGCGCGCCAAGCAAGATGTACAGCGTCGCATCGCCACCATCGTCAAGGATCATGTTGCAGCCGCCCTCTTCGAACATGAAGATTTTGTCTGCGTAGTCCCAGTATTCTTCCAGTGTTTCGCCTTTGATCGCGAAGACCGGTGTGCCGCCCGCTGCAATCGCCGCAGCCGCGTGATCTTGTGTGGAGAAGATGTTGCACGATGCCCAGCGCACATCGGCACCCAATTCAACCAGCGTCTCAATCAACACCGCTGTTTGAATTGTCATGTGCAAGGAACCGGCGATCCGCGCGCCTTTCAGCGGCTTGCTTTCGCCATACTCTTCGCGCAGCGCCATCAGGCCTGGCATCTCTGTTTCTGCGATATCAAGCTCTTTGCGGCCAAATTCGGCCAGGTTGATATCCTTTACGATATAGTCGTTCGCCATCTCGCATGCCTCACAATCAAAGAAATTTGAGGCGCGCCTAACACTTCGCGACGAAAGCTACAATCTACGAACGCAAAACCTTAAAAAGGTTTGCTTCAAATCAGCCCGGAATGCCTGGGATTATGCCGGTCAGCTTGTCTTCGTCCTGGGGATACCAGTGTGTGCCCGACGCCATGATGCAACTTTGGCCGTGCGCATTTGTCATCAATACGGTGAACGTTCCAGTTTTTTCAGAGGCCCAGATTTCAAGAACTGTGATTCCTTGAAATCGCTGCTGCAATCCGCGCGCGGCGAGCTGTTCTTGATAGTTGACCTTTAGGCGCTCTGTGAGGTCTTCGCGCGTCGCGCATTGTGCATTCGCCAAGGCGGACGTTCCCGTGAGCAATGCCAACCCGAGTGTGATGCCTGCGGTTATTTTTTTCATATCCGTACTCCAATCTCATCATGTCTTGAGAAGGGCGCACGCCGGAGCGATGCGCTCCTCCTACCCGATGCGAAGGAAGGTACCGTTCCAATTGGTTCGCGGAGGTTACCAAGGTCGGACTTCTCGCATATGTGAGCGATTTGACGTCTAGATTGGCTATTTTTTGTGCTTCTGCCCATGAAGTAATCAACTTTGAGTTGGTGTATGACGCGCTTCTTCGGTCTTACGCGGTTTCTTCGGCTTTTGCTTTGGCGGTCCGCGCTGTAATCGAGTGAATATGAGACAACCTCGTGCATGGCAAAGAATGCTGTCTGGGCGGCGGCTCGATCTGTTGGATCCGACGCCCATGGATATTGAGATCGAAGATATCGCCCATGGGCTTAGCTTCGTTGCGCGTTGGAACGGCCAAACCAGTGGTGACTTTGCCTATTCCGTGGCCGAGCATTCGTTGTTGGTTGAGACGCTCTACAGCCGAATTGCATCAAAACTGCAGCCCAAGTGGCAACTGGCCGCACTTTTGCACGACGCACCGGAATATGTGATTGGTGACATGATCTCGCCTGTAAAGGCGGCCGTAGGTCCTGGGTACGAAGCACTAGATGACAGGTTGGCCGCCGCCGTTCACCTGCGGTTTGGATTACCGGCACAGATCCCCCGCGACGTGAAACGCCAAATCAAAGCAGCAGACAAAATCAGCGCTTGGATGGAGGCAACCCAGATTGCAGGGTTTAATGAAGCTGAGGCCGACAAATTCTTTGGACGTCCTGATCCGAAGGTGACAGAAACGTTAAAGATTTCGCTGCGTCCGCCGAAAGAGACACGCCAGGATTATGTGGCTCGTGTTGAGGCCTTGCTGGAGCAATGCAAATGAGCCTTCAGGTGCGACGCGCCACGCCTTTGGATGCGCGACAGATGGCGGAACTTTTGAACGAGATCATCGCAGAGGGCGGAACAACTGCCCTTGTTCGTCCCGTCACGGGATCCGACTTAGAAGATTGGATGGGATATAGCCCAGATCGCGCCGCCTGGCACGTGGCCGTGACAGAGGACGGGGCGGTCGTTGGCTTTCAGTGGTTTGAACCAGAGGCGTCCCTGCCCCACGACGCGGCCAACATCGCAACTTTTGTCAAAATGGGCCAGACTGGCCTAGGCATTGGCTCAGCCTTGTTCAAAGCCACACAAAAAGCGGCCAAGGATCTTGGATATGCCTGGATCAACGCCAACATCCGCGCCGATAACGAAGGTGGCTTGATCTATTACCAAAGCCGCGGCTTCCGGGATTACGGCCGCATCGAAGACTATCAGCTGGAAAGCGGTCTTGTCGTCGACAAGGTGCTAAAGCGGTTTGACCTAGACTAACGCGGTGACCGTTTTGCCAAGATCCGCTGTAGCGTGCGACGGTGCATGGACAACCGACGCGCCGTTTCGCTGACGTTCCGGTCACACAGTTCGTACACACGCTGAATGTGTTCCCATCGCACGCGATCCGCGCTCATCGGGTTTTCGGGTGGCGGTGGCATATCATCGCCGGTCGCCAAAAGCGCGTTCGTGATATCCGTCGCATCTGCGGGCTTTGACAGATAATCCGTCGCACCGATCTTAACAGCAGCAACCGCTGTTGCGATTGCACCATACCCAGTCAACACGACGATCCGGCTGTCAGGGCGCTTTTCGCGCAGAACTTCGACCACATCCAAACCATTGCCATCTTCCAACCGGAGATCAACGACCGCGTAAGCGGGCGGGCGGGACATGGCGATAGATTTGCCCTCAACGACGGTTCCTGCCGTTTCGATCTCAAATCCGCGCTTTTCCATAGCCTTTGCCAAGCGCCGCAAAAACGGCTCGTCGTCGTCCACCAAAAGCAGTGATGTGTCGTCACCCAAGTCGGGCATGGCTGAGTCCGCCATCCGATCCTCCGCGAAAGCGTTTGAAGTTTCACAGGAATATGTCGCGACACCGGCCGTTGTCAAAACGATTTAGACACGTTCCAAAAAACAACTTGTGCGCTCTGCCATCGCTTCGGCTGTTACGTCACGGCGGAAGAAATCGACAAAACCATGCCCGGGCAGCACCAAATATGTGAATGTCGAATGGTCCACTAAGTAATCCTCGCTACCGTCATCATGCGCTTTGTAGTAGGCTTTGTAGGCCTGCGCGGCTGTTTTAATCTGCGCATCAGATCCCGTCAGCGCCACCATCCGGTCATGCATGTTCATCGCGTAATCGCTTAACACATCCGGCGTGTCGCGCTTTGGATCGATGGTGATGAAAACCGGCTGCACGTCGTGGCCTGCAGCTGCCAATAAATCCACGGCATCCGCATTGCGGGTCACGTCAAACGGGCACACATCCGGACAATAGGTGTAGCCAAAATAGACCAAGGAGGGCTCAACCATGACATCTGCGTCGGTCACTGTCTGCCCATCCGTTGACACGAGTTCAAACGGGCCGCCAATGTCGCCGCCGGCCACTTGACCGCCTGTGCACTGCGCAAATTCGCCGTTTGTGGGTTGGCCAAGATACCACATGACCAGCAACGCTGCGACCAAGGCGGACGCAGCGCCAATTGCGATCAAACGAAGATTGCCCATGCGAAAACACCTATGATTGCAGATTGGCCACCGGACACCTAACAATGTTGGGGCGGGTTGCAATGGGATACGCTTCACAATGACGCAAGCGGACACAACACTTGGCGGTTTGGGGCGATTTGGCCCCTTCATCGGACAGGACCGAAGCAGCTGGATCCGACTGCGCACACTGATCCTTCTGCGCTGGGTTGCCATCGCGGGACAGATCGCAGCCCTTACTGTGGCGCAGCGGTACTATGGTCTGATGCTGGATATTGGGCTGTGTTACTTGGCCGTTGGCGTATCGGTGATCTTCAACCTCATCGCAATCTTTGTCTTTCCCGAGAACGCACGGCTGAGCGAAAGCCAGAACTTTATGATGGTGTTTTTCGACCTGCTACAGTTGGCGTTTTTGCTGTTTTTATCGGGCGGGCTGCACAATCCATTTGCCCTTTTGTTGTTGGGGCCTGTGACGATCAGCGCGTCGGTTCTCAACACCCGAAGTTTCGTGATCGTGGGATCAACAGCGATCTTGATGGCGTCTGTTCTGTCGCGCTACTACCTTCCGCTGCGTACCGAAGACGGCGACTTCCTCAGGATCCCGGACATCTTTCTGTTCGGGCAATGGATCGCTTTGGTGATTGCTGTGATGTTTTTCGGCGCTTACTCGCGGCGCGTTGCCTCTGAAATGCATGCGATGTCTGATGCGCTAGCAGCGACACAAATGGCTTTAGCCCGAGAGCAGAAGCTGACCGACTTGGGCGGTGTTGTAGCCGCTGCTGCACACGAGCTTGGGACGCCGCTGGCAACGATTAAACTTACCAGCGCCGAACTCATCGAAGAACTGTCAGATCGTTCGGAATTACGCGAAGACGCCGTCCTAATTCGGGAACAGGCCGACCGGTGCCGCGACATTTTGCGCGACATGGGCCGGGCAGGGAAAGATGATGTGCATTTACGGCAAGCTCCGTTGAGCGCGGTCATCGAAGAAGCTGCAAGCCCGCATGAAGGCCGCGGGATCGAGGTCAATTATCGCTTCAATGGCAGCGTTGCTCAGGACATTTCGCAACCATCGATATTGCGCTTGCCTGAAATCATCCATGGGCTGCGCAACTTGGTGCAAAACGCCGTAGACTTCGCACATGATCAGATCTGGATAGACGTGCAGTGGAGCGACACGCAGTTGTCGGTCAGGATCACGGATGATGGTCCAGGATTTCCAAGCCACATCATCGGGCGGATCGGTGATCCTTTCATGCCCAGGCGGCGCAGGTCTGGCGCAACCACCGATGGACAAAGAGCAGAGTACGAGGGCATGGGCCTTGGTTTGTTCATTGCCAAGACACTGTTGGAACGTACTGGCGCTGTTTTGACGTTTGCAAATGGCCAAGATATCGAGGACCCATCACAGCGCGCTCCAGACCAAATCGGCGCGGTCATTGATGTGTCGTGGAACCGGGCAAGCATTGAGGCAGGACGCGGGCATGCCGACGGTCCATTGGGCGCTAATCAAAGGATCAAGGCCTAAGCCTTTCGCGGGCAATTAATTTTTCGTTAACCGATACAATTTATCTTAAGTCTAGGTGTGAAGGGTGGCCAAAATGATGATTGAAGACGCCACTTTAGGTCTACTGTTCGGAGCACTCGCCGCTGTGGCAGTGGTCTGGCTTTTATCACTCGCACCACCTAGGCAAACGCTTTCGTTCAATGGCGATGACGGTGCCCTTAGTTTTCTGTTCGAAAATGGGAAACTCTTGGATGCGTCTGTCGAAGCGGAGGCATTGTTGGCCGCCGCAGGATCATCGTCAGATTGGAAAGACATAACCAAGCTCTTTCAGGAGAGATTTCTTGTACCGGAGCATGACTTCCCGCCTCCCGATCGCGACGGGATCGCCTATTTTGGCGCAAGAGATGCGAGCGACGGCAGCGTTTTAGAAATACGTCGTACGGGAAACCGGATAAGAATTGACCTTGCCCGCGATACACAATCTGACAGTGCGTCTGGCCATAAGCTCCACCTTATAGAACAAGAGATGGAGATCCTTAAAAGCGCCAACAATGTTGCCCCATTCCCAATCTGGAGTTTGGATGACAATGGGGATGTCCGGTGGTGTAACCCTGCCTATGACGCCTTGTACCAAAAGGTTTACAACCGACCACCAAGTAATGCGCAACCGCTGTTTCGCCTGCCAGAGCCAAAGCTGGATCTTGGCAAGACGCGCCGAATTCCCGTAACGCCGCCCAAGACGCGTCAGACGGTTTGGTATGACGTTCATCGTATTGAAACTCCGTCTGGCGACTTTTATTCAGCCGTAGACGCCAATGCCATCGTGCGGGCCGAAGCAGCCCAACGCAATTTCGTGCAGACGCTCGCAAAAACGTTCGCACATCTGCCGATTGGGCTCGCTATCTTCGATGACAACCGACAGCTGGTGCTGTTCAATCCAGCCGTCATCGACCTCACCGGACTTGGTGCAGACTTTCTAAGTGCGCGTCCGAACCTTCTGTCCTTCTTCGACGAACTTAGAAATCAACGGCTTATGCCTGAACCCAAGAACTACAATTCTTGGCGTCAACAAATTGCCGACTTGGTCGCGGCAGCTGCCGATGGCCGCTACTCCGAGACTTGGACACTCGACTCTGGACGCACATACCGGGTGAACGGTCGCCCTCATCCGGATGGCGCTATTGCCTTTCTGATCGAAGACATCAGCGCAGAAGTGTCTCTGACGCGTCGCTTTCGTGCAGAGTTGGAACTGGGACAATCTGTTTTGGATAACCTGGACTCTCCGATCTCGGTCTTTTCGTCCACGGGTGTTTTAACAGTGTCTAACACCGCCTATCGCGAACTGTGGCAAGTCGATCCTGAAGCCAGCTTTGCCGATGTTACCATCATTGATTGTCTGCGCGACTGGCAAGCCCTTAGCGCACCGTCACCCTTCTGGGGCGATTTACGAGATTTTGTACTGGAATTCACAGATCGTGCCGCTTGGACGGGAAAAATCTCCCACAATAACGGCAAGTCGTATTTGGTTGATGCTGTCCCACTCGTATCGGGCGCAACGATGATCCGGTTCGTTGAAGACTCCGTTGCAACGCGGAACGCTATGCCACAGGTCGACGTCGACAGCGCTTGAAGCTGCGTCACTGGTCAGTAGTCTGCGGTGTATGACCCTGCGCGCACTATCGCAATGTATACCGTCGGCGGACGCCATGACCGAATTCGGGCAAAGGTTCGGTTCTGTGTTGCGAACCCGTGACACTGTGCTGCTTGAAGGCGATATCGGATCTGGCAAAACCCACTTTGCGCGCGCCGTTCTTCAATCCCTGATGGCCACGCCAGAGGACGTGCCTTCACCCACGTTTACGCTCGTCCAAACGTACAACTTACCGATTGGGACGGTCTGGCATGCAGACCTCTACCGACTATCGGACAGCTCAGAGGTGATTGAGCTTGGGTTGGACGATGCCTTCAACACAGATATCTGCCTGGTCGAGTGGCCCGAACGACTAGGTGTCTTAACACCCAAGCACGCTACTAAAATATGTTTCCAAGTGGTCGGTGTTGACGCGCGCCGGCTTACGATTGAGCCCGGGACAGTAGACTGGCAAGCGCGGCTGGAGGACCTGCTGTGACAGATGACCGATACGCTTCCCTCACAGCTTTTGCGTCGCAGTTTGGGTGCGATCTGGCCACCCTCCACATCATCGCGGGGGACGCGTCAAACCGAAAGTACTACCGCGCCACGCAGGGCACACGCGCGGTAATCCTGATGGACGCTCCTCCCGAAAAAGGAGAGGATGTGAGACCGTTCGTCCAGATAGCTGGCTATTTACGACAGGTCGGACTTCACGCGCCGGAAATCCTCGACGCCGATCTAGACAAGGGTTTTTTGGCGCTGGAAGATCTGGGCGATACGGTTTTTGCTCGTGTTCTTGCAGCGGACACGGCGCCGGAAGCCGACATGTACCAGGCGGCCACCGACGTCCTTGTGCACCTGCATCAACAAGCTCTCGCGCCGTTGCCCCGCTACGACGCACCCCTAATGGCTGACGTGGCTGGTCTGTCCATTGAATGGTACCGTCGCGGCATCACAGGCACAGCAGAATGCGAAGGCGCCGCAGATGTACAAAACCTGTTTCAGACCACTTTTGAAAAACTCAAAGGCGAAGACGTGGTGGTTCACAGGGACTATCATGCTGAAAACCTGATCTGGGTCCCAGGGCGGGCGGGCCTTGCCCGCGTTGGAATTCTCGACTTTCAAGACGCCTTACTTGGACCGCCAGCCTATGACTTGGTCTCGATCCTCCAGGACGCGCGACGCGATGTGTCCACCGAAACGGAAACCGCAATGATCCAGTACTACTGTCGCGAACGCGGGCTGGCTGAAGACACATTCAGGCAGAGCTATCATCTTTGCGGGCTACAGCGGAACTTGCGGATCCTCGGCATCTTTGCGCGGTTGAGTATGCGGGATCACAAGCCGCAATATATCGGATTCCTTCCTCGGGTTTGGGAGTTTGTTGAACGAAATTTGGCTGCATTGTCCGATGAGGCTTTGACGCAAACGATCACATCAACATTGCCGGAACCAACACCCGAAAAGCTGACGACGTTGCGACAGGTGACGGTGTGACCCCCAGTGCCGTCATGATCTTTGCTGCTGGGTTCGGAACACGGATGCGCCCACTGACAGATACACTTCCGAAACCAATGATCCCGCTTTGCGGCCGGCCAATGATCGATTACGCCATTGAGGCCGCGCAAGATGCGGGCGCTGATACAATCGTCGTGAACACGCATTACAGGCCTGGTCCGCTGCACCAGCACCTTAAAGGGAAACCAGTGGAAGTGGTTCATGAGGACGCGCAGATCTTGGATACGGGTGGCGGTTTACGGAACGCATTGACCAAAATCGCAAGCGACCCGGTTTGGACTTACAATCCTGATGTCGTTTGGTCCGGCCCCAACCCGCTCAGTTTCGCAAAAAGGCACTGGGACCCAAATCGGATGGAAGCGCTTTTGGTCTGTGTGCCGATGAATGCAACACGCGGCGTTCATGGCTCGGGTGATTTCAAGATTGGACCCGATGGGAAGATCGAACGAGGGACGGAGGTTGTCTACGGTGGCGTCCACATCTTGAAGACACGGAACCTCTCGCGGGTGACAGTGTCGGTTTTCTCCCTCAACGCCGTGTGGGATCTTTTGATCGCCGAAGGGACATGTTTCGGATGCTGTTATCCAGGGCGTTGGGCCGATGTCGGTCGTCCGGATAACATTGGGCCGGCCGAAGCTTTGTTAATAGAACGCGCAAATGCTTGATCTAGGGCCCCGTACACCACGGGTCTTTGCCCAATCGCTGGGGGTCGACTTTGCGAAAGCAGTGGTGGACGGCCTGAAAGCGCGTCTCGCAGTTTCCGAACCAGAGGCAATGTCCCGCGTAACGCTTATCGTCAACACAGCACGTATGGCGCGCCGTATCACCACACTCTTTGCGCAGGGCACCGCTGGATTTTTGCCGCGTATTCTATTGCTGGGGCAAATAGAACAACTCTTGCCGCCCCAGGCACGGCACCCTAAACGGTCGCCTTTGGCGCGCCGTTTGAAACTGGCCCAACTTATCGCACCCGTATTGGAGACGCGGCCGCACCTCGCGGGACGCCGTTCGCTGTTTGACATTGTAGACTCGCTTGCAGCTCTCATGGACGAAATGCAAGGCGAGGCGGTAACACCTGAAATGATCGCCGCCCTTGATGTCAGCGATGCGTCGGGCAACTGGCAGGTCGCGCAGACGCTTATCGGTGTTGCCCATGATTTCTTGGCGAACGTCGACGATGGGTTCGACGCTGAAGCCCGTCAACGCGCGCATATCGAAGCACTTATTGCGCAATGGTCCAACAGCCCGCCTGATCATCCTATCCTTCTTGCGGGATCAACCGGGTCGCGAGGAACGACAGCATTGTTGATGAAGTCACTGGCCCGTCTGGACAACGGCGCAGTCCTTCTACCTGGGCTTGACCGACACATGCCCGATCGGATTTGGCAAGCCTTGCAAGACCCAAACACGGGTCTGGCTGGCGAAGACCATCCGCAGTATCGGTTTGCAAAGCTATTTCAAGACCTTGAGATCCAGGCGTCGAGCGTGCCGAACTGGTTCGGGGCCCAGGATCAAGATCCCGAGCGTCAGCGCTTCATCTCTCTTGCCTTGCGTCCGGCGCCGGTGACCGACGACTGGTGCCATGAGGGGCCAAGTCTGCCGGATCTGGTCGCCACGCTCGATAAACTGACGCTGGTCGAGGCAAAGACCCCCAGAGAAGAAGCCTTGTGCATTGCCATGCGGTTGCGTCAAGCCGCAGAAGACGGGCAAAAAGCGGCTCTAATAACGCAAGACCGGCTGCTGACACGGCAGGTTGCTGCGGCCCTCGATCGGTGGCGGATCCTTCCAGATGACAGCGCGGGTCTGCCTTTGCACCTGTCCGCGCCGGGTCGGTTTCTGCGACACACTGCGGACCTGTTTTGCACCCGGCTTGATGGAGAGATGATCCTGACGCTGTTGAAGCATCCCTTGACGATGTCGAGCGGCGTCTTTCCATCGCATGGGCTGTACACCCAGTGGCTTGAGATGTGGCTGCGTAAGGCGCGTCTGCCATTTCCAGACGCCAAAGACCTTCTGAAGTTTGTCGAGAAAGAATCGGCAGCACGCGAAGATCAAACTGACCTAACCGCGTGGGGGCAAATCCTGGCAGATACGTTGTGCAATCAACGGGTCGACACATCCTTGCCCTTGCAGGAATGGCTCCAACGGCACCGGCACCTGTCCGAAGCGCTGAGTGGTGGACATGGGCAGGAGCTGTGGGCGAAAGCAGCCGGACAAGCCGCCCACGCCGCCTTTGAAGAGTTGGAGCAAAACGCACATCACGCTGATCTTTTGAGCGCCACAGACTATGCGCAACTTCTAAGCCGTGTTCTGGCACAGGGCGAAGTTCGTGAAAGCCAGTCTGTACATCCTGGCATCATGATCTGGGGCACTTTAGAGGCCCGCGTACAGGGGGCAGATCTTGTCATTTTGGGCAGCTTGAACGAAGGATCATGGCCTGCCGCACTGTCCTTGGACGCCTGGTTGAACCGCCGTATGCGTGTCGAGGCGGGGCTGTTACTGCCAGAGCGGCAAGTAGGTCTTTCGGCGCATGATTTTCAGCAGGCCGTTGCCGCGCCTGAGGTATGGTTGACCCGGTCGCTTACGTCCGACGGAAATGAAACCGTGCCGTCGCGATGGCTTAACCGCATATCCAACTTGGCGGAAGGTTTGCCGGGACAAGGTGGGCCAAAAGCCTTCAGTCTTATGCGCGCGCGCGGCGCGCTGTGGCAACGCCGAGCCACGAGACTGGAGGCCGTTGTTTCGCAGACCCCAGAACGCCGCGCCGCACCGCGACCGCCCGTCGCCTCGAGACCGCGCAAGTTCTCTGTGACCGAGATTAAAACTTTGATCCGGGACCCCTATGCCATTTACGCGCGGCATATTTTACGACTGCGCAAACTCGACCCATTGGTTCAACAACCTGATGCAGCCCAGCGTGGGATCGTCTTGCACGACATCATGCACGATTTCGTGGCACAAGCCGGTGAGGATCCAACCATCTTAACACCAAGCGGCTTGCTCAAAATCGCAGACGGAATTCTGGCTGCCGATGTTCCATGGCATTTGGAACGTGCGTTGTGGCGTGGTCGGTTAAGCCGCATCGCAGATTGGATCGTTGAAGAGGAACTGAAGCGGCAAAAGAATGGCGTGCCCGTTGCAATGGAGCGCGGTGCACAGGGGAGTTTGAGCCTGCCCCAGGTCGGCGGACAACTCACGGCGCGCGCAGATCGCATCGACAGGACCACCGACGGCGCAGCCGCGATCTACGACTACAAGACTGGCACGCCACCGACGCAGAGTGAGCAACGGATCTTCGACAAACAATTGTTGCTTGAGGCCGCAATGGTTGAAAACGGCGCATTTACCGATCTTGGTCCGCAGCCTGTTATCTCGGCGACCTACATCGGGCTTGGTACGAGCCCGAAATTGGTCGACGCACCGTTATCCGATATGACGGCACAAAAGACCCTAACAGGGCTGATTGAACTGCTCACCGCATATTTAGAGCCGAAGCAGCACTACTTATCTCGCCGGATGCTTCAGTCAGATCGCACACGCGGCGACTATGATCATCTGGCGCGGTTCGGCGAATGGGACGACGCAGATCCGCCTGAAAGTACAACTCTGATATGACGGCAGACCGGAATGAGGCGACCGAAGCGCAAGTCCGTGCGGCCGACCCGGGCGGATCAACATGGCTGTCTGCCAATGCAGGGTCTGGCAAAACGCGCGTTCTTACAGACCGCGTTGCACGACTGCTTTTGAAGGGCGTCGATCCGCAACAAATTCTTTGCCTAACTTACACCAAAGCGGCCGCTTCAGAGATGCAGAACCGGCTCTTTAAACGTTTAGGCTCTTGGTCGATGCTGTCGCCCGATCAATTGCGTCAGGCACTGTTTGATCTAGGCGAAGACGAAGCTGTCGGGGACAAAGCCCTGGCCCATGCCAGGACCCTGTTCGCGCGCGCCATCGAAACACCCGGCGGATTGAAGATCCAAACCATTCATTCGTTCTGCGCAAGTCTGCTGCGCAGGTTTCCTTTGGAAGCAGGAGTTAGTCCGCTTTTTGAAGAAATGGACGAACGTACAGCCGAACTTCTTCAAAGCGAAATCGTAGAACAGATGGCTTCTGGCGCAGATGCAAGTTTCGTCGGCGCTGTCGCTGTTCGGTACACAGGAAGCGACTTTTCGAAGCTGCTACAGACTCTGGTCCGCAGCCGCGCGCAATACGCGACGGCGACGTCATGGGACGATATTTGTGCCGCGCTCGGGCTACAAAGCAACTCAACTCTAGAGAAAATTGCACAATCCACGCTGCTTGGCGGCGAAGCCGACCTTGTTCAACGTGTCGTTCCCATCCTCGCTGGCGAGACGGCCTCTGACGCCAAAATTGCAACAGCACTGGCGAATGCTTTGCAATCGTCACCGCTGTCCATCGACAAGCTCAGTGCCGCTTTGCTGAGCGCTAACAGATCAAAAGTACACCACAGGCTGGATGCAAAACGTGTGGTGGAAGCCCTAGGCGAGAGTTATCAGCCGCTTCATGATCTTGCCGAACGGTTGGTGGCCGCCGAAGAACAACGGCGCGCCTTCTGTGCAGCAGATCAGTCATGGGCGTTGACGCAATTTGCCGAACGGTTCTTGCACCGCTACGCCGAAGCAAAGCAGTTGCGCGGATGGTTGGATTTCGATGATCTGATTTACGCAACACGTGCGCTGTTAAGCCGTGCGGACGTTGCAGCTTGGGTCCTGTATCGGTTGGATGGCGGTGTGCGGCACTTGCTGGTGGACGAAGCCCAAGACACCAGCCCGGTGCAATGGGACGTGATCCGCCTACTTTTGCAAGAGTTCACCAGCGGGGCAGAGCAATCACATGACGCGCCGCGCACGATGTTTGTCGTCGGTGACAAAAAACAATCGATCTACTCGTTTCAAGGCGCCGTTCCAGACGCCTTTGACGAAATGGAACGCGAGTTCGGCACAAAGCTCCAGCAAGTCGGCGCGCCATTTCAAAGCCGATCCTTGGCATTTTCGTTTAGGTCTTCGGCTGCAATTCTACAAACGGTGGACGCGACGTTTGAAACTGAGGCGACCGCTGGCTTTTCACCAGACGAGAAGCACCGGGCCTTTCACGGGCAGAAACCGGGTCGCGTCGATCTATGGCCTCTATTAGAGCCTGTTTTGACGCCCGAAGATCCGCCATGGATCGATCCCATAGATCGCCTTTCCGAAACCCATCATACAGTCCAGCTGGCCAAGTCGGTCGCGGAAATGCTCGCCGAAATGCTGAACCAAGAGAGCCCGGCGATGATCCCGGACGGAGATGATACCAAGGGGTACCGGTTACGCGCCGTGCAGCCCGGCGATATTATGATTTTGGTTCAAAGCAGATCAACGCTGTTCAAAGAGCTAATTAGGGCCTGCAAAAGCCTAAACCTTCCCATCGCGGGCGCCGACCGTTTGCGTGTCGGGGCTGAACTCGCCGTGCGTGACTTGATGGCTCTTATGAATTTCCTTGTCACACCAGAAGACGACCTATCGCTTGCGGTTGCGTTGCGGTCACCGCTTTTTGGTTGGAGCGAACAAGACGTCTTTACGCTGGCGCACCATCGAAAAGAGGCCCAGCTATGGGAGCGGCTGCGAAATCAGCGCGATGTCTATCCGAAAACGTTTGATGCGCTTATCGATCTTCGAAATCAGATCGACTTCTTGCGACCCTATGAGCTGCTGGAACGGATCCTCACACGCCACAGTGGCCGGCAAAAGTTGCTTGGCCGCCTCGGGTCCGAGGCAGAAGACGGGATCGACGCAATTTTGGCACAGGCGCTGACGTATGAGGCGAACAATATCCCAAGTTTGACAGGGTTTCTGAGTTGGGCGCAGGCGGACGATCTAGAGATAAAACGCCAAATTGAAACCGACGCAGACCTGATCCGCGTTATGACCGTTCACGGGGCCAAGGGTCTTGAAGCTCCAATTGTGATTTTGCCTGACTGTGCAAGTCGAAAGCTCGACGTCAAAGACGAGATACTGAACAGCGCGACCGTGCCCTTATGGCGTGTCAACGCGAGCGATCAGCCTGCAGCAATGGCGTCTCTGTTGGAGGCCCGTAAAGACGCGGATCAGAACGAACGGAAGCGGTTGCTTTACGTTGCCATGACGCGGGCGGAAACTTGGTTGATTGTTGCTGGTGCTGGACAGGTCAGCAAAGACGGGTCCGATTGGCACAGTTGTGTGGCGGATGGAATGCACAAACTAGGTGCTGCCACATTCGATCATCCGACTGGGCCCGGGTTAAGGTTGGAACATGGGTGCTGGACAGTAGACGCGGCGGTCCCCGCGTTAAAGAATCCGACCGAAACTTCGATGTTAGAGCCTTTTTTCAATGCTGCGGTCGAAACATTCCCTGCCCGCGACGACCCCTTATCACCCTCTGATCTGGGCGGAGCAAAGGCCCTTCCATCAGAGTTGGGCCAAGACGAACTCATCGCAAAAGCGCGCGGTACCTATATGCATTTAATGCTGGAAGCCGCAGCCAAGGCAGAAAACGCAGAGCAAGCGTGCCGTGATATACCTGTGCCGAGCAATCTTTTGCCAAGAGTTGCAGACGCGGCGTTGGGGCAAGTCCTGCGCGTCTTTAACGCGGAAACGCTCAGGTGGATATTCGATCCTAATGGGCTTTCCGAAGCATCGCTTGCGGGTCAGATAAACGGCGTTGCTGTACATGGTATCGTCGACCGCCTGATTGTATCCCCGACAACAGTTCACGTCATCGATTTCAAAACAAACCAAGCTGTTCCGAAGTCGCCAGAAGAGTGTCCAGAGGGACTGTTGCGACAGATGGGAGCTTACGCACGCCTACTGAAAGACATCTATCCTGATCGCAGTGTTGAAACCGGTATTTTATGGACCGCGGAGACCAGATTTATGTCACTTCCACAAAATATGGTGATGGATGCGCTTGCACGCGCAGCGCGACTTGACGGTCATCGTGTGGCTACTTAGGTTCATAACCCTACGCCAGATCATCAGGAGAGAAGCATGGCAACTGTTTCGGTTACCGACGACACGTTTGACGCAGAGGTGCGTAACTCGGACATTCCCGTTGTTGTAGACTTTTGGGCAGAGTGGTGCGGCCCTTGTAAGCAGATTGGCCCAGCGCTCGAGGAACTCTCGGACGAGATGAGCGGACAGGTTAAGATTGCCAAGGTCAATGTGGATGACAACCCGAATGCGCCAGCGCAGATGGGTGTACGTGGTATCCCGGCCTTGTTTATCTTTAAAGACGGCCAAGTGGTGTCGAACATGGCGGGTGCCAAGCCGAAAGCGGCTTTGGAAAGCTGGATCAAAGACGCCATTTAACGTTTTCGAACGTCTGGCGACGGCGGGCCTCTTGCGGGGCCCGTTTTTGTTTGCAAAGACCACCACCCACACCGATATACGTCAAAAGGTGAGGCGAATGATGCAAGACACTGGCTTTCCCGGCTGGCATGGGACGACAATTATTGGGGTCAAGAAGGACGGCAAGGTTGTCATCGCGGGCGATGGACAAGTCTCACTTGGCCAGACCGTTATCAAAGGTAGTGCGCGTAAAGTAAGGCGGTTGTCCCCTGGCGGACATGATGTGGTGTGCGGTTTTGCTGGATCGACGGCAGATGCGTTTACGCTGCTTGAACGGTTAGAAAGCAAGTTGGAAGCAACGCCAGGGCAACTGGCACGCGCCTGCGTCGAACTAGCCAAAGACTGGCGAACCGACAAATACCTGCAAAAGCTTGAAGCGATGTTGATTGTGACGGACGGCGAGACCCTGCTTGTCGTAACCGGCGCAGGTGATGTTCTCGAACCTGAACATGATGTGACCGCTATCGGTTCTGGCGGCAACTACGCGTTGGCGGCCGCCCGCGGCATGATGGATAGCGACAAGTCAGCGGAAGAGATCGCGCGCAATGCAATGGCGATTGCCGCCGATATCTGTGTCTATACCAACGGAAACCTTACTGTTGAGGACATCACAGCATGACAGATTTGACGCCGCGCGAAATTGTTTCAGAGCTAGACCGCTTTATCATCGGACAGGCAGATGCGAAACGCGCTGTCGCGGTGGCTCTGCGAAACCGGTGGCGTCGTAAACAGCTATCTGACGAGCTGCGTGATGAGGTTTATCCCAAAAACATATTGATGATCGGCCCGACAGGCGTTGGAAAAACCGAAATCAGCCGCCGGTTGGCCAAGCTAGCACGCGCACCTTTCATCAAAGTCGAAGCGACAAAATTTACAGAAGTCGGATATGTTGGCCGCGACGTCGAACAGATCGTGCGGGACTTAGTCGACGCCTCTATCGCGATGACGCGAGATCTGATGCGCGAAGACGTGAAAACCAAAGCTTATAAGGCCGCTGAAGATCGGGTGATCGAAGCAATTGCTGGCGAAGACGCGCGGGACGCAACGCGTGAGATGTTCAGAAAAAAGCTTAAGTCGGGCGAACTAGACGATCAGATGATCGATCTTGAGGTCGCTGACACCTCGAGCCCATTCCCAACAATGGAAATCCCAGGCCAACCCGGCTCTAACATGGGTATGATGAACTTGGGCGATCTGTTTGGCAAAGCGTTTCAGGGTCGGACGGTCCGTCGCCGTCTGACTGTCGCGGACAGCTACGAAGTTCTGATCGGCGAGGAAGCAGACAAGCTTTTGGACGACGAACAAGTGACGCGCTCCGCACTGGAAGCGGTTGAGCAAAACGGCATCGTATTCCTAGATGAGATCGACAAAGTGGCGACGCGCCAAGATACGCGTGGGGGCGAAGTCAGCCGTGAAGGCGTTCAACGCGACTTGCTGCCGCTGATCGAAGGCACAACCGTTAGTACAAAGCACGGACCCGTAAAGACCGACCATATTCTCTTCATCGCATCGGGTGCATTCCATATTGCGAAACCGTCGGATTTGCTGCCGGAACTCCAAGGGCGTTTGCCAATACGGGTCGAACTGCGCGCGCTGACCGAAAATGATTTTGTGCGTATCCTGACAGAGACCGATAATTCACTCACCAAGCAATATTCTGCGCTGATGGGGACTGAAGAGGTCACAGTTACCTTCACTGACGACGGGATCTCCGCGCTCGCCCGGATCGCGGCAGAGGTGAATCAATCCGTCGAAAACATTGGGGCACGTAGGCTCTACACTGTAATGGAACGGGTGTTTGAAGAGCTTTCCTTTACAGCGCCAGATCGCAGCGGCGATGGGGTCGAGGTCAACGCGACCTTCGTCGAAAGTCACCTGGGCGAACTGGCCAAATCGACAGACCTGAGCCGATACGTACTTTAACCGCGACGCTGGTCGCCGACGGTCGGAGACCAGCTTGTGACAGATACGGTACAGTTTCTAAAAGACAACAGAAGCTGGCTCGGTGCGGGTGCACTACTGACCTTCCTGTCATCCTTTGGGCAAACCTTCTTCATTTCGCTTTTTTCCGGTCGGATACAGGCTGACTTTAATCTGTCAGATGGAGACTGGGGTCTGATCTATGCCGCGGGAACACTGGCATCTGCTGGCGTTATGGTTTGGGCTGGAAGCCTCGCGGACCAATATCGGAGCCGCCAGATCGGCGTCGTTGTCCTTTTGGGGCTGGCTCTAGCCTGCTGCATTATGGCCGCAAACACCTCTGTTGGAGTTCTTGTTGTTTGCGTGTTTCTGTTGCGGTTTTTCGGGCAGGGTATGTCTAGCCATGTCGCAGTGGTCGCAATGTCTCGATGGTTCGTTGCAACCCGCGGTCGCGCCTTGGCAGTTTGCACGCTTGGATTCACAGTCGGCGAGGCGCTGTTCCCAGTTGTTGTCGTAGCTCTTATGGAAAGCGTCAATTGGCGGTCCATTTGGTTGGTTGCCGCTGTAATCGCCATCAGCGGCGCGGTGGTGCTGTACCGCTTGCTAGGACAAGAGCGTCACCCACAGCAAATCGCAGAAGAAACCAGCACCGTGGGGATGCGCGGCCGTGACTGGACCCGTTCGGATGTGTTGCGCCATCCCCTCTTTTGGCTGTTTGTGCCAGCTTTGCTGGGACCTTCTGCCTTTGGCACAGCGTTTTTCTTTCACCAGGTGCATTTTGCAGAGCTGAAAGGATGGAGCCACTTTGCTCTCGTGTCATTGTTCCCGATCTACACGTTTGCCGCCGTTCTTGCGATGCTGGTATCGGGTCGGGCGCTGGATCGTTACGGCACGTCACGACTGCTACCTTACTATCAGGTGCCTATGATTTTGGCCTTTCTGTTGTTCGCGATCGGAGAGAGTTGGTTTCATTTGTCTCTTGGCCTCATCTTGATGGCGATGATGACCGGCGCGAATGCAACGTTACCCAACGCGTTTTGGGCAGAATACTACGGCACGCGATTTATCGGCTCTATCAAAGCGATGGCCGCCGCTGTCATGGTGCTTGGGTCAGCAATTGGACCAGGGCTCACAGGGTTTTACATTGATCAAGGCGTAGCTTTGACGGACCAATACTTCGCAATTTCAGGTTTCTTTGTTTTCACAACGATTGGGTTATGGCTCGGTATCAGGCTCTATCA
This sequence comes from uncultured Aliishimia sp., assembly GCA_963922415.1. Classification (GTDB taxonomy): domain Bacteria; phylum Pseudomonadota; class Alphaproteobacteria; order Rhodobacterales; family Rhodobacteraceae; genus Aliishimia. The sequence goes on along the minus strand of CAWUIP010000007.1, from coordinate 40,219 downwards.
GCGCGATTTGCGCAAGTAGACATAATATGCGCCATCACCGCCGTGGCTTTTATGCGCAGGTGTGATTTGCAAAACAAGCGAGGTAAGCGGGGCCAGTCGCAACCATTGCGGAACTTGATGCCGTAAGACGCCGCGCCGTACGGGGATTGGGCCACCTTCGTCGCGGTCTTTTCCCTTCCCGGTAATAACCAACAAAAGACGGTGCCCGGACGACTGGCTTGAAAGGACAAAACGCACAAGCGCAGTATGCGCGCGATCCAAGGTCATACCGTGCAAGTCGATGCGGGCATCTGGCAATAGCTTCCCACGCTGCATGTTCCGATAGACCTTGCGATCCATTTGAACGGCTTGGTTGCGCAACTGTTGTTGGATCGGCGCGGCTAAGTCATCTTTGAGAGGACGCTTTCCGCCTGTAACCTGAAATGGTTGGATTGGCGGCTGCGGTGTTGGCCGTTGATCTATCGCTTTGGCCTTATCAGGCTCTGGTTTTGTGATCTCCGACGCGCCTAGAGGCGTGACGCTTTTCGCCACGTGGTTCCAAAGGTTCAATTCATCCGACTTCGGTTTGCGGCCCTTCATAGACCACTTTCTGGTAGAAGGGCGTATGCGCGTTGGATGGGCAGAAGAACGACCATTCGGCCTGGATCTTTAATCCGACCTGCTGTCCGTCCAGCTTCATCTCCTGTGCCAAAGAATATGTCTGCGCGTTGAGCACCTTTGATCGCTGACCCGGTATCTTGTGCGACCATCAACCGTCGCATGGGGTCTTTTCCGTCTTTCTCAATCCAAACCGGGGCACCGAGCGGGACGAAAGACGGATCAACGGCAACAGTTCGAAGCGTTGTGATGGATCGGTTCATCGCACCCAACGGACCTTGATCGGCCGGAACTCGATTCACCTCCCGAAAGAAGACATAAGATGGATTGTGAAACAGCAGTTCCCGCCCCTCAACGGGGTTGCGACGCACCCAGTTTTTTATGACGTCAGCACTCACTTGATGGATCTCGTAAATACCGCGACGCACAAGTTCTTGCCCAATAGACCGATACGCGTGGCCGTTGGCACCGCCATACCCCACGCGTAGAACACCACCATCATTCAGCCGAATACGGCCAGATCCCTGAATTTGCAGGAAGAAAAGCTCAACTGGGTCATCGACCCAGGCAATTTCAAGCCCGCGGTTCTTCATTACATCTGACGTCAAGATGTCTCGACGTGTCAGCCAAGGTTTGGCCGATGCCTCTGGTGGATATTTATAAAGCGGATACCGAAAGCGCGCGCTGGGGCGCCGCGAACCGCTGAGCTCTGGCTCAAAGTATCCAGTGAAGAGCGCAGGGGATCCATCGTCGATCGCCAAGGGCCGGAAAAACAGTTCGAAAAATGCTCGGGCATTTGTCTGATCTTGTGCCGCCGCACAGACGGCGCGCCAATCTGGGTCTTTAAGGTCGTTGCAAGTCCCTTTGAAAACGTCAAACGCGGCCTGGTGATCATCATCTGACCAACGATCAAGCTGTGAAAACTCCAGTACTTCATAGGAAACTTCTGGCACAGGCTGTGCCGTCACCTGACAACACAGCATTGCACCAAGACTAAGTGCACTGCAGATTACGCGTCTGTAGAAACCAAGAGCCAATTGGGATCGTCACTGCCCATCTTACGGGCGAACGCCCATGTGTCTTTCTGCCGTTTGATCTCTGTTGTGGATCCTTCGATGATCTCGCCTGCGCTGTCACGGACTGCCGATGTCAACTCGCCGACAAACCGGATGGCGATCTCAGCCTCGTTGGTATCCTCATCAAACGTTGCATCAACCAACTTCACTTCGCGCACACCAACAAATTGGGCTTCGATCTTAAGACCTTTTTCTTCACGCTCTTCGACGACTTCAGCGAAGGTTTCATAAATGTCATCGGCCAAGAATGGTTTGATATCGGAAAGCTCGCCCTTTTCGAAACCCATGACGATCATCTCATAGGCGCCGCGCGCACCTTGCAGAAAGTCGCCAACGATGAACGAGGGTTCAATATCTTTCATCGCAAAAAGCGCGTTCGCAGATGCTGACCCTTCGTCGACGTGGTCGACGACATCGCGATCCGGACCGCCCTCAATCACCTCAAACTCGGCGCGTCGTTTGGTTTCGGTCGGGGACGGCGCACGCTCGCTGCTTTCAAAGCCCTCGCGGGTGCCCAGGACATTTTTAAGACGCAATATCAGAAAAATCGCGATTCCAGCTAATACAAGCAGCTGAAGTAAGGGGGAGTTCATCGCAACCTCATGAGCAGACCATGGCACAAGTGCCGGTTGGACCTTATGTAGGTGGTGCACTGGTGCAAGTCCACCGAACTCTGACCTACAAAAAGGTGACACCTGATGTGGCTATTGATCGCATTTATCGCAGTTCCGCTGATCGAGATCGCCTTGTTCATTCAAATCGGCGGTTTTCTGGGGTTATGGCCGACGCTGTTGATCGTCGTTCTCACTGCAGTTTTAGGGACGTACCTTGTTCGGCAGCAAGGGATGCAGGTGTTGGGACAGTTGCGGAACCAAATGCAAGACTTACAAGACCCAACTGAACCATTGGCGCATGGTGCTATGATCCTGTTCTCTGGCGCGCTGTTGTTGACGCCTGGTTTTTTTACAGATGCAGTTGGCTTTTCTCTTTTGATCCCAGCTGTGCGGCACAACGTGTTCCATGCTGTGCGAGGACGGGTGATACATCAAAGTTTCTCTGCCGGACCGCGCCATCCATCGCACCAAAGTGATGTGATTGACGGGGACTATACGGACGTGACTGCCGAACCAAAACGGACGCAGGGTAAATCTGGGTGGACAAATGATGACCCAAGTCATTGAGCCGCCTGACCGAACCTGATACGGACGCCGCAACTTTTAAATCGGAGAGATTTCATGGCTGAAGAAACTGCTGTTCCGAACGGCGCCGAAGCTCAACCGCAGCTCCAAATGCGGGTGCTAGGTCAGTTCGTGCGTGATATGTCATTTGAGAACATCATGGCGCAAAAGGGCGCGCCAAGCGATGTGCAGCCTGATGTGCAGGTTCAGGTAAACTTGGATGCAAAGAAACGGTCAGCCGAAAATCAGTATGAATCGTCGATCAAACTGAACATCACGTCTAAGGCAAAGGACGGTGACGCGGTCCTTTTCCTGCTGGAGATCGATTACGCAGGGATTTTCTACATAGACAACATCCCTGAAGAACAGTTGCATCCGTTTTTGCTGATCGAATGCCCTCGTATGATTTTCCCTTTCTTGCGCCGTGTTGTCAGTGATGTGACGCGCGATGGCGGCTTCCCGCCATTGAACCTGGAAAACATCGACTTTCTCAGCATGTACCGGGCGGAATTGGCCAAGCGTCAGGCCGAGCAACCAAAAGCAGACGCTTAACGAACTACTGTTTTCGCCAAATTACGTCGTCGCCCAGCGTTTCTAGGAACGCGTTATGGGCGGCGCTTTCTGCTTCGGTGACGCGGGCTGGAAGTGGGTTAGGTCGCTTCGGAACAACCCAGGTTGCATCGCGCGGACCTGCCCCTACCGTCGCCGTAGATTGCAGGCCGAAATCCGGTTGCCGCCCGCCTATCAGCTCCAAATAGACTTCGGCCAATATTTCACTGTCAAGCAAAGCGCCGTGCAGGGTGCGTGCCGAGTTGTCGATGTCGAACCGCCGGCACAAGGCATCCAGTGACACCGGGGAACCGGGGAACTTTTTGCGCGCAATTGCCAATGTGTCGATCGCTTGATCATTGGGAAGTATGGGCAGCCCAAGCCAAGTGAGTTCCGCGTTCAAGAACTTCATATCGAAGGACGCATTGTGAATGACAAGTTTTGCATCCTGAACGAAGTCGAGGAATTTCTGGCCAATCTCAGCAAACTTTGGCTTATCAGCGAGAAACTCGTCTCCCAGGCCATGAACTTCGAACGCTTCCTGCGGCATGCTGCGTTCGGGATTTATGTACTCGTGAAAGGTTCGGCCTGTCGGCATGTGACCAGAAAGCTCAACAGCGCCAATTTCCACGATTCGGTCGCCGGTCTCCGGATCAAACCCTGTTGTTTCTGTATCTAAGACAATCTCGCGCATACTAATGTTTCTTTCTTATATCGCGGACAATATCTTGGACCTGTTGGCGCGCGTGCGGGACAGTATCTGTCTCGATCAGATAATCAGCGCGTGCCTTTTTCTCCGCGATTGGAAGCTGTTTGGACAGAATAAAGGCCAATTGATCCTCCGTCATTGTGCCGCGGTCGAGAACCCGACGCCGTTGCTCTGTGACGTCCACAAAAACACAGGCAATCGCATCAAACTCAGCCTCAGATCCAGTCTCATACAAGAGCGGTATGTCAAAAACACGGATATCTTCAGACGCCGCAGCCGAAAAAGCTTGCCGATCTTGACGCACCAACGGATGAACAATGCGTTCAATGATCTGAAGGCGATCTGGGTCTGCTTCGAGAATGCGCTTCAATTTGGCGCGGGAAACGGCTCCGCCTTCGATCGCATTGGGCATGCGTTTTTCAATCTCGGACACGGCTGCACCGCCATAAGCGTATAGTCGATGCACGGCAGCATCGGCGTCCCAAACCGCGCATCCCTCATCACGAAACAGCGCCGCTGTTGTTGATTTGCCCATACCGATCGATCCGGTTAGGCCAAGGTTAAACCTCATTTCAAGGCAGCCGCGCGCGCAGCCGCATCTACTTCAGGACGCATTCCAAACCACCGTTCAAATCCTGGAACAGCTTGGTAGAGCAGCATTCCAAGCCCATCCACCGTCGTGCACCCAGCAGCGTCTGCCGCTTGCAGCAATCGGGTTTGGAGGGGTGTGTACACAAGGTCGGTCACAACGAGCCCAGGCCGAAGACCATCCAGTGGGATGCGCATTTCTGCCTTACCGTCCATGCCCAAAGAGGTTGTGTTCACAAATAGATTTGCCTCATCCAGCATGTTGCCGGCTTGAACCCAATCAACCACGGTGACCCGATGACCCAGCTCATTTGCGAGTTTTTCTGCACGAATGCGCGTTCGATTGGAAATGAGGACCTCGGGAACACCAGCATCCAGGAGCGAGGCAACGACAGCCCGTGCGGCACCCCCCGCGCCGAGGATAGCCGCTGGAGCCGCACGTGGGTCCCACTGTGGGGCACCGCTTCGTAAATTTTCAAAGAATCCGTACCCGTCGGTATTATCAGCGTGTATCTTGCCGTCTTTTCGGAAGATCAGAGTATTGGCGGCACCGATCATCGTCGCGCGATCTGTCACTAGGTCAGCGATTTCCAGCACACGCTCTTTATGGGGAATCGTGATGTTTACACCCACAAATCCCAAGTTTGGCAGCATTCGAATTGCGGCCTCTAGATCCTTTGTGGAGACATCCATGGGAATGTAGTGACCCGGTAGTCCGAACGTTCGGAGCCAATGTGCATGCAGTTTTGGGGACCGCGAGTGCGCGACTGGGGATCCAATAACACCTGCCAATGGAATTTTTGTGCTCGTCAAGTCTCAATCTCCCCCCGGTCAGCAAGATAGCTAAGGAGTTCTAGCAGTGGCAAACCCAGAACGTGAAAAAAGTCTCCCTGGACCGAAGAAAATAAGCGAACGCCCTCTTCTTCAAGTTTGTACCCACCCACAGCATGGCGAATGCTATCCCAGTTACGATCAACATAGTCGGTGATGAAACTGTCGGACAAAGAACGCATCCGCAATCTGACAATACCGATGTGCCGCCACACGGGCTCGGAGTTATGATAAACGACCACCGCAGTCAGCAGCGTGTGCGAGGATCCTGACAACTGCTTGATTTGTTCTTTGCAGTCTTCTGGCGACCTCGGTTTTGCGAACAAGACACCTTGGTGATCCAGAACTTGATCGCACCCGATGACAAAAGCCCGGTTGTTGCGCTGCGCAATCTTCCTTGCTTTCGCTTCTGCCAAGTAATCCGCTATATCACGTGGCTTGGCACCCTCTAACCGTAGAGACTGGGTTATTGTGTCTTCATCAATGTTTGGAACGTCGATGGTGAATGCCAGGCCCGCTCGACGCAGTAAATCAGCGCGAATTGATGATCCTGATGCAAGAATAATGGGGATAGTTTGTGGGTCAGTCATGTGGATATAGGACGGGCAACCTTGTGAGAGCCGTCATAACAGCATCCTGTGGCTGAACCAGACCGAAATTCGCATGCTTTCGGGGATCTGTTGGCTATATCTTCCTCTCTGGGAAAGGATAACCTAGATCCTGTGGATGACTTGTTTTTCCAGACTTCATCCCAGCTTTATCCACCGCTCTCATCCACTGTAGGATTTTAAGTACTTGAAAATTATAATAAAATTGTCAATTTAGCTAAGATAGACGTATGTCAGTGAAGTTATCAACATAGGACATCTCGGTTGAATACTATTTCATCAACAGACATCGGTATGCCTACATACATCAACTACTTCTTTTATATTCTATATATTTAGGAAGGAGACCCGCATGCTTGACTCTCTGTTGGTCCAGGCGTACCCGACAACGGTACCCGTTCGGGATCACATCTTCCTTGATATAATATGGAGCGCAGCCATCCGCTGTGAAGCCAATGACGACTGAAAAACTGAATCTGTCTGACCTTAAGGCGAAAAGCCCAAAAGACTTGTTGTCGATGGCGGAAGACCTTGAGATCGAGAACGCCTCGACCATGCGTAAGGGCGAGATGATGTTCCAGATCCTGCGGGAGCGCGCAGATGAAGGTTGGGAAGTCTCAGGCGATGGTGTTTTGGAAGTTCTGCAAGACGGCTTTGGATTCCTAAGGTCTCCAGAAGCGAACTATCTTCCCGGGCCAGATGACATCTATGTCTCGCCGGATATGATCCGGAAGTTTTCTTTGCGGACAGGAGATACCATCGAAGGTGTTATCCGCGCGCCGGACGACAATGAGCGCTACTTCGCACTTATGAACGTGACTCGGATTAACTTTGAAGATCCAGAGAAGGCGCGCCACAAAATCGCGTTTGATAACCTGACGCCGTTGTATCCTGATGAACGCCTTACAATGGAAACAGATGATCCGACGTTAAAAGACCGGTCAGCACGCATCATTGATCTGGTTTCACCGATCGGCAAGGGTCAACGGTCGTTGATTGTTGCGCCGCCGCGGACTGGTAAAACAGTTTTACTTCAGAACATCGCGAGCTCGATCGAGCGCAACCATCCAGAGTGTTATCTGATCGTCTTGCTGATCGACGAGCGGCCAGAAGAAGTCACTGATATGCAGCGATCCGTTAAGGGTGAGGTGATCTCTTCGACATTTGATGAACCAGCGACGCGGCATGTTGCTGTTTCAGAGATGGTCATCGAAAAGGCCAAACGCCTTGTTGAACACAAGCGTGACGTTGTCATTCTGTTGGATTCCATCACGCGCCTTGGCCGTGCCTTCAACACGGTGGTCCCATCGTCTGGTAAAGTTCTCACGGGTGGCGTGGATGCAAACGCGCTACAACGCCCAAAGCGGTTCTTTGGAGCTGCACGGAACATTGAAGAGGGTGGTTCACTTACGATTATCGCGACGGCGCTGATTGATACCGGCAGCCGGATGGACGAAGTCATCTTTGAAGAGTTCAAGGGCACGGGCAACTCAGAGATCGTCTTGGATCGTAAAATTGCAGATAAGCGTGTATTCCCAGCGATTGATATTCTGAAGTCGGGAACGCGGAAAGAAGATCTGCTGGTGGACAAGGTTGATCTGGCGAAGACTTTCGTGCTGCGGCGTATCTTGAATCCGATGGGTACAACAGATGCGATCGAGTTCTTGATCTCTAAGCTCAAGCAAACAAAGACAAATTCCGAATTCTTTGACTCTATGAACACGTAGTTTTTCGTTGGAGGTCAGCAATTGTCATGCATACGATTTTTGCCCCTGCAACGGTTACAGGGAAGTCTGGTGTTGCTGTAATTCGAGTGTCTGGCAGCGACGTTGAGGCGATTGCGCGTTGTTTAATCGGGCAGGTGCCTGAACCAAGATATGCAACTTTGGCGAATGTTACGGCTCGTGACGGTCGAGTATTAGATCGTGCACTGTCACTCTTTTTTCGTGCACCCAGGAGCTATACCGGCGAAGATGTTTTGGAGCTTCATTTGCACGGCAGTGTTGCGGTCGTTAACGAAGTTTTATCAGAACTCTCGAAATTCGAGGCATGCCGTTTGGCGGAACCTGGCGAGTTCACGTTGCGGGCGCTACAAAACGGTAAAATCGATGTCTCGCAGGTGGAGGGATTAGGGGACCTTCTGTCAGCGGAAACGGAACTGCAACGAGCGCAGGCCGCGAAAACAATGTCGGGGGCTGTTTCGTCTTTTGCAGACGAGTTGCGTCGGATTTTGGTTCGCGCAGGCGCGTTGTTGGAGGCGACGATAGATTTCGCAGATGAGGAAGTTCCGGAGGATGTGAGCGTCGAAGTCTTGGACTTGCTTAATGCGGTACAAGCGAAAATGCGCAAAGAGTTGGATGGATTCGAAACAGCGGAGCGCTTGCGGTCGGGCTTTGTGGTTGCGATAGTTGGCCGGCCCAATGTCGGAAAATCTACGCTGATAAATGCGATAGCGCGTCGAGAGATTGCTCTGACATCAGACATACCTGGTACGACAAGGGACGTTCTAGAGGCTCGTGTTGATCTCAAGGGGTTGCCGGTTACATTTCTGGATACGGCGGGCGTTCGTGTAACACAGGACCCGATTGAGTCATTGGGTGTCGCAAGAGCGATGTCGAGTGCGAAGAATGCCGATATTCGGATTTTGTTGACGGAACGGGGAGAGGCTCCGGATCTTGAGCCGGAGGGAGAGGATTTGGTCGTTTGGGCAAAGGCTGATGTCAGTGATGGCGACGGTCTGAATGTATCGGGTTTGACTGGTAAGGGTGTTGACGAATTGCTTGATCGCGTTCGCGGGATCTTGCTGCAACGGATTGAACAGGCTGGTTCTGTAAATCGAGAGCGGCAGTATTTGAGCGTGTCTGGCGCCTTACGGCATGTAGAGGAGGCTGGTCGTACCGTTCTGGATGCGCCGGATGTTGCGGAAGTGGCGGCCTTGCAGGTGCGAGAAGCGTTGCTAAAGATTGATAGTTTGGTTGGCCGCGTTGATATAGATGACTACTTAGATGTCATTTTCTCTAGTTTTTGCTTAGGGAAATAGATGGAGTGTTTCACGTGAAACAATCAAGTTGTGATGTTGTTGTCATTGGAGGCGGACATGCGGGCTGTGACGCGGCACATGCAAGCGCCCGAATGGGCGTAGATACAATCCTGGTAACGATGAGACTCGCAGATATAGGAGTTATGTCATGTAATCCTGCCATTGGCGGTCTAGGCAAGGGGCATCTGGTCCGTGAGATTGACGCATTAGATGGCGTAATGGGTCAGGTTGCGGACTACGCCGGAATACAATTTCGACTCTTGAACCGACGAAAAGGCCCCGCTGTCCAGGGACCACGTGCGCAAGCAGATCGTATGCGCTATCAGTCGGAGATGCTGCGTTTGATGCAGGCAACTCCCAACTTGCGTATTGTGGAAGCTGAAGTTGTTGATCTGATTCAGACCGGCGATGCCATTAACGGTGTTCAGCTTGCCGATGGGGCCGAAATTCTATCAAGCCAAGTTATCGTCACCACGGGAACATTTCTACGTGGCACTATTCACATCGGAGAAAAACGCATTTCCGCAGGCCGCGTTGGGAATGATGCGTCAATTCGTTTGGCTGATCGATTTGCTGATATGGGTCTAACAACAGGCCGCTTAAAAACTGGCACGCCTCCAAGATTGCGAAGGTCGAGCATCAATTGGGATGTGCTGGAACAACAACCCGGTGATGATGACCCGGTGATGTTCTCTTTCCTGTCTACAGAGCCTGTTGCCGAACAAATCTCTTGCGGTATCACACATACGAATGAAGAAACGCATGATATTATTGAGCGGAATCTCAGTAGATCCTCAATGTACGGCGGACACATTGAAGGTGTCGGGCCACGCTACTGTCCATCAATCGAAGATAAAATCGTTCGGTTTCGCGAGAAGGCCTCACATCAGATTTTTCTAGAGCCCGAAAGCTTGCATGGCGAAACAGTATACCCAAACGGAATTTCGACATCGCTGCCGGAGGACGTTCAGATGCAGTACGTTCGCTCTATCAAGGGACTTGAAAACGCTGAGATACTGCAGATGGGTTATGCGATTGAGTATGATTACGTCGATCCGCGGTGTTTAGACGATACACTTGCGTTGAGTACGCTGAACGGTCTGTTTCTAGCTGGTCAGATTAATGGAACAACTGGATACGAGGAAGCAGCGGCGCAAGGCCTCGTTGCCGGTCTAAATGCGGCTGCGCGTGTCTTGGAAGCTGAAGAAGTGACTTTTTCTCGATCCGACAGCTACATTGGTGTCATGATTGATGACCTGACCAGCCGCGGGGTCTCAGAGCCATATCGTATGTTTACGTCCCGGGCAGAGTACCGTTTGTCGCTCCGAGCGGATAACGCAGACCAGCGATTGACACCACGTGGAATGAAATTGGGGTGTGTGTCGGAAGAGCGTGCGGAGGTATTCCAAAGAAAGGCAGAGGATTTGGACGCTGCCCGTACTGTTTTGACAGAGTATCGCTATAGCCCGTCTGAGCTGTCGGAATACAGTATTAAGGTGGGAGAGGACGGAAAGAGGCGCTCGCTGTTGGAAGTGCTCTCTTTTCCAGAAGTGTCTCTGGAACAAATCTGTGACGTCGACCCTCGACTGAAGCAATTTCGGCCTGACGTCCTACGGCAAATGTCGAACGAGGCTGTCTACGCAAACTATCTCGAACGACAGCAACTGGATATCGAGTCTTTGAAGAAGGCCGAGGCGCAGGAGATTCCGATCGATTTCGATTATGGTAAAGTGGCCAGCTTATCTCATGAAATGAGGACCAAGTTTATAGAGGCGCAGCCAAAAACTCTTTTGCAGGCGTCTCGAATTGATGGAGTGACGCCAGCAGCTCTTGTCGCATTGCTTGTGGCGCTGAAGCAAGCAGACAAGATGACAGCATAAATTGCCTGCAATGCAAATTGTTTCACGTGAAACAGAACAAAGATTGAGTGCGTTTGAGGCGCTCGTCCTTAAGTGGACACCCAAAATTAACCTGATTGCGCCATCGACCATCACTGATATTCGCCGACGTCATACTCTGGATAGCCTGCAAGTTTTCAGTGCTCGGCCAAACGTAGACACTTGGCTCGACATTGGGTCTGGGGGAGGGTTCCCAGGCATAGTGGTTGCCATCGCGATGCAAGAACATTCGGATAAAACTTTGGTCACCTTGGTCGAAAGTGACCGCAGAAAATGTGTATTCCTGCGGCAAGCCGCACGCGAGCTTGGCTTAAGCGTCACAGTTGTAAACGAACGGATTGAGCAACTGGACGCGGGAAAGTTTCAAACAATAAGCGCCCGTGCTCTTGCACCTCTGCCACGCCTCATCAGCTATGCTCACGCTCATCTTGAGAAGGACGGAGAGTTTATAGCTCTCAAAGGGCAAAGCTGGAAAAAAGAGCTTGAACAAGCACTCCTCCAATGGAGTTTCGCACACGATGTGGTACAAAGTGAGTCCGAGGAAAATGCAGTTCTCCTAAAACTATCAAACATCAAGCGGAACCTATGATGAACGGGCAGGGCTTACCGAAAATCATCGCCGTCGCGAACCAAAAAGGCGGTGTAGGAAAAACGACGACCGCGATCAACTTAGCAGCTGCTTTGGTTGATCTTGGAAAACGAGTTCTCGTAATCGATCTAGATCCCCAAGGAAATGCGTCGACGGGATTGGGCATTGGGTCACACCAACGCGACTTCACCACATATGAACTCCTTCTGGAGGAAGGCATCCAGCTTGACGATGTTATTCGTCAGACTGACAAGGCAGGCCTCTTTATTGTTCCCGCGACTGTTGATCTGAGTTCTGCGGACATCGAACTCGTTGCAAATGAAAAGCGGAGTTACCTTCTGCATGATGCCCTCCGTCAATCCGCAATGGTTGACTTTGGTTTCGACTACGTCCTGATTGATTGCCCGCCATCGCTTAGTCTTCTGACAGTTAACGCAATGATTGCCGCAGACTCGGTTCTGGTCCCATTGCAAAGTGAATTTTTTGCGTTGGAGGGACTGTCTCAGTTGATGCTGACCATCCGTGAGGTCCGAACGGCCGGAAATCCGGAACTGCGTATCGAAGGCGTGCTGTTAACGATGTTTGACGCACGAAATAATCTGTCCCAACAGGTTGAAGAAGACGCACGCGCAACGCTGGGGGACGTTGTTTTCCAGACAATGGTCCCAAGAAACGTGCGCGTGAGCGAGGCACCGTCGTTCGCGCTTCCTGTCGTCGACTACGATCCCGTGTCTAAAGGGGCACTTGCGTATCGGCAACTTGCCAAGGAAATGTTGGACCGGAGTGAAGAGAAGGCAGTCGCACATGCAGGGTAATGAAAGAAAACGTGGCTTAGGGCGTGGACTCTCAGCACTCATGTCGGACGTAAATGCTGGCGCGGAGGAAGCGCGCTTGGACGGGTCGGATCGATCGCCGCTCACGCTACCTATCGAACTCATTACCCCAAACCCAGATCAGCCGAGGAAGGTCTTTCAGCAAGAGGACCTGGACGAACTCGCGACGTCGATCCAAGAAAAAGGCATCATTCAACCCCTCATCGTTCGGAAAGTTGGGGATTCTTCATACCAGCTTGTCGCGGGCGAACGTCGATGGCGTGCAGCGCAAATGGCAAATTTGCACTCAGTTCCTGTGGTTGTACGTGACTATAGCGATATCGAGGTTCTTGAAATTGCGATCATCGAGAACATTCAACGTGCGGATTTAAATCCTGTTGAAGAGGCACGTGGTTATCGTCAGTTGATGGATCGATTTGGCCACACGCAGGAGAAACTGGCAGAAGCACTTGGGAAAAGCCGAAGCCACATCGCAAATATTCTGCGCTTGCTGCAATTACCACAATCGATTTTGGATTTTTTGCAAGACGGAAAACTATCGTCGGGTCATGCACGTGCCTTGATCACAGCGAAAAATCCAGAAGCCTTGGCGCAGAAAGTTGTTCAAGGTGGGTTGTCAGTGCGGGCCACAGAAGCATTGGTTAAGAAGTCGTTGCAATCTGGGTCGACAGAAGAACCCGTAAAGCAGCGTTCAACCGTAAGCGATGAAAAAGATGCGGATACACGAGCGCTTGAAGGCGATCTCTCCGCTATTCTTAAAATGAAAGTCACTTTATCGCATCGTGAAGGTAATGATGGTGGAACGCTCACAATCCAATACAAGTCCTTGGATCAACTTGATGAGCTTTGCCGAGTCATCAGCGGTGGCTAGGCGTCATACAGTCGGGAAATAACTGAGTTTAGAACCTTAACATATTGTTTTCTAACAGTTATTTGACCATCATTGACCATAAGAATACCCAAATCAGACAGGTCATCTAGTTTGGACTGGTCCAGGCGTAAACCGCTGATGGTTTCATACCGCGAACGCGAAATACCTTTTGCCGTACGCAATCCCATGAGTAAGTATTCCGAGCCTTGCTCCTCTGCTGAAAGAGCGGCCCAGCTATCCTCTCCCCGGCCTTGCGACACAGCATCAAGCCATCTTCTAGGCGCCAAATAAGTTGTGGTCGCAATTCTGGCGCCGTCGCTGTTCCAAACACGCCCATGTGCGCCCGGGCCAATGCCAAAGTACGGCTCGCCGGACCAGTATATACTGTTGTGGATGGACTCCTGCCCAGGCACGGCAAAGTTAGAAACTTCGTACTGTTCAAGCCCTACGTCAGCACACAGTCGAACAGTTTCATCAAACATATCTGCTGATAAGTCGTCATCGGGAAGACCAAGGAGCTTACCCCGCCGCCACCGGTCACCAAATGCGGTGCCGTCTTCGACGGTCAATTGGTACAGCGACAGATGCTCAAAGCCAAAGCTCAACGCCGTCTTCAGCTCGTTCTGCCATTCGGTCATGGATTGATCTTGACGTGCGTAGATTAAATCAAAGCTCGCCCTATCGAACGTAGATTGGGCGATTTCCAAGGCGGCGCGGGCTTCGCGCGCCGAGTGCAAACGCCCAAGCTGCTTTAGGCTTCTATCGTTTAAGGCCTGGACACCCAGCGATACCCGGTTCACACCGCCTGCACGGTACGCTTTGAACTTCCCAGCTTCGACAGAACTTGGATTGGCTTCTAACGTAATTTCAACCGTGTTTGTCGTCCGCCAATAGGAAGAGATCTTATCCAAAATCTCGGCAACTGTCGCAGGTTCCATAAGACTTGGTGTTCCGCCACCAATGTAGATGGTTTTTATCACGGCCTCTGGAAAAAGGTCCCGGTACCGGCTGAGTTCCTTGAGATAAGCGCGTTTCCATTCGTCTTGATCTATTGATGCGACGACGTGTGAGTTGAAATCGCAGTATGGACACTTTGCCTCGCAAAATGGCCAATGCAGGTAGATACCAACCTGCCTGGATGACTCAGTTGAAGATGCCATCAACCAAAGCTGCAACGGCGCGCGCACGGTGGCTTATTGCATTCTTTTCGGACCACTCCATCTCCGCAAAAGTCACGTCGTAGCCATCCGGAACAAACATAGGATCATATCCGTGGCCGTGAGCTCCGCGCGTTGGCCAAACAAGATGTCCCTCTGACGTGCCTTCAAAGACCTCGTCATGACCATCCGGCCAAGCCAAAACCAAAGTTGCGCGAAATCTGCCAGTCCACGGTTGCGCTGCAGATTTTTCGACCAAAAGCCTTTGCGTCTTCTGCATCGCAAGATCAAAGTCTCGCCCATACGGTGTTTCCGCCCAATCAGCAGTATACACGCCGGGCGCGCCGTCCAACGCATCAACCTCTAGGCCGCTGTCATCCGCCAATGCTGGCAGACCCGTCGCTTGACTTGCGGCATGGGCCTTTATCCGGGCGTTTCCAACAAAGGTTGTTTCCGTTTCTTCGGGTTCCGGTAAGCCATGATCTGCAGCGCCGGTGATGGAAATCCCCAGCTTGGAAAAGATGCTGCGCATTTCGTCAAGTTTTCCAACGTTATGCGTCGCCACCAAAAGCGTCTTGTCCGAAAACTTGCGGGTCATGCCACGGCGGCATTCTGAGCGGCCACCAGCTCAGAGACGCCTTTTTCCGCTAGGTCCAACAGAACGTTCATCTGATCTCGGCTGTACGTGGCGCCTTCCGCAGACATTTGGACTTCGATCATCTTGCCGCCGCCCGTCATAACAAAGTTTCCATCCACCCCGGCTTCGCTGTCCTCGGGGTAATCAAGATCCAAAACGGGTTGGCCCGCAAAGATGCCACAACTCACGGCGGCCACGTTGTCGAGTATCGGATCCGACAGCACATCGCCAGCGGTCAAAAGCTTGTTGGCCGCCAGTCGAAGCGCCACCCAGCCGCCGGTGATGGAAGCGCACCGTGTGCCGCCATCGGCTTGGATGACGTCACAATCCACCGTAATCTGGCGCTCACCCAACGCGACACGGTCCACGCCGGCACGCAACGATCGTCCAATCAATCGCTGGATCTCTACCGTCCGCCCGCCTTGCTTGCCGGCCGCTGCTTCCCGTCGCATCCGCGTATTTGTCGCACGTGGCAGCATCCCGTATTCCGCAGTCACCCAACCCAGGCCCGTTCCCTTGATGAAAGGTGGAACACGATCTTCGATGGTCGCTGTGCACAGTACATGCGTATCCCCCATCTTAATAAGGCAAGCGCCTTCCGCATGTTTGGTGAATTCTGTCTCAATTGACACCTGCCGCATGTCTGCGACGGCGCGTCCGGATGGTCGCATTTTGCTTCCTTTCGTGCCCCTGCTTGGGCAGATAGCCTTTGGATTATCCTGCATGCAACCCTGATTGACCTTTCACGGAAAATCCCTTTACTTCAGATACGGCTTCAGGGTCAGGCATGAGCGATACCCCTAATATTCTAGATCAGCTAAACGACCGGTCGCGCGAAGTGTTCCGGCGTGTTGTGGAAAGTTATCTAGACAACGGCGACCCTGTTGGCTCGCGTACGCTCAGCCGGGAATTCAGTGAAAGCCTGTCTGCCGCTACGATCCGCAATGTGATGCAGGATCTTGAGTATCTTGGTCTGCTCGATAGCCCGCATGTCAGTGCGGGCCGGGTGCCGACGCAGCTTGGGCTGCGCATGTTTGTCGACGGGATATTGGAGATTGGCATCCCTGAAACACGCGACCGCGAAAAGATCGAAGCCACCTTGGGTGATGAAAACACGGATATTGCATCACTTCTCGATCGGGTAGGATCGGCCCTCTCTGGGGTTACAAATGGCGCGTCGCTGGTGCTGGCGCCCAAGCAAGAGGCGCCCATCAAACACATAGAATTCGTGCCCTTGGCCCAAGATCGCGCGCTGGTGGTTTTGGTGTTTGCAGATGGCCAGGTTGAAAACCGGCTCTTCACGCCGCCTTTGGGGCAAACGCCAAGCTCGATGCGCGAGGCTGCGAACTTTTTGAACGCCCTCATAGAAGGGCGCACGCTGGCTGATGCCCGCACGATTGTCGAAACCCAGATCGCCAGCCGCCGACAAGAGTTGGACGCGCTTGCCGGGGCTTTGGTCGAAGATGGTTTGGCGGTGTGGAGCACGCATGATCACCAAGCTGAACGACTGATTGTGCGGGGACGATCCAACCTTTTGTCCGAGGAACAAGGCGAGGAACTAGAGCGTGTTCGCGTCCTCTTTGATGACCTGGAACGCAAGCGTGATATCGCCGAGTTTTTGGACTTGGCCGAGGCTGGTGACGGCGTACGAATTTTTATTGGGTCTGAGAACAAACTTTTCTCACTTTCGGGTTCCTCTTTGGTCGTTTCCCCATATATGAACGCGGACCGTAAGGTTGTGGGCGCTGTTGGTGTGATCGGGCCCACTCGTTTGAATTATGGGCGCATCGTCCCAATTGTTGACTACACAGCGCAGTTGGTCGGGAAGATGCTGTCTGATCGAAGTTAGAGAGGTGTCATGGCGGATCCGAAGAAAGACGACGACTTTTTGGACGATATTCTCGCTGCGGCCGAAGAAGAAGCGATGGCATTGTCAGAAGAGATCGATGACGAAGCCATTGAAATAGACGCTTTGCGTGCCGAGCGTGATGAACTGAAGGACCGCTTTATGCGGGCTTTGGCAGATGCTGAAAACGCGCGCAAACGCAGCGAGAAAGACCGAAGAGAGGCCGAGAACTACGGAGGATCAAAGCTCGCGCGTGATATGCTGCCCGTTTACGATAATATGAAACGCGCAGTTGAGGCGGCGGCCGGAACGCAGTCTGACGACAATGCGGCCCTGATTGAGGGCATCGAGTTGACGATGCGTGAACTTTTGAATGTGTTTTCCAAGCATGGGATCACCCTGATATCTCCGCAACCGGGTGACGCCTTCGATCCTCAGCAACATCAAGCGATGTTTGAAGCGCCGGTGCCGGGCACAAAGGCGGGAGATATCATTGATGTCGCAGCCGAAGGGTTCATGCTGCACGACCGTTTGCTGCGCCCGGCGCAAGTTGGCGTGTCGTCTATGCCGTCCGCCTAACCCCGTGCGGCCTTAAGCCGATACATCAGATCAAGCGCTTGGCGCGGGCTGAGTTCGTCCGGTTGGATGTCATCCAACAGATCTAGAACTGGCGAGCTTTCTGGTGGCATGGTTGGTTCTGGGGGCGCGGCGGCAAAAAGTGGTAAGTCATCAATGATCGCGCTGGGACTGCGCGCATCTTCACGGCTGCCTTTCTCCAGCTTATCGAGGATCATGCGTGCGCGCGCGATGACGTCGTCTGGCAAGCCCGCCAGTTTTGCGACTTGCACCCCATAAGAGCGATCCGCCGATCCTTCCCGGACTTCGTGTAGGAAAACGACGTCGCCATCCCATTCCTTGACTGCGATGGTCGCGTTTTGCAAACCGTCCAAGCGCGCCGCGAGGCCGGTCATTTCATGGTAGTGTGTTGCGAACAACGCCCGGCACCGATTGATATCATGAAGATATTCCAGGGCGGCCCACGCAATTGACAAGCCGTCATAGGTGGCTGTCCCGCGGCCAATTTCATCAAGAATAACCAATGCGCGATCGTCGGATTGATTTAGGATCGCTGCGGTTTCAACCATCTCGACCATGAAAGTTGATCGTCCGCGCGCCAGGTCATCGGACGCCCCAACCCGGGAAAAAATTTGACTGACACAGCCAATGTGCGCAGCGCGGGCTGGAACATAGCTTCCGATCTGCGCCAATATGGCAATCAGCGCGTTCTGGCGAAGGAACGTGGACTTACCGGACATGTTGGGGCCAGTCAGAAGCCAGATCGCTGCGGTTTCTCCTTCGGCTGAAAGATCGACAGAATTGGCCACAAAAGCGTTGTTTGAGCCTGATTTCAACGCGGCTTCCACCACAGGGTGGCGCCCCTCCACAATCTGAAATGCGCGGCTGTCGTCAAGTTTCGGTGCCACCCAGTCTTCGCGCATCGCGCGTTGGGCAAAGGCGACGAGCACGTCGACTTCTGCCAAGGCCATGCTGACATGTTGTAACGCTGCAGTTGTCTCTAGGACGGACTGACGCAGGGTTTCGAAGATGTCGCGTTCAATGCGCAAAGCTTCATCGCCTGCGGCCAGAATTTTTCGTTCCAGATCGGACAGTTCTGTTGTTGTGAAGCGAACTTGATTTGCGGTTGTCTGCCGGTGGATGAAAGTGGCGGAAAGTGGTTCGGCCATCATCGCTTTCGCATGTGTTGCCGGCGTTTCCACGAAGTACCCCAGCACGTTATTGTGCTTGACCTTTAGTGAGTTCACGGAGGTTAGAGACTGATATCGCTCTTGCAAGCTCGCAATAACTTGGCGACCTTGATCCCTCAACGTCCGTGCCTCATCCAGGGTTTCATTGACACCCATCGCGATGAAATTGCCGTCTCGGACATGCACCGGTAGATCAGCGGTCAGATGCGACTCCAACATATGCAGAAGTTTACTCTGCCCGGACAACGCCAAACGCGCCTGATGCAACACTTCAGGCAGGGTATCCCAGCCTGATAGGAGTACTTCAACACGACAAGCGGCCTCTAACGCGCGACGCACGGCACCCAAATCACGCGGTCCACCACGTTCAAGCGAAAGCCGTGACAAGGCCCGTTCGACATCCGGAGTGGACTTTAGTTCCTCTTTGAGGGAGTGGGCCAATTCAGTTTCGTTCAAGAGATGCGTAACGCAGGCTTGGCGCTGTTGGATCAGCTCAACATCCCTCGAAGGTGATGCAACGTAACGTTCCAAAAGCCGCGCCCCGGCTGCAGTTGCCGTTTCATCAATTACGCTCAGCAGCGAACCACCGCGACGACCAGACATGGACTGTGTCAGCTCTAGGTTACGCCGCGTTGCTGCATCAATTTGCACGGTGCCGCGTGCCAACTCTTGCTTGGGGCGAGCGAGATTGGGCAGTTTCCCTTTTTGCGTCAACTCTACATAGGCAATTAGCGCTCCGAGTGCGGCAACTTCTGCGCGATCAAATTGTCCAAAAGCGTCGAGACTGCCGATCTTATACGTTTTTAACAAACGGTCCTGTCCAGCCTGACTGTCAAAGCTGGCGCGGCTCTGTTCAGTCAGGGCGATGCCGAATTCAGTCTCTACGTGCTGAAATGCTAGATAGTTTGTCTCTGACACGATGAGTTCGGCGGGTCTCAAACGGGCAAGCTCGGCCCCAAGACGCGCGGACGTGGTCCGCAAAACATATGTATCGCCTGTGGAAACATCCGCCCATGCCAATGCTGCTTGGTCACGAATTTCGGCAAAGGCGGCGAGATAATTATTCCGCCGCGCATCTAGGAGCGTGTCCTCGGTCAAGGTCCCCGGCGTGACGATCCGGGTCACACCACGTTTCACGACCGCCTTGTATCCGCGCTTTTTGGCTTCGGCAGGGCTTTCAAGTTGCTCGCAGACTGCCACTCGAAAACCCTTGCGGATGAGCGTCAGAAAGTAACCTTCCGCAGCGTGAACAGGCACGCCGCACATCGGGATGTCATCGCCGTTGTGTTTGCCCCGTTTTGTCAGTGCAATGTCGAGAGCGGTCGCCGCCGCGACGGCATCGTCAAAAAACATCTCGTAGAAATCACCCATGCGGTAGAATAAAAGCGCGTCTTTATGCGCCTCTTTGATCTCTAGATACTGAGCCATCATGGGCGTGACGGTCATGATTTCCCCCTTTGACGTCGGCGAACCCTACTTTGACCGCATCGTGCGGAAAAGGCCCCAATTGGGCTGGTTGAGCGGGATGATTTGGGTTGATAAGACGAAGGCCAGCCACGGGAGGATCGGCAGCCAATGTCAAAAACACGCATCACGGACGAAGAGGCATTGGCCTTTCACCTCGACCCGACACCGGGCAAGTGGGAGGTGCAGGCAAGCGTTCCAATGACAACGCAGCGCGATCTCAGCCTAGCGTATTCGCCTGGCGTCGCCGTTCCTTGCCTTGCCATCGCGGAGTCGCCGGCAACTGCCTACGACTACACAAACAAAGGCAATCTGGTTGCGGTTGTGTCCAATGGCACCGCTGTCTTGGGGCTTGGCAATCTTGGTGCGCTGGGCAGCAAGCCCGTGATGGAAGGTAAGGCCGTTCTGTTCAAACGCTTCGCTGATGTGAATTCCATCGATATCGAGTTGGACACTGAGGACGCTGATGCGTTTTGCCAGGCGGTTAAACTGATGGGCCCAACCTTTGGCGGTATCAACCTCGAAGATATCAAAGCCCCTGAATGCTTTATCATCGAACAACGTCTGAAAGAGGAAATGGACATACCCGTCTTTCATGACGACCAACATGGGACGGCTGTGATCTGCGCGGCGGGGCTCATCAATGCGCTCCACATTTCCGGCAAGAAAATCGAAGATGTAAAGATTGTTCTGAATGGCGCGGGCGCTGCGGGAATTGCCTGTATTGAACTGCTAAAGGCGATGGGCGCGCGGCATGACAATTGCATCGTGTGTGATACGAAGGGCGTCATTTATCAGGGCCGTACCGAAGGCATGAACCAGTGGAAATCTGCGCATGCTGTCCAAACTGAAATGCGAAGTCTTGATGAAGCGATGGATGGCGCGGATGTGTTTTTGGGCGTGTCTGTCAAAGGTGCTGTGACGCCTGACATGGTCGCGCGCATGGCGGATAACCCTGTCATCTTTGCGATGGCGAATCCAGACCCCGAGATTACACCGGAAGAGGCGCATGAGGTGCGCGTTGATGCTATCGTCGCCACGGGCCGCAGTGATTACCCCAACCAAGTCAATAACGTGCTTGGGTTTCCGTATCTTTTCCGTGGTGCGCTCGACATCCATGCACGCGCCATCAACGATGAGATGAAAATTGCGTGTGCACACGCCTTAGCGGAACTGGCGCGCGAAGACGTTCCAGACGAAGTCGCATTGGCGTATGGTCGCAATCTTTCCTTTGGTAGGGACTACATTATTCCTACGCCGTTTGACCCGCGTCTCATTCACCGTATCCCGACGGCCGTCGCAAAGGCTGGTATGGATACTGGCGCGGCGCGGCGTCCGATCATCGACATGGACGCTTATGAAGTCAGCCTGAAGAGCCGAATGGACCCAACGGCGAGCATTCTGCGGGGCATCAATGCACGGGCACGTGCCAACCAAGCCCGCATGATTTTTGCAGAAGGCGATGACCCGCGCACGCTGCGTGCGGCTGTCATGTATCAACGGTCTGGCCTCGGTAAAGCACTTGTGGTCGGGCGCGCAGCGGACGTGAAGGAAAAACTGGAAGAAGCGGGCCTTGGCGATGCAATGCGCGAGCTGGAAATCGTAAATGCTGCGAATACGCCCCATTTAGAGACTTACAAGTCGTTCCTGTATGACCGTCTCCAACGCAAAGGCTTCGATCAAAAGGACATCCATCGTTTGGCGGCCCGTGATCGGCATGTCTTCTCTGCGCTGATGTTGGCACATAAGCATGGCGACGGCTTGGTCACGGGTGCGACGCGTAAATCTGCGTTTGTCTTGGATCAGATAAACCATGTGTTCGACGCGGATGCAGAACACGGCGCTGCAGGGATAACAGCAGTCTTGCACAAGGGCCGTATCATTCTGATAGCGGACACTTTGGTGCACGAGTGGCCCAATGAAGAAGACCTGGCCACGATTGCTGAACGGGCATCAACCGTGGCCCGCAACTTAGGCATGGAGCCACGCGTTGCTTTCGTCAGCTTCTCTACCTTTGGCTATCCTGTTTCCGAACGGGCCGAAAAGATGCATCTGGCGCCCAAAGTCCTAGATCGGCGTGGCGTCGACTTTGAGTATGAAGGCGAAATGACGGTTGATGTGGCATTGAACTCGGTTGCCCAGCAAGCCTATCCGTTTTCGCGCCTGACGGGCCCGGCAAACATCCTGGTCGTGCCCGCGCGACATTCGGCGAGTATCTCTGTCAAACTGATGCAAGAAATGGCAAGCGCGACGGTCATTGGGCCGATTTTGAGTGGTGTTGATGAATCCATTCAAGTCTGTTCGACCACGCATACAGCCAATGACATTTTAAACATGGCGATCCTTGCCGCCTGTAAGGTGGGCTGATGACTGTTTGGAATTTAGGCTCTATCAACGCCGATTATTTCTACTCCGTGTCACATCTTCCAGCGCCAGGGGAAACTTTGGCTTGTGCATCTCACACGCGCGGACTTGGCGGTAAGGGCGCCAACATTTCCGTCGCAGCGTCGCGTGCGGCGGCGCATGTTTGTCACATTGGCCGCGTGGGTGCAGAAGGAACTTGGGCCAAACAGCAGTTGTTGGAATACGGGGTCGATACGCGATTTATCTCGACAGGTGCGACCGTCACAGGCCATGCCATCATCGCAACGGATGCAAAAGGTGAAAACACGATCATCCTTCTGCCCGGCGCAAACGCTGAACTTGACGAAGATGCGGTCTCGCACGCGCTGACCCAGGCGTCGTCTGGAGATTGGTTTGTCACGCAGAATGAGACGAACCAGCAAGTGCAAGGCGCAAAACTCGCCAAGCAGCTTGGGCTGCACGTGGCCTACGTTGCCGCGCCGTTTGACGCCGACGCCGTGCGAACCGTTGTGCCGTACTTGGATCTCTTAGTCCTCAATCAGATCGAAGCCCAGCAATTGGCGAAGGCATTGGGCACTGCCCCACAAAACTTAGGTATTTCCGACGTGATCGTGACCGAGGGCTCAGCAGGTGCGACGTGGTACACTAAGGGCGAAAGTACGCATATTCCGGCGGTTGCGGTGGAGCCCGTGGATACAACAGGCGCAGGCGATACCTTTGCAGGCTATGTTTTAGCTTGCTTGGATCGGAGCTTGCCGATGAAGCAAGCTCTCCAAACCGCCACACGCGCTGCCGCGATCATGGTTACGCGACGCGGGACTGCGGACGTTATTCCAGACCTGAAAGATCTGGAAGATTTCACGATGAAATAGGTGTCTAACTGCCCGCAAAAGGCGCGGCACTTCCCCAAAGTTCGCGTACGCGTTGGTCTCGTCCGCACGCATCACGATACCTTTGATAGGCTTTGGCCTTCTTGATGACGCCAAAACGCGTGAAAACCCGATCCTGGCTTTTGTAGTAATCTTGATGCTCGGCCCCCGCAGGGTAGAAAGCGCTTTCCGGCAAGACTGGTGTGACGACGGCCTGTCCGAGGTCGCGTGCGGCTGAAGCGACTGCGGTGGCTGCGGCTGATTTCTCCTGGTTAGACCCTACAAATATGGCTGTGCGATACGACTCGCCGCGGTCACAAAACTGGCCACCAGCATCGGTTGGATCCACGGATCGCAGAAACATAGACAAAAGTTGTCCGCGGGAAATAACGGACGGATCAAACGTAATCTGCACCGCTTCGTAGTGGCCCGTGCCACCGCGCACGACCTGCTTGTACGTTGGGTTTTCCACCCGTCCGCCGGTGAAGCCCGAGACTACTTCTTTGACACCGCGCACCTTTTCAAAGTCCGCCTCGACGCACCAGAAGCATCCGCCAGCAACGGTCAAGACGTCTGTTTCAGCCTGCGCCGTGGTTACTAGGCCAACAGCGAAGATCGCGGATAAAATTGAGTTTCTCAACATGGACCTCTCCTGCATTACATTGGAACATCTGCATGGCACAGAAGACACGCGCAACTCACGGGCGCGTGCCTCACACAGTGTTGAAAGGACGAAATATGCACGTTGCGATGTGGTCGGGACCTCGGAATTTGTCGACAGCTTTGATGTACAGCTTTGCAGCTCGGGACGATTTCACTGTCATAGATGAGCCCTTCTATGGAGCCTACTTAAACGCAACTGGGATCACTCACCCAATGCGCGCCGAAACGCTCGCATCAATGGAGCTTGATCCGCAAAAAGTCCCTTCGGCATGGGTCCAGGCGGGTCCGAAGCATGTGTATTCGAAACAAATGACACATCACATGTTGTCTGGATTTCCGACAGATTGGTTTGCCCAGGCGCGTCATGTTTTTCTGATCCGCCATCCGGCGCGCGTGGTGGCGAGCTATCGCCAAAAACGCCAAAATTTGACATCCGAAGACTTGGGATTTGATCAGCAAAAGAGGCTCTATAAGGCCATGGTGGCACAGAATTTGAGCCCTGTCGTTGTCGACAGTTATGATGTTCGGCAAAACCCGGCCGAAGTCTTGCACAAACTCTGCGACGAAATTGGAGTGCCGTGGACGTCCAAAATGTTGCGTTGGCAAAAAGGTGGCATACCGCAAGATGGTGCATGGGCACCGCATTGGTATGGGGCCGTGCACAACTCGACCGGGTTCGGTGGGCCCGAAGGCCCATTGCCGCCGCTCGCCAACGAAGATCAGCGCTTGGTAGACCAGGCGATGCCCATCTATGACGCGTTGTCAGCCCGCAAGATTTAACGCGACTTTCGATCCCGCGCTGCAAGTAGTTTCAAGCGAAGCGCATTGAGCTGGATAAACCCCTGCGCATCAGCTTGGTCGTATGCGCCCGCATCTTCTTCAAACGTCACATGCGCTTCTGAGTAGAGCGATTTTTCGGACCATCGCCCAACACAAGCGGCCCGACCCTTGTATAGTTTTAGCCGGACGGTCCCGGTGACATGTTCTTGGCTCTTGTCGATAGCTGCTTGCAGCATTTCACGTTCGGGGCTGAACCAGAACCCATTGTAGATTAGTTCAGCATAGCGCGGCATCAGCTCATCTTTTAAATGCGCAGCGCCCCGATCCAAGGTGATCGACTCAATTCCACGATGCGCTTCCAACAGCAGTGTGCCGCCCGGCGTTTCGTAAATCCCACGCGACTTCATGCCAACAAAGCGCCCTTCAACAAGGTCAAGTCGCCCACATCCGTGCCGCCCACCTAACTCGTTTAGTTTCGTCAGTACCGAGGCAGGAGACATCGCCACGCCATTGATGGATACGGCATCCCCACGCTCAAACCCAATATCGACGAATTCAGGTGTATCTGGTGCATCCTCGGGATGCGTCGTTCTTTGATACACGTAGTCGGGTGCTTCCTCTGCTGGGTCTTCTAGCACTTTGCCTTCAGAGGATGTATGAAGCAAATTTGCGTCGACCGAAAACGGTGCCTCGCCACGCTTGTCTTTTGCGATCGGGATTTGGTGCGCTTCGGCAAACTCGATGAGTTTAGTGCGCGATGTCAAATCCCATTCGCGCCAAGGCGCAATCACTTTGATATCAGGATTAAGGGCGTAGGCACTGAGCTCAAAACGCACTTGATCATTGCCCTTACCCGTCGCCCCATGAGATACCGCATCGGCGCCCTCGGCTTCTGCGATTTCGACAAGCCGCTTGGAGATAAGGGGCCGAGCAATCGACGTTCCCAGCAGATACTGGCCTTCGTAGACAGCATTCGCGCGGAACATTGGATAAACAAAGTCGCGCACAAACTCCTCGCGCAAGTCTTCGATGTAGATGGATTTGGCACCCATCATCTCGGCTTTTGCGCGTGCTGGCTCGAGTTCTTCGCCTTGCCCCAGGTCAGCGGTAAAAGTGATGACCTCGCAGTTTCGTTCCGTTTGAAGCCACTTCAGAATGATCGATGTATCAAGACCACCAGAATAGGCGAGAACAACTTTTGTAGGGGCAGTCATAACAGCCAGGCTCCTTTTCCCGTTTCGCCGCCGATAGCTCGTTTGTTAGGATGTCGCAAGATTGACCGGTCTTGTTGAGGAACCTATGCCCACAGCAGACCAGTTTATTGTGGGCCTCCGAGGAAGACGCATGGAATTTACAGGAAAAATAGCTGTTGTGACGGGAGCCGGGCGTGGGATTGGTGCTGCGATTTGTAAAGCTATGGCACAAGAAGGCGCTCGGGTTGTGGTTTCGGATCGCGATGCAGCGTCTGCACGGGCGGTGGCAGCCGAACTCGACACACACGCCATACCCTGTGATGTCAGCACCGAAGCTGGCGTTCAGACCCTGATCGCGGAGGTGACCGAGACCCTTGGTCCTATTGATGTTTTTGTCTCAAACGCTGGGCTCGCAAAGGGTGAACCCGGACATGTTGCGTCAGCGTCGGACGCAGATTGGGACTTGAATTGGCGCGTTCATGTCATGGCGCACGTTTGGGCTGCACGCGCATTGCTTCCACAAATGCTGGATAGTGGTGCCGGATACTTCATCAACGTTGCGTCTGCCGCCGGTCTTTTGAACCAGATTGGTGACGCGGCCTATAGTGCGACGAAACACGCAGCACTGAGTTTTGCGGAGTCGCTTGCGATAATGCACGGGAAAGATGGGATTGGGGTGTCCGTTCTATGCCCGCAATATGTAGCAACCCCGCTTATTGGTCTAAGCGGCAATGATGCTGCGGACATTCCCAACCTGCTCTCGGCCAATGAAGTCGCAGACGCGGTGATCACCGGGGTCAAAGCTGATAAGTTTCTGATTTTATCGCACCCGCAAGTGGCGCAATACACAGCCTTGCGCGCGACGGACCATGATCGTTGGATCACAGGAATGCAGATTTTGAAATCAAAGGTCGTGGACGAATTTGGGGAAATTGATCCAAAGCAAATGTACAAACTCGTGTGATATCAACTCGCCAAGCGGCTGCTGAGTTCGGAAATGAAAAGCGCACGGGATGCTTGATAACAGTCCTTAATTTTTGCGGCGTCCACCTCAGCCATCGGATTATTTGCCGCAGCTTCTTCCCCGGCTCGGCAAAGCTCTGAAAAATCATGAAAGCCCAAGTTCAAAGCGGAACCCTTCAAAAAGTGCATGTCATGTTCCATTGAGCGACCGGCTTCGCCAACTTTTGTGAGTGTTTCTTCCACCTCTTCCAGAAACAATTCGACGACTTCCGAAAAGTCTTCTGCGCCAATCTCGTCACGCAACTCGTTCACTTTATCCCAGTTAATCACCGCAACCTCACCATGTGTACGCAACGTGAGATTACAATATTTTCTGTTCTTCCAAGGTTAAGAGAGTTTGGTTTGTCGGTAAAATTCGACGTTTGACCTTTTGTTTACATAGACAGGTCTAAACCTCTGCAGAGCCTTGGGTCGGAATGTTATGCAGGCAAATCGGGAAACCAACACGATTGTGGACGATGCGGAGCCTGTGCCCGCGCGCCGTGTTCTTGTAGTCGACGACAGTCGGTTGCAACGCAAGATTCTGACATCTTCGTTGAAGCGATGGGGATACAGCGTCACTGAAGCCGAAAGTGGCGATGCGGCTTTGCAACTTCTCGAGACAGATGTGCCAGAGATTATCCTGAGTGATTGGATGATGCCTGGGATGACTGGCCCTGAATTCTGTGCTGCGTTTCGGGAACGACATCAGGCAAGCTATACCTACTTCATCTTGCTAACGTCCAAGAGCGACAAAGCCGAAATTGCTCAGGGACTCGAGGCCGGCGCAGATGACTTTTTGACAAAGCCTGTGGACGGTCACGAGTTACATGCACGTATCCGCGCGGGTGAACGTATTTTGGATATGCAAACGCGCTTGACCGATCAAAACCGTGCACTGGGTGAAGCGCTAAAGGAAGTCGAACGGCTTAACGATGCGCTGGATGACGACCTGCGCGAGGCGCGGAAACTTCAGCAATCCCTGCTTCCCGAACGTCATAAAGACTTCAATCAATGCCAAATTTCACTGATGCTGCGATCCAGTGGGTATGTCGGTGGTGATTTGGTGGGCTTTTATCCCGCAGGCAAAGATCATATCGGGCTCTATGCGATCGATGTGTCCGGCCACGGCATCAGTGCCGCCTTGATGACAGCACGGATCGCCGGATTTTTGTCTCCTGTTGCGCCTGATCAAAATGTTGCGTTGGAACGCGACAGCGACGGTTGTTATTCGCCCGTCCAACCAGGTGAAGCCATCTCGAAACTTAACGCGCTTGTCCTCGATGAGATGGATACAGATCACTATTTCACGATGCTGATTGGGGATCTCAACCTCAAGACCGGTCTGTTGCGGTTGGGTCAAGCTGGCCACCCCCATCCGCTGCTGCAACGAGTTGATGGCGAGATTACCCAGGTGTCACCAGGCGGTTTCCCGGTTGGTCTGTTTGATGACGCCGTCTTCTCTGATTTTGAGATCCAGATGGAACCTGGAGATCGGATAATGTTGTTCTCGGACGGCGTGACAGAATGTGTTGATTCTCGCGGTGAGATGCTGGGCGAAGCCGGGTTGGAACGGATCGTGTCTGACCTTGACGATCTTGTTGGCGGCATGTTCCTGGAAGCGCTCACCTGGCGGTTGACCGAGTATGTGGGTGGCATGAAAATGGAGGATGACGTCTCTGTCGTCCTGCTAGATTACACCGGTTAGATCGAAGTACTGTCGCACAAACCGTTGGTCGCCGACATTTTCGAGTGCTTTGACCGCGTCGATAGGATGGTACCACACGGCTTCATGCCCGTCTTCCGTTGGGTCCGACACGTGCTGCACGGGCCGAGCAACGTAGATGTTGCAAAGTTTTTCCGCCCAGAAACCGTATTCAGGCATAAACACAAATCGCCGGAACGCGCCAAGGCGCCTCGGACCGGCAATTGTCCAGCCCGTTTCTTCCATGACTTCTCGGTGCAATGCGCGCAACGTCGGCTCGCCCTTATCGATCCCGCCGCCCGGAAGCTGCAGTTCTATTGTGTCCCCATGCTGCACTGTGAGCAAGATCGCTCCGTCGCGCGGTAAAATGGCATAAGCACCCGGCCGCAAGCGATAGGTTTGATCGGGTGCGACAGGTTCGCCGAGTCGTGGGATCATTGGAACCTACATCATAGTGGGGGTTTAACTTGTCGAGACCAAGGTTATATAGCGCCGGTATGCCAAGACGCGGCGTTTTAGGAAACCCCATGAACATCGGACTTAAACTTGCATGGGACGATACCGTCCTACCGTTCCAGCTGGACAGCGCTGACATTCGTGGTCGTGTTGCTCGTTTGGACGGCGTTTTGGAAGGTATCTTACGTCAACATGACTATCCGCCGGCGGTCGAAGCACTGGTTGCCGAAATGGCCCTTCTGACAGCCTTAATTGGTCAGACAATTAAATTGCGTTGGAAACTGTCGCTGCAGGTTCAAACCAAAGGTGCGGTCCGCATGATAGCGACCGATTACTACGGACCCGATGCAGAGGGGGAACCTGCGCGTATTCGTGCCTATGCGAGCTTTGACCGCGACCGCGTCACCGACGACGCGCCCTTTGCGCAGCTGGGCGACGGCTACTTCGCCGTGATGATTGACCAGGGCGAAGGTATGACGCCTTATCAAGGTATTACGCCGTTGGACGGCGGCTCACTTTCGGCATGTGCAGAGGCATATTTTGCGCAATCCGAACAGTTACCAACACGATTCGAGCTTTGCTTTGGTCTTTCAACAGAGGCCGGGCAGGCAGAACATTGGCGCGCAGGCGGTGTCATGCTTCAACACTTGCCCAAGGCTTCTCCCTTTGTGGCCAAGGGCGAGGGCACTGGAGATGTTCTGCAAGCAACCGACATCTTGGATGGCGATGACCAAGAAACTTGGAGCCGCGTCAACATTCTTTTGGACACGGTCGATGAGCTCGAGCTGATCGGACCTGCCGTTGCGCCAAGTGACCTTCTGGTGCGGCTTTTTCACGAAGAAACACCGCGGGTCTATGATGCCCAGCCTGTACGGTTTGGATGCACATGCTCGGAAGAGCGCGTCCGTCAAAGTCTGTCTATTTACTCGATGCGCGATATTGCGACTATGACGACAGACGATGGACGCGTTACGGCAGATTGTCAGTTCTGTGGTGCACATTACGATCTGGACCCAGCGACGCTTGGGTTTGACAACACCAACAATCCAGATGTTTGACCGCGCCGTCGACGCACTTGCGGCCACGCATATCGCGTCATCAGATTTCGATTTGAACACCGATGTTACCTTGCCGCCGGACCGGGAATTACGGCCGGCTGGTGTCTTGGTATGTGTGGCCTGGCAGCGCGGCGATTGGCATGTTTTTCTGACAAAGCGGTCGTCAGCCTTAAAACATCACCCTGGACAGATCGCTTTTCCAGGCGGAAAACAGGACGCAGGCGACGCCACGATCGATGAAACCGCGCTACGCGAGGCGCGGGAAGAGATTGGATTACCCAGTCGCAACGTCGAAATCTTGGGTCATTTGCCACAGCACGAGACGGTGACCGGCTTTATCATGACACCTGTGGTTGCTCGGCTGAATGACCCGTTTGAGGTTGTGGCCGAAACTGGCGAAGTTGAGGAGGTATTTACGGTTCCCTTGTCTCACCTTCTCGATCCCCGGAATTTCGGCATTCAATCACGCCTTTGGCGGGGGCGCCAACGCGCATATTATGCGGTTCCATACGGCCCCTATTACATTTGGGGCGCAACGGCACGGATCTTGCGCGGATGGGCAGAAGCAACCCAAGACCTTTGAACGTTTCAGGCGATTGGCTCACCGCGGCGACAACGCAAGCTGTGTTTGACGCTTATGACGCGGCGGGGCATGCCTTGTATGTTGTCGGGGGATGCGTGCGGAACACCCTTTTGGGAGTTCCTGTGACTGACATTGATATGGCAAGCCCTGTTCCACCTGAAACTGCCAAGACTTTCCTTAAGGCAGCAGGTTTCAAGGTCATTCCCACCGGCATCGAGCACGGAACCCTCACTGTTATCAGCGGTGATGTCCCATATGAAATTACAACGTTCCGCAAAGACGTTGAGACGGATGGACGGCGCGCGGTCGTCACTTTTGCCAAAACAGTGACGGAAGATGCGGCGCGGCGCGACTTTACGGTAAACGCGCTTTATGCGCAGCGCGATGGGACGGTTGAGGATCCCGTCGGCGGGTTGAACGACATCAAACCAACACGCATTCGGTTTATTGGTCAGCCCGAAGATCGCATACGCGAAGACTACTTGCGCAGTTTACGGTTCTTTCGGTTTCACGCGCAGTATGGCAGCACGTCAGAAGGGTTTGACCCGGACGCCTTGGCCGCAATTGCCGCCACACAAGACGGAATCGAAAGGCTCAGCAAAGAACGCGTAACGTCGGAACTGCTCAAACTATTGAGCGCCGATGATCCCGCTTTTGCAATGGGCGGATTGGTGGCGACGGGCCTGTTACACCGATTGCTTCCTGGCGTGACGACCGATCCACTGGCACCTTTGGTGCATCTCGAAGGTATGTTCGGGATTTCGCCAAACCCGATGCTTCGTTTGGCGAGCCTTGGGCCACACGATCTTTCGAGTGGTCTGCGACTCAGTAAGGTACAGTCACGTGAGTTTGAGCGTCTCCGCAGCGCGGCTGAGAGCACCGCAAGCGCAGGCGAGTTGGGTTATCGACTGGGGTTTTCCCAAGGGCTAAGTGCTTTGATGTTGCGCGCTGCTCTGTTGGATACGCCGCTACTAGTTTCCGAAAAGGATGCCGTTGCGCGTGGGGCAGAGGCGAAATTTCCGCTAAAGGCCAAAGACTTGGCAGACCAGTTTTCCGGAGCGACCCTGGGCGCGGTCTTGAGGGACCGCGAAGCAGCTTGGATTGCCTCGGAATTTACACTGTCTCGTGAGACGCTTTTGGGGTGACTTCCCTTCCAGATTGCGCTAAATCACCCGCATCACAGAATGGAGATGCAGCATGATGCGAGTGGATCAGATCACCTTTTTTTAAACGGTTGACCTGCTCGCTTTTGGTCAGCCTTGCCGCCGACCAAACAATCAATTTGCTGCTTGCCCGAGGGCTCTCCTATGTTCCGATTTTTCGAAAATCTCGTCGACCCTTACACGCCTTATGAACAGACTGATACGCCGCCAACCACGCTTTGGCTGTTCTTAAAAGACTACGCTCAGCCGTTTAAGGGACTGTTTGTTGCGACTGCGCTGTCATCGGTGGTCATCGCCTCGATGGAAGTGTGGCTGATCGGCTATTTGGGGCGGGTTGTTGACCTGCTGAAAGGCGATCCTGCCCAAGTTTGGGCCGAACATGGCACCGAACTTATTCTTGTCGCACTGTTTCTGCTGTTCATCCGCCCCGCCGTTCAAGCTGTGGGTGTTCTCCTGCTCAACAATGGGGTCATGCCCAATTTTGGAACGCTCATCCGATGGCGGTCGCACCGTCACGTGTTGCGTCAGTCCGTTGGTTGGTTCGAGAATGATTTTGCGGGACGCATTGCAAACAGGATCATGCAGACACCGCCCGCTGCGGGGGAGGTGATTTTTCAAGTCTTTGATGCGATTGCATATTCTGTTGCCTATCTGGTGGGCGCTGCAGTGCTTCTTTCCGTGTCTGATCCACGCCTTTTGCTACCGCTGGTGCTATGGTTTGGCCTTTACGTTTGGTTGACGGCGTGGACTGTCAAACGCGTGCAACCGGCAAGCCAGGCTGCTTCGGACGCGCGGTCTGAAACAACTGGGCGCGTGGTCGACAGCTATACCAACATTCACTCGGTCAAGATGTTTGCGCATCACGACCGCGAAGTCTCCTACGCAAAGGAGGCCATCGACAAGACACGCACCACGTTCATCGCCGAAATGCGCATTTTCTCCATGATGGATATCATGCTGACGTCCCTCAACGGCCTTTTGATCGTCGGTGTTGTCGGCTGGGCAATTCTGCTTTGGATGCAGGGCCTTGCCAGTGTGGGGATCGTTGCCGCCGCATCCGCCTTGGTACTGCGCCTAAACGCGATGACCGGTTGGATCATGTGGGCGCTGACCTCATTCTTCCAGCAATTGGGCGTTGTCGCAGAAGGCATGGAAACCATCGCGCAGCCTATTGGGTTGGTGGATCGCGAAGATGCAACAGATCTAAAACTGACCGATGGCAAAATTACTATCGAGGGGTTGACCCACCACTATGGCCGCGATTCCGGTGGTTTGGAGGCGATCGACCTGACCATCGCACCGGGCGAGAAGATCGGGCTTGTGGGTCGGTCTGGCGCAGGCAAGTCCACCTTGGTGAAGTTGCTGCTGCGATTTTATGATCCCGAGCAGGGCACAATCCTAATCGACGGCCAGGATATTGGCACTGTGACGCAAGATAGTTTGCGGCGCCAGATCGGGGTTGTGCAGCAGGATAGTTCACTTCTGCATCGTTCAGTGCGCGATAACGTGCTTTATGGTCGTCCCGACGCGACAGAGGCCGAGATGATGGATGCCGCGCGCCAAGCTCAAGCGCATGTTTTTATCGAGGAGTTGACCGATCCCAAAGGTCGCAGCGGCTATGACGCGCATGTAGGGGAGCGCGGTGTGAAGCTTTCGGGCGGTCAGCGTCAGCGGATCACGCTTGCGCGCGCCATTCTGAAGGACGCGCCTATCCTGTTGCTCGATGAGGCAACGTCTGCGCTCGATAGTGAGGTAGAGGCCGCGATTCAGGAGACACTATATGGGATGATGGAGGGGAAAACCGTTGTCGCCATTGCGCACCGGCTGTCCACCATCGCGCAGATGGACCGCATCTTGGTGCTGGATCGGGGCCAAATCGTAGAACAGGGCACGCATGCCGCGCTTTTGGCGCAAGGCGGCCTATATGCAGGGTTCTGGGCCCGTCAATCTGGTGGGTTCCTGAATACTGAGGCTGCCGAATGACCCGCATTGAGAACTGGATTGACGCGTTTCAGTCCGCAGATGGACCACCGCCACAGACCTTAGGGCCCTTTATGATTTGGTGCCTTAAGGGCAGCTGGCCTGTTCTTTGGATGGCGGCGGCGTTTTCGGCAATTGCGGGCGTTATGGAGGCTGGGACGGCCCTGGTGTTGGGGTTGGTCATCGATTCAGCATTGGAAAGCGGCGCGGAGGGCTTCTTTTCGGCGCAGAACACGGCCCTAATCCTGGGATGCGTGGCGTTTTTCCTTCTGATAAGGCCCATCGCGTTTGGCCTTTCGAACGCGTCAAACTCGATCATGGTGGTGCCCAACATCAATCCATTGGTCACGTCGCGGCTGAACCGCTGGACGTTGGGCCAATCGGTGACGTTCTTTGACAATGATTTTGCCGGCCGCCTGGCGCAAAAGCAGATGCAAGCCGCGCGGGCGGTGACGGATGTTGTGAATGAATGCATCAACGTGGTCGCCTTCGCGCTTGCCTCGCTCTTTGGTGCAGTGCTGGTGCTTATGGCCGTTGATTGGCGCATTCTTGGCGTTTTTGTCGTGTGGCTCTTTGCTTACGGATTTTTGATCCGATGGTTCCTGCCGCGTATCCGTGTGCGGTCTGCGGCGCGAGCCGGGGCGCGGACGATGGTGACAGGACAGATCGTCGATACGATCACGAACATCAAAACAGTGAAGCTGTTCGCCCACACTCAGCACGAGGATACCGCCGCTCTGGATGCGCTGGGCACGTTTCGGTCGCGCGCGATCGACTTTGGCTATCTCTCTGCCCTGTTTAGGGTCTGTTTGATGACGCTGGCCGGAGTTTTGCCCGTTGCACTTGTCGGGATCAGCTTGGCGCTATGGCAAAATGGCTTGGCAACACCTGGCGATATCGTGGCGGCGGGCACCGTCTCGATCCGCATTGCGCAGATGACTGGTTGGGTCTCGTTCACGCTGATGCAGATCTACGCGAATGTGGGTGAGATCGAAGATGGAATGCGCACGCTGACGCCCAAGGTTCGAATTGAGGATGCGGCAAACGCGACCGATCTAAAGGTAACTTCGGGCGAAGTTGTTTTTGACCACGTTGCTTTTGCCTATGGGCGCGAAACAGGCGGCATCAAAGACGTTTCGATTAAACTCAAGCCTGGCGAAAAGGTTGGCATTGTCGGCGCGTCGGGGGCCGGAAAAACGACATTGGTATCGCTTCTTTTGGGGCTTTACCGGTCCGAAGGCGGACGGATCCTTATCGATGGTCAGGACACGGATCAGGTAACGCAAGACAGTCTGCGTCAGCAGATCGGTATGGTGACCCAAGACACCGCGATGTTTAACCGTTCTGCGCGCGAGAACATTCTTTATGGTCGGCCAGACGCCAGCGAGGATGAAATGATTGCAGCGGCGCAGAAGGCCGAAGCACATGCATTCATCTTGGACCTTGTTGATCACAAGGGGCGCGCAGGATACGAGGCGCGTCTGGGAGAGCGCGGCGTGAAGCTTTCGGGTGGCCAAAGACAACGCATCGCGCTCGCGCGCGCCATTCTGAAAGACGCACCGATTTTGGTTTTGGATGAAGCCACCTCTGCGCTCGACAGTGAGGTCGAAGCCTCGATCCAGCAGGCCCTCACGCGGGTGATGGAGGGCAAAACAGTTTTGGCCATTGCACATCGCTTGTCGACCCTTTCCGAGATGGATCGGCTGATCGTTATGGACCAGGGTGAGATTGTCGAAGAGGGCACGCATGACGCGTTGATCGCGCGTGGTGGGCTTTATGCGCAGTATTGGCATCGCCAGTCGGGTGGGTTTATTCGGACGCAAGCAGCAGAGTAACCGGACACCTACATGCCCGAACTGACAATAGACGCGCTGGGCCATAAAGGGGATGGACGGGCCGCTGGTCCCATCTTTGTGGATCGCGCCTTGCCGGGTGAACGTGTCTCAGGTGAGGTGGAACAGGGGCGCATGGCAGCGCCGAAGATCCTTCAGCCTTCCGCAAATCGCGTGGCCGCGCCTTGCCGGTATTTCAAGACCTGCGGTGGGTGTCAGCTGCAGCACGCGTCAGATCCGTTTGTGGCTGATTGGAAGCAGTCACTTGTGCGCGACGCATTAGCAAAACAGGGTCTAACACCCGAGTTTCGTCCCATTGAGACCTCCCCTTCAGACAGTCGGCGTCGTGCGAAACTGTCTGCAAGACGCACCAAATCCGGAGCGCTGGCTGGGTTTCATGCGCGGGCGTCTGGGACAATCATTGATATCGACGCGTGCCCCGTTCTGGCCAAAGGCCTCGATGACGCCTTTGCACTGTGCCGCGCGCTGGCCAAAATGGGTGGGAGCCGGGCAGGTGTATTGGACTGCATGTGCACAGCGACGGATGAAGGATTGGCCGTGAATGTTACGGGCGGAAAACCCTTGGACGACGCGCTGCGCCAAAGCTTGCCTGCAGCAGTTGCGCCTTTTTCCATTGCGCGGCTGACCTGGGACGAAGAGCTGGTTTTGCAAAACGCGGCGCCTAACGTTGTTTTGGGGCAGGCACGCGTCACGCTGCCGGATGGTGCCTTTCTTCAGGCGACAAAGCATGGCGAGATAGTCCTGCAATCAGCAGTGCGCCAAGCCCTTGCAGGAACTGACGCCATTGCGGATCTTTTTGCGGGGTGTGGAACATTTGCGCTCTTCTTGGCGGACCATGCGCCGGTACATACGTTTGAAAGCGATGCGCGCATGGTTGCGGCGTGCCAAGAGGCGGCCAACCATGCGGACTTGACCTTCCCGATAACAGCTGCGGTCCGCGACCTGTTCCAAGACCCGCTGACCCCGTCCGAGCTAGGGCGGTTCAGTGGGATCGTTCTGGACCCGCCGCGTGCGGGTGCCGCGGCGCAAGTCGACTGCATTGCGGACAGCGAAGTTCCAGTTGTGGCGTATGTGTCCTGTGATCCGGGCACCTTTGCGCGGGACGCTGCAGTTCTTGTTGCTGGCGGCTATACCTTGGACTGGGTGCAAGTTGTTGACCAATTTCGCTGGTCAAGTCATGTGGAACTTGCTGCGCGATTTTCGCGTTCTGCGCGCAAAATGTAACTGGAGCTTGCTACTCAGATGATGTCCCGTGAAACGCTTGCATCTTGGTTGGAAAGCCGGCTGGTTGGAAATTTCATCATTGGCGTGATCCTTTTTAACGCAGTGTTGCTGGGTCTTGATACCTCCAAGCAAGCAATGGCCGTCGCGGGCAATCTGGTGAACATTTTGGACACCCTTTGCCTCGCAATCTTCGTGATTGAACTGATCTTGAAGCTGATCGCTTACAGGGGCACATTTTTCAAAAGCGGTTGGAATGTTTTTGACTTCTTGATCGTCGCAGTGTCGCTGATGCCTGCGTCCGAGGGCTTGTCTGTTTTACGCGCGTTGCGGATCCTGCGGGTTCTGCGCGTCGTCTCAGCAGCACCGTCTCTGCGACGCGTGGTCGATGGGCTCTTCTCGGCGCTGCCAGGCATGGGATCAGTCTTTTTGCTGATGGCGATCATCTTCTACATCGGGTCTGTGATCTCGACGAAGCTCTTTGGTGCCGATTTTCCTGAATGGTTTGGTGATCTTGGCCTGTCTGCCTACACGCTGTTTCAGATTATGACATTGGAAAGCTGGTCGATGGGGATCGTACGGCCAGTGATGGAATCGCACCCCTATGCCTGGTTGTTCTTTTTGCCATTTATTTTGGCGACAACGTTTGCTGTCGTGAACTTGCTGGTCGGTTTGGTCGTGAATACGATGCAAGACGCGTATCAAGAAGAAAGCCGGTTAGAGACTGAAACCTATCGAGATGAAGTGCTGCGGCGCCTTGAAGACATCGAAAAGCGTTTGTCAGATCGAGATGCGCCGTAACGAAGTCGTGACGTGTCCCTATTCGTCTCTGGCCCCGATTGGCCCGACAGTGTTACGCATAGAAAAACAGACAAAATAGGTATTCGAGCATGAAACGGCGGGCATTTTTCCTTTTGGGCATCGCCAGTACGATCTTGGCTGCATGTGGTGGGCGCAGCAAATTTCGCACCTACAATGGGCCGGAGATCACGGGCATCGTCGTCAACAAGGCAGATCGCAAGATGTTCCTGGTCCATAACGGCCGCGCCCTAAAGACCTACGACGTGGACCTGGGCGGATCACCTGTGGGCGATAAACAGTTTGAAGGTGACCAAAAGACGCCGGAAGGCACGTATTTCATCGACCGGCGTAACCCCAACAGCCGGTTCCATCTTTCGCTTGGGATCAGTTATCCGAACGCGCAGGACGTCGCCGAAGCGAAAGCGCTGGGCAAAAGCCCAGGGGGTGACATCTTTATTCATGGCCAGCGCAATCCGTTTCGGGGCGGAACTGACGAGGCGGATTGGACTTGGGGCTGCATAGCCGTGAAAAACAAAGAGATGGAAGAGATCTATGCCATGGTGCGCAACGGTACGCTGATCACCATCAACCCCTGATGGCGGGATTTTGACTGAGTATTTTTAGAACAATGAAGCGAGGATGCGCCGTGTGCGGTGGGCGCAGATTAACTTCCGACGACGAGCGTCCACCAAATTTTCCCGTTGCTTTCTTGAAACCAGGAAAATCCCATGCGTTGCGCATCGGGGGATAGGATAACGCGGCGGGTATCGGGTTGTTCCATCCAAGCCGCTAACGTCTCAAGCTCCGTCTCATACGTCTCTGAGATGTTTTCGCCGACAAGCTGGCCCGGGTAACCGACACGTTGAACACGGTCGATGGGAGAAGATCCGTCCGAGCCGAAATGCCACGGGCGATTTTGGATGGACATGTCACGCGCATGTGTCGCGGCGGCGGCGTTCAGTTTTGAGTCAAGTGTCAGCGCGGCAGCTCCAGAAGCTTGGCGGAGTGCGTTCACAGAATCGAGCATGCTAAATTGGATTTTGCCAGTGTCACCTGCACGAATTCGGTAGAGGCTGGGCAGGGGCTTTCCGTCAGATCCAAGCTGAGTTTCGACCGGCGCACATGCTGTCAGCGCCAACAAAAGAGCAACAACTCCGCCAAAAAAACGACCCATCACAGGCAACTCCACCCTAAAACTCCGTTTGGAGATACTAAACCGTGCGATGTAATTCAAACGCACATCACGATCCTTCACGGATATGACAATCGTTTGAATTGCAACTGAGGCTTTCGCGCCATATCCACGTGTGCAGAGAATTATATGTGTGTCAATTTTTCGGAGACCGCACGTGAGCAAAACGTCTATCAAAACTCAAAGCCGCCGCGCCTTCTTGGCCACAACGGCCGCTGGCCTCGCCACACCGTTGATTGCACAAAACGCCGACAGTGTGAATTCCTCGACCACCACAGAAGTTGAGCGCGATGTGACCGAGACCGTTCGGCGCAATATCTCAAGCTTTCGGTCGCTCGACTGGCAGCCTTACTTTGACAACCTGCGCAATGGTGCGATCTTAGTCGATATCGACAGTCGCGCGGTGCATTACTGGAGCGAAGATCAGGCCCTTTATAAGCTTTATCCTTCGTCGGTGCCGCTGACTGAGGACTTGACGCGCCGCGGTCGCACCAAGGTGACGTTTAAGGATCCGGAGCCAGACTGGCGCCCCACCCCGTCGATGTTGAAGCGCAATCCAGAATGGCCGCCCTATATCGCGCCGGGTCCCGACAATCCATTGGGCACGCGTGCGCTGCACTTGACCTGGACCTACTACCGGATCCACGGCACGCATGACACGCGCAAGATTGGGCGCCGGTCTTCGAACGGCTGCATCGGTCTTTACAACCAACATATCGAAGAGCTTTACGAGCTGGCAAATGTTGGCACGCAAGTGTTGCTTATTTGACGACATCACTTGTCTTGCGGGAATTGGCCGTTGGATCGCATTTGCATTCATATGGCTGAACTGCTTAGACATGCATACGAGGTAAGTCTTGCGTGCGTATCGCAGATTCGGTGCGCGCAAACTGGAGGTTGATATGAAAAAACTCGTTCTTGCTGCTGCTCTGACCGCTGCTGCTTCGACTGCTTTTGCGGGCTCCGTTGCGGACCCAATCATCGA
Source organism: uncultured Aliishimia sp. (assembly GCA_963922415.1). Classification (GTDB taxonomy): domain Bacteria; phylum Pseudomonadota; class Alphaproteobacteria; order Rhodobacterales; family Rhodobacteraceae; genus Aliishimia. The sequence goes on along the minus strand of CAWUIP010000007.1, from coordinate 114 downwards.
AGCACCTGTCATCGTTGAAGAAACAACAGGTTCTTCCGCGGGCATCATTGTTCCGCTGATCATCCTGGCACTGGTTCTGGCAGCTGTGTCCGACTAAGGTCTGACCGCTCTAAA
>CAWUIP010000006.1:0-70343 GCA_963922415.1 uncultured Aliishimia sp. | reverse complement strand
TGGGGATCGCGCTTTACATTAAGCGGGACGATCTCGCAGGGCCGACCTTTGGCGGCAACAAGTCCCGGCAGTTGGAGTATTACTTTGGCGCAGCCCAGGTCGATGGGGCCGATACCATCCTGATCACCGGTGCGGTGCAGTCCAACTTTGTCCGGCTTGCCGCCGCTGTGGCGATGTCGCAAGGCATGCATGCAGTGGTCCAGTTGGAAGACCGCGTGGCGGGGAAATCCGATCTTTATCGCGGCTCCGGCAACGTGTTGCTGTCGCAGGTGATGGGGGCCGAGGTCATGACCTTCCCCGAGGGCGAAGATGAAGAGGGCGCCGACGCCGCCCTGCATGATCGCGCCGAGGCGCTGATGGCGGAGGGGCGAACACCCTATATCATCCACCTCTCCGAGGGGCATCCCCCGCTAGGTGCGCTGGGATATGTGGACGCGGCGGGCGAAATACTGCGGCAAGCGGACGATTTCGACACTTATGTGGTGGCCTCGGGCAGCGGCGCGACCCATGCAGGACTTTTGGCGGGGCTTCGTGGCGCGGGCTCCAGCGCGCAGGTCATCGGAAGTTGCGTGCGGCGCAGCGCGGCAGAGCAGGGACCGCGCATTGCCCGTGTGACGCAGCGCCTCGCGCGCCTTTATCCCCCTGCAGCGCAAGTCTCGGAGGACGATATCGTCGTGTGGGACGGCGCCTTAGACCCGGGGTACGGCCAGATCGGCCCCGCGAGCCAGGAGGCCATGACCCGAATGGCGCGGTCCGAGGGGCTTCATCTTGACCCGGTCTATACGGCGAAAAGCTTTGCCGCCGTGCTCGCCCATGTCGACAGCGGAGAGATCCGGCAAGGCAGCCGCGTCTGCTTTGTCCATACGGGCGGGTTGGCGGCCCTGTTTGCCTATCAGTCAGATCTGGCCGCGGCCCTTTAGCTGTCCCAGTCGAGCTCTGTTTTGAACCCGCCCATCGCGAGCCATATGTTCGTCCTCTATTGCGGCGTGGCCGCCGAGATCACGCCGCCGGTCTGCACCTCGGCCCATGCGGCCGCGGTGATTGCAAACCCGAACCCATTTCGAACGGGGATTTCGGCCTTCACGCAGCGCTTGGGCAAGGTTACCGCACCGATGGCCTTTGTCTAAGCGCCGGTCGATGCCCCGGCAAACCCCCGGAGCGAAGCACAACGGGTGAAGGTCGCCCGCGCGGCACTTCCGTATCTTCCAGACCGTTTTGATGTGTCTTAGGCTTGAACGGCAGAGAAATATCGTGAGTGGATCGGCAACAAAGCCGCCCCGATAGAGCGCGCACGGCGCCCAACAGCGCCCTCTTCAATGCTGAATTTCTCGATGCCGGTGAGATCAAGATTGTTGTAGCTCGACTTTACTGTATCGGTCAGCCGCCGCCGAATGTCTGCGGGCATCGCGCCCTCGATCATAACGGCCTCGATATCGACCACCGATGCAATAGAGGCGCAGGAAATCGCGATGTAGTGGGCAGTTTGGTCGATCCAGGGTTCTAGGGCTTGCTCAATCGAGGACCAATCATCGCCCATATCCCGCAATTCCAATGGATTCCGACCGGTGCGCCGCAGCTCGGTCTCTAGCGCGTAAAGCGAACTGACCTTCAACAGTTGTGTTGTGCCGCCGGACCCGTTCGGAACGGGCATTGGCCCTAGGACTGCGCCGTTTTTGGACCGGCCGGCAACGATGTTGCCGTTCAAGACCAACCCGCCGCCCACGAAGGCGCCAATGAAAATGTACGCGAAGTCGGTAAACTCGCTGCCACGGCCCAACAGAAGTTCTGAAATGCAGGCCGAAGTGGCATCATTTTCAACCAGAGCCTCAAGGCCCGTTGCTTCGGAAATTGCATGCGCGATGTCAAAAGATTGCCATTGGTGCATGTCCTCTGCCGGCGCATCAACGGATTCGAGCCACTCCCAAATGCGGCCGGGTTGTGAGATGCCGATCCCAGCAAGCAGATTGCGTTGGTTCGGACGATCTTGAAACATCGTCTCAAGTGACGCGTTCAAAAAGCGCAACACGTCCTCGATCACCGGATAGGCGTACGAGGTGACAAGTGCGTCAAGCTCATCTCCCTTGAAGTCGATCAGTGTGAGTTCCGCAGACCGCCGTCCGATGTTGAGGCCCACCGACAAGACACCCATAGGGTTCAGCGCCATGGGAATAGAGGGTTTGCCAACCTTGCCTTTGACCGCCTCTCCGCGGACCAGGAGGTTGTCGGTCTCAAGCGCGCGAATGATGTTAGACACCGTCTGTGCCGACAGTCCTGTCTGGCGCGCGATCTCGGCGCTTGGCATCTGACCGTGCCGCCGGATGAACGACAAAATAAGACGCGCATTCTGATCGCGCAGCCCCGACTGATTGGCGCCGCCGCGCGGGTCGCGAATGACTGTTTCGGCTACTGACACTGCCATACTCCCTACGCCCACATTGCGGGCCATCGCCTAGCGAGTCAATTTATAAATCACTTTTATTTATTTATTGACGCCGCATCTCAGAATCGCTTTACTAAGGAGGTTCCATCCTTCGGGCGGACACATAACTTTGGGAGGACTACATGAAAAAGACACTGATCGGCGCGGCTATCGCGTCGTTCGCGATGGCTGGTTCGGCCATGGCGGATGGTCACGCAACAACTGTTTGCTTGATTACAAAAACGGAAACGAACCCGTTCTTTGTGAAGATGAAAGAGGGTGCTGAGGCCAAAGCCGAAGAGCTGGGCATGCAGCTGAAGTCATTTGCAGGCAAGATTGACGGCGACCACGAAACCCAGGTTCAAGCGATTGAAACCTGCATCTTGGACGGCGCGAAGGGCATCTTGATCACGGCGTCCGACACATCCTCGATCGTGCCTGCTGTGACGCAAGCGCGCGAAGCAGGTCTGGTTGTCATCGCGCTCGACACACCGCTGACGCCCATCGATGCGGCGGACGCGACCTTTGCAACCGACAACTTCCTCGCTGGCGAGTTGATCGGCAAGTGGGCCGCCGGTCAGGTGGACACGAGCAGCGCGAAGATCGGCATGATGAACATCAATGTGTCGCAGCCAACGGTGGGCGTTCTGCGCAACCAGGGCTTCTTGACCGGCTTTGGCATCGGTCTGGAAGATCCCAACAAATGGGGCGATGAGACAGATCCACGCATCGTCGACAATGAAGTCACAAATGCCAACGAAGAAGGTGGCCGTAAGGCGATGGAAAACCTTCTGACCAAAGATGATGGCGTGAACGTGCTTTACACCATCAACGAGCCGGCCGCGGCGGGCGCCTTTAAGACACTGGAAGACTTCGGCAGAACGGATGATGTGACAATCGTATCTGTCGATGGTGGTTGCCCAGGCGTACAGGACGTGGCCGATGGCGTAATCGGCGCGACCTCGCAGCAGTACCCGCTTTTGATGGCGGCGCTGGGCGTTGAGGCTATCAAAAAATGGGCCGATGAAGGCGTCAAGCCAGAGCCAACACCCGGCAAAGCCTTCTTCGATACAGGCGTCGCGTTGGTGACAGACTCGCCCGTCGACGGTGTTCCTTCGATCACGTCGGCCGAAGGCCTAGAGTTGTGCTGGGGCTAAGCTAGCCCCCAAGCGGAGGGGCGGCTGCGCCCTTCCGCACCCAAGGCGAGACAGCCTGAAGAATTTCTGACACACTGACGGCACTGGGTCGGTCATCCAATGACCGAGGGAGGAACCACTATGTCGAGCACCGATTACGAAGAGTCGGCTGGGAGCGCACCCGAAACGGTGGCAGAGTTCGATGATCCGCATCGCGGAATCGTCGGTCGGATCCAGCACATCCTGCACGTGAACCCGGCCTTTGTGCCGCTGATTGTTCTGGTCGCATCCATTATCGTCTTTGGCATCCTGATCGGATCGCGCTTTTTCTCGCCCTTCGCGATGACGCTGATCCTGCAGCAGGTGCAGATCGTTGGGATCGTGGCGGCGGCGCAAAGCTTAGTCATCTTAACAGCGGGCATCGATCTGTCGGTGGGCGCGATCATGGTCCTGTCGTCGGTTGTGATGGGGCAGTTCACGTTCCGCTATGGCCTGCCGGTCGAAGTCGCCATTGCCTGTGGTTTGGCTGTGGGCGCGATCTGTGGCGCGATCAATGGCTGGCTTGTGGCTTACATGAAACTGCCGCCGTTCATCGTGACGTTGGGCACTTGGCAAATCATCTTGGCCACCAACTTCCTCTATTCCGCGAACGAAACTATTCGGAGCCAAGATATCCAGGCTGAGGCGGCGCTTCTCCAGATCTTTGGCACAAAGTTCAAAATGGGAGGGGCGACCTTCACGCTGGGTGTGATCTTTATGCTCGTGCTGATCTTCGTGCTGGCTTATGCACTCAAACACACGGCGTGGGGCAGGCATGTTTATGCCGTGGGCGATGATCCTGAGGCGGCAGAGCTCTCGGGCGTGAACGTCAAACGCACTTTGATCTCGGTCTACCTGCTCTCCGGCATCATCTGCGCCTTTGCGGGCTGGGCCATGGTTGGACGGATCGGGTCGATCTCGCCCACGGTCGGGCAGCTGGCTAACATCGAATCCATCACCGCTGTGGTGATCGGGGGTATCTCTTTGTTCGGTGGGCGCGGCTCGATCCTGGGCAGCCTCTTTGGGGCGCTGATCGTGGGCGTCTTCACGCTGGGGCTGCGGCTCTTGGGGGCGGATGCGCAATGGACGTTCTTGTTGATTGGACTTCTCATCATCGCCGCTGTGGCCGTGGACCAGTGGATCAGAAAGGTGTCGGCATGACCTCTGCTTCGAACACACAAGAGCCTATCTTGAAGGGCCGCAACCTCGTCAAACGATATGGCAAGGTCGTCGCACTGGATAACTGCGACTTCGATCTGATGCCGGGTGAGATCTTGGCGGTCATTGGCGACAATGGCGCGGGCAAGTCGACCTTGATCAAGGCCGTGTCAGGAGCGGTCACGCCTGACGACGGGGATGTCTGGCTGGAAGGGAAGAAGGTGAATTTCTCCTCACCGATTGAGGCCCGCCATGCCGGCATCGAAACGGTCTACCAAACGCTTGCGATGTCGCCCGCGCTGTCGATTGCCGACAACATGTTCATGGGTCGGGAGATCCGCAAACCGGGCATCCTTGGCAGCGTCTTTCGCAAGTTGGACCGCGCCGCGATGGAGAAGTTCGCGCGTGAAAAGCTGTCGGAATTGGGTCTGATGACGATCCAAAACATCAACCAAGCGGTTGAGACATTGTCTGGTGGCCAACGCCAAGGCGTGGCTGTGGCCCGCGCGGCGGCCTTTGGGTCTAAAGTCATTATTCTGGATGAGCCGACGGCGGCCCTGGGGGTCAAGGAGAGCCGTAAAGTGCTGGAACTGATCCAAGACGTGAAGTCGCGCGGCATCCCGATCATCTTGATCAGCCATAACATGCCACACGTGTTTGAGGTTGCGGACCGCATCCATATTCACCGTTTGGGCAAGCGCCTGACGGTCATCGACCCCAAAGACTATTCGATGTCGGATGCGGTTGCCTTTATGACCGGGGCTAAAGAACCGGACCCAATCGCTGCTTAGCCACCAATGCACCAGCCAGATGTCATCGCATCCAAAATCGCGGCAGCGGTGGGGGACCTGCCTGCCGCACCCGAACGCCGCCTGATCGCGCTGGCTGGCCCGCCGGGGTCGGGTAAGTCGACAGTTGCCGCGGAGCTTTGTGCGCAACTCGGCGCGGCAGGGCACCGAACTGCCCTCGTTGCGATGGATGGCTTCCACCTGGACAATCCCATTCTGGAAGCGCGCGGGCTCTTTTCGCGAAAAGGGGCGCCAGAGACCTTTGACCTGGCTGGCTTTGAGGCAACTTTGAACCGTTTGCGCACTGAAGGGGAAGTCATCATCCCGCGGTTCAGCCGTACACTGGATGCAGCCATTGGAAGCGCCGTAGTGGTGGAAGCGGACGTGACCTGTGCGATCGTGGAAGGAAACTACCTGTTGCTTGACGCGCCTGGGTGGCGCCGCCTCCATTCGATGTGGGCCTTTTCGGCCTTCTTGGATGTCGCGCTGCCGGAACTGACCCGACGCTTGGAACAACGGTGGTTGGATAATGGCCACACACGCGCTGGTGCGACTGAAAGAGTACAGCTAAACGATCTGCCGAACGCGCAACAGGTACTAGAGCAGTCGATAAAGGCCGATCTTACGCTTTAAGCTTTGACGCTACACTCCGCGCGTTGGGGGTGCCGGCCGCTAGTCCGCGCCGCTATTGCGATCGGTCTCGATCAAAATCCGAGCTGCGTGCCCGTCAGGGTCATCATATTGATGGGAGGTAAGTGTCCAGACAAAGGCCAAGACACCAAGCCCGCCGAGGAAAAGAGAGACCGGAATAAGAAACACAAGGACATTCATTTTACGACCCCAACGCGCATTGCGTTCAAAAGAACAGTGATGGATGAAAGCGACATCGCGAGTGCAGCCATCAATGGTGTGGCGAACCCAAGGACCGCGATAGGGATGGCGACGGCATTATAGGCGAGCGCAATTCCAAAGTTTTGGCGCGACAGGCGCACGGCTTTTCGCGCAACCCGAAACAGCCTCGGAACCTCTTGCAGGTGGTCTTGAACAACAACCACGTCCGCCGCGTTTCGTGCGGCATCAAGCGCAGTTCCCGGCGCGATTGAGGCATGGGCCTGTGCGAGAGCAATCGTATCGTTCAGGCCATCGCCAAACATGCAGGTACGCATGCCCTGCTGCTCCAGTTCCACGATCCGCGCGGTTTTTGCCTCGGGCGAAATGCCCGCGCGGTACTCTGCAATGCCCGTCATTTGTGCCAAATGCGCAGTCTTTTGTTCTGTGTCGCCGGACAGGATCTCAAGTGACAGGCCAGATCGCGACAACCCCGCCATCATGTCCGTGACACCAGGTCTCAACACTTGGCCATGCGGCAGATCGAAAACGTCTTGATCCACGCTTAAACACAGCCCGCCTTGTTCGCGTCCGAACCACCTGGCATTGCCCAAAGCGACCTTTTGATCTCCAGCCAAGGCCGCGATGCCCTTCGCCCGTCTCTCAACAACATTTTGCAGCGCAGCCGCTGGAGCGTCGCCGAGAAATCGATGCAACGCCTTTGAGAGCGGGTGCGCGCTGGCGCCCGACAGCGCCTTGGCGATGGACAGTTGATCGGCACTCAGATCTGTCAGGTCAAATTGGAAAGCCGGCGTCGTTAGCGTCCCTGTTTTGTCAAAGACAACGGTGCGCACCTCGGCCAAGCGTTCCAACGCAGTGCCTGACTTCACCAGAAACCCAAGGCGGTAGAGCCGTGCGATTGCGGCGGTTGACACGGCCGGTACGGCAAGCCCAAGCGCGCAAGGGCAGGTGATGATGAGAACGGCAATGGCGATGTTCAAAGACTGGCGCACGTCCTGCGTCGTCATCATCCAACCAATAAACGTCGCCAAGGCCAAAAGGTGCACGGCGGGCGCATAGATCTGCGCGGCGCGATCCGCGAGCGACGTGTAGCGGTTGCGCGCGTTCTCTGCCGTGTCGACCAAACGCGCAATTTGCTGGAGTCGGGTGTTGTGACCCACGGCGGTCGCGCGCAGTGTGAAGGGCGCCCCCAAATTAATCTCACCCGCATGGAGGGCGGCAGATGCGACGTGGCTGGCGGGTTCGCTCTCGCCGGTCAGAAACGACCGGTCCGTTTGGGCATAACCGCTGATCAATGTGCCATCGACTGGAACGCGCACGCCCGTCGGGACCATTACGGTATCCCCGACGCAGAGGGCCTCGATAGGGACAGTCTCGTAACCCGTATCGGTCTGTCGTTGGGCATCATGTACTTCTAACGCGCTCAACTCCTTGGCCGCAGACCGGGCCGCAGCGCGGGTTTGATGCTCGAGATACCGCCCGATCAACAGAAAAAAGGTAAGTGACAAAGCTGCGTCGAAATAGGCGTGTGCCCCACCTTCGAGCGTTTCAAACAGCGACATGCCCGCGGCAAGGAGTATGGCCAGCGAAATGGGCACATCCATGTTTAATCGAGCCACTCTCAACGCAGAAAGCGCATTGCGAAAGAAAGGCTGCGCCGAAAACAGAACGGCCGGCAACGCGATAGCCGCTGAAATGAGGTGAAAAAGGTCCCGCGTCGCCCCGTCGGCACCGGACCAAACCGCGACGGATAAAAGCATCACATTCATCATGGCAAAGCCTGCGATGCCGAGGCGCAAAAGCAAGTTCCGCCCCTCTGGATCGGTATCGGTTGCCAAAGTTTTGGGATCCAGTGGGAACGCCTCGTAACCGATGTCCCCTAAAGCCTCCGCCATCTCTTGAGCCGGGTGGTCCGTTTGGATTTCGACCCGCTTCTGGCTAAGATTGACGCGGGCTTGGCGGACTGCTGGCATCTTGTTCAGATGCCGCTCTATAGACGCAATGCAGGCGGCACAGCGCATGGAGGGCACCGAAAGCTGCACTGGCAGCGGCGCTTGGGCCATGTCGATGGCATCGGGGGCGCCTATGCAGCCTGGGCAGGCGGCTGTCATGCGCCTGTCTCGACGACGACACGCTGCTGGAACCGCGTGCCATCTTTTGCGATTGCCTTCAGCCGAAGATTCCAGTTTCCCGCGCCCGCCTTCACCGGCGCAACGAAGACGGTGCCATCGAAGACGAACTTTGGCGATTGATCCTGTGCGATCGAGGTTGCCCGCCCAAAAATCGCCGCCTCAAGCTTTGGTTGAATGGGCGCGCCGTTCTCCAGGATCTGCAAGCGGAGGTGTGTGCCGTCGAGCTTTGCAGATACCTCCCAGGCCAACGCAGTTTGTGCTGTGCGGTTCGCGTCAAAGTGTTGGCTTGCGACGTAGGAGTTTTTGACCTCTAGCCCTGGAAAGGTGCGGACTGCGTTGAAGGCAAGCGTCAAGTTAACGGCAATGATTGTGCCAAAGCCAATGGCGAACATGCCAAACACGTGCCAACCTGTGATCTGTTTCATAATCCGCGCCCCGTGCCGTTGAAGTGAGAGTTTTTGTATGCGCGCTCACCGTTCATGTGGTCTTCGACCCAAAACCGGATATCGGTTTGACCGGCCCCAGCCACATCCGCTGTGGCGGGCGCTGTGACGTAGACCCGCAGCTTTAGCGTTTCATCTGCGGGAACCTCGATGGCTTGGTACTTTGTCCCTTCAAGCGTCACACGCAGGGCTAAATCGCCGCTAACATGCACCCCAAAGAGCCGCGGCGTGCCGTGTTTGTTGCGCAAGCGCAGCTCATAGCTGTTGCGCACAGATCCGTCGGACATCACCACATAAGTTGGATTGCGCACAGGTGCTACGCTCATCTCGATATCTGGACGGATGAAGAGCGCATAGACAATGCCGATCCCGATGGCGGCCCAGATGGCTGTATAGAGCAGGGTGCGCGGGCGCAAAACGTGCTGCCAGGCTTTCTTCGCGGGTGTTCCAGCAACTTCACGCGCTTCATCTGAGAGCGCCAAGTAGTCAATCAAGCCACGCTCTCGCCCGAGTTGCCCCATCACGTCGTCACACGCATCGATGCAAAGAGCGCAGGTGATGCATTCCATCTGTTGTCCGTCGCGGATGTCGATCCCCATAGGACACACGTTGACGCACGCCAGACAGTCGACACAGTCGCCCGCTTGCGGATCGCGTGGCTTGCCGCGGGGCTCACCCCGCCAGTCGCGATAGGCCACGGTCAGGGTGTCGTTGTCCATCATCGCACCCTGGATGCGTGGCCAGGGACACATATAGATGCAGACCTGTTCGCGCATGAAGCCGCCTAAGACAAAGGTTGTCGCGGTCAGGATGCCGACTGTTGTCCATGCAACCGGCGGGGCCGAGAGGGTCGCGAACTGTGTTGCCAGTGTCGGCGCGTCGGCAAAGTAAAAAACCCAAGCCCCGCCCGTGACGACGCCGATGAACGCCCAAGCGGACCACTTGGTTGCCCGCAGCCGGATTTTGCGAAAGGACCAAGGCGCACGGTGAAGCTTTACGCGGGCGTTTCGGTCCCCTTCGATCCAACGCTCGACCAGAATAAAAAGATCGGTCCAAACTGTCTGTGGGCAGGCGTACCCACACCAGACCCGTCCCAATGCGGATGTGAACAGAAAAAGCCCCAGCGCTGCCATGATGAGGAGGCCCGCGACAAAGTAAAACTCGTGAGGCCAAATCTCGACCCAGAAGAAGTAGAACCGCCGCCCAGCGAGATCGACAAGCACCGCCTGATCTGGAAGGTTGGGCCCACGATCCCACCGGATCCAAGGCGTTAAGTAGTAAATGCCCAGCGTTACCACCATCACGGCCCATTTCAGTCGCCGGAACGGGCCGCTGACCCTTTTGGGAAAGACTGGTTCGCGTGCGGCGTATAGGCTTTCGCTGGTGCTGGACATGGTTGGCTTCCCTTTTCTGCCAGCAGACTAAGACTGCCGCGGCGCGCCAGTCTTTGACCCAGATCAATCTTGGTGGGCGCAGATCTACTCCCCACCGCCCAGGCTATGCACATAAATCGAGACGGCGCGTACGTCCGCCTCGCTCAATCGTTGGCCCCAAGCCGGCATGACCCCGAACCGCGCATAAGAGATGCTGTCAATCAAATCGGTACGGTCACCGCCGTAGAGCCAGATCGCATCTGCCAAATTTGGCGCGCCCTGTTCGCGCATTCCCATGCCAGCATCACCGTGGCAGGACGCACAGTTGTCCGCGAACAGGGTCGCACCGTCGCCCGGCTCTCCTCCAGCGGGCAGTGTTGGGATGAAGTCGGCAAGGGCCTCGATTTCAGCAGCTTCAAGGATCTCGCCGAAGGCAGGCATTTCTGACCAGCGCGCTTCGTCATCTGTGTTATTTCGAATACCGTGGCGCACCGAAAACGTGATACTTTCAAGGTCGCCACCCCAAAGCCAGTCATTGTCCAGCAAGTTTGGGTAACCGATGGCGCCCGCTGCCCCAGACCCGTGGCATTGGCTGCACTGCGCCCGAAAGACCGCAGCCCCGCGTGCTGCTCCATACCGGTGCAGGTCCGTTTGCGGTGCAAATGCCGTAAGGTCTGCAGCCACAAGCTCATTTGACAGTGTCGCGTTGGCCGTCTCATGTGCCTCTAGAGCCGCAGCGACCTCACCTCGGGTGGAGTAGCCCAGAAGCCCAGCCGTTGCGCCCGAGACGAAGGGCCAGGCCGGAAATGCGATAGTATAACCCACCCCCCAGATCACAGTCGCGTAAAAGGTGTAAAGCCACCAGCGCGGCATGGGCGTGTTCAGCTCTTCGATTCCATCAAAGTCATGCCCCATAGTCTCCCGACCGGTCAGTTCGTCGACACGTGGCTCAGCCATCTTCAAGCTCCTTTAGGATCGATTTACAGGCGCAGTTGGCACAGTCGTTGGTGCAAGCGGTGGGTTCGTCCCTGAGCGGGATTTGGGCTGCTGCGTCGCGTGATGCGCGCAGTCCGGGCCAGAAGGCGTAGAGACACGTTCCAATAAAGAAACAGAACATGGCGATGAGAAACCAACTGTCGGCAAATTCTCGTAGAAGGGTGTAGGTCTGCATTTCGGATCCTCCTAACGACTGGCTGCTGGTACGAAGGTCGAAAAATCGACCAAAGTGCCTAGCATCTGCATGTAAGCAATCAACGCATCCATTTCGGTGAGCGCGGGCTGACCATCGAAGTTGCCGACTGCCGCGCCTGGATAACGTTCTAAGAGATCGTCCCAATCGGCGTCCGGGTCAGCCTGGTCCCGGAAATCGGAGTAAGCCGTCTCAATCTGAATGTCTGTATAGGGCACCCCAACCACCCGGTGTGTGCGCATCAAGTCTTCGATGTCCTCTCCATCCAGGGAGGCGTTCAAGAGGAACCCGTATTTCGGCATAATGCTCTCGGGCACCACGGATTGCGGGTCGATCAGATGGGCCAAGTGCCAATCATCCGAATACCGGCCGCCGACACGCGCCAAATCCGGCCCGGTGCGCTTGGAGCCCCACTGAAATGGATGGTCGTACATGCTTTCGGCGGCCAATGAATAATGGCCGTATCGTTCGACTTCGTCGCGCATCGGGCGGATCATCTGACTGTGGCAGACATAGCACCCCTCGCGTAGGTACACCTCGCGCCCCGCCAGTTCGAGTGGGCTGTATGGGCGCATCCCGTCCACCTCTTCGATCGTGTTTTCCAGCCAGAAGAGGGGGGCAATTTCTACGATCCCGCCTATGGTCACGACTGCCAGCGAAAAGGTGAGCAGAAGCGTTGGGCTCCGTTCAAGGATGACGTGTTTGTCGATAAGCGCCATGGGACTTGCTCCTTACTCTGCGGGAATAGTGATTTGAGAGACGGGTTGCTCAACAGGGCTGTGTCCGCGAATGGTCATCCACATGTTCCAACACATCAATCCAGCACCACCTAGGTAAAGGACCCCGCCCAAAGACCGCGCTAGATACATTGGAAACTTGGCCGAAACGGTGTCTGCAAAGCTGTTCACAAGGAAGCCTTGATCATCGACCTCACGCCACATGAGGCCTTCCATGATGCCGCTGACCCACATCGAGGCGGCGTAGAAGACGATCCCAATCATCGCGAGCCAGAAGTGCCAGTTCATTGCGGCGGTTGAGTACATTGCACCCCGGTTCCAGAGGCGCGGTGTCAGGAAATAGATCATGGCGAAGATGATCATGCCGTTCCATCCAAGTGCACCGGAATGCACGTGCCCCACCGTCCAGTCGGTATAGTGGCTAAGCGCGTTGACCGCCCGGATAGACATCATCGGGCCCTCAAAGGTCGACATGCCGTAAAACGCGAGCGACGCGACGAGGAAGCGGATGATTGGGTCAGTGCGTATCTTGTCCCATGCGCCATTCAGCGTCATCAGCCCGTTCATCATTCCGGCCCAACTGGGCATCCACAGCACGACCGAGAAGACCATGCCCAAGGTCGAGGCCCAATCGGGCAAAGCGGTGTAGTGCAGATGGTGGGGCCCGGCCCAAATGTAGAGGAAGATAAGCGCCCAGAAGTGCACGATCGACAGCTTGTAGCTGTAGACCGGTCGGTTGGCTTGCTTGGGGACGTAGTAGTACATCATGCCCAAGAAACCTGCGGTTAGGAAGAAACCGACAGCGTTGTGGCCGTACCACCACTGGGTCATGGCATCTTGGACACCGCCAAAGAGCTGCACAGACTTTGAGCCCCAGATGCTGACGGGGACGGCCAAGTTATTGACGACGTGCAGCATGGCGACTGTGATGATGAAAGCCAGAAAGAACCAGTTGGCAACGTAGATATGGCGCTCTTTCCGGTTGAGAATTGTGCCAAGAAAAACAATTAGGTAGCACACCCAGACGATGGTGAGCCAGATATCAATATACCATTCTGGCTCGGCGTATTCTTTGGACTGTGTTGCGCCCAAGAGGTAGCCGGTGGCCGCCAACACGATAAAAAGCTGATAGCCCCAAAAGACGAACCATACGAGGTTCCCGCCGAACAGGCGCGTTCGACTGGTGCGTTGCACAATGTAGATTGAGGAGGCAATGAGTGCGTTCCCGCCGAAAGCGAAGATGACTGCCGACGTATGCAACGGCCGCAACCGTCCAAAGTTGCCATAGGGTTGTGCCCATTCGACATTAAGGCTCGGAAAGGTCAGTTGCAGCGCGATGATCACGCCGACCAGGAGGCCTGCGATCCCCCAAAAGGCCGTCGCGATCACCCCTGCGCGCACCACGTCGTCTTGATATGTGCTGGTGTCTACCGAGACGGTCGCAGGCTCCCCGACCTTTCGCAAGTTCCACAAGAAGAGACCCGATGCGATGATCAGGATCAGCAATCCATGGACACGAAAGGCCAGATCATTCCCTTGATCGGCTGCATAGGCAGCAATCAGTGCTAATATCCCCAGTGCGCCGAGTTTTGCGGCTTCCATGGCTTGACCCTTTCCGAATTGGCCGAGAATCGTACGATGCGATCCCCGATATTTGGGTCAGGCCTAAATGCAGCCGACGCGGCGCACTTTGATCCAAGTCAAGTTCGTGTGCGACAGTTACGGCATTTCAGGGAAAGTGCTGTCTCGGGCGACGGCGCCGACAGAAGGCAACTCAGGCTATGCTGCTCAGAGACCGGTTAGATGATCAATCCGCCGTCGGCATCATCGCCGGTCGCGAGATGAAGCGCTTCTAAATCAAGAATCGAAAAGCTGCGTCGGTCGTGGAAAGACAGTATCCCGTCTTTCTTCATTGCGGACAATTGCCGGCTCACGGTCTCGAGTGTGAGGCCTAGGAAATTCGCAATCTCTTCGCGCGTGAGCGGCAGCGTATGGTTACCATGTTGGTGCAGCGGTGTCGTGTCGCGGCGGATCACCATTTCGATGAACGTTGCAATCTTTTCGCGCGCCGTTTTCCGCCCCAGCAGCACCATCCATTCGCGCGCGGCGTTAAGCTCGTCCAAAGCCATCTCCATCATGCGCTGCGAGATATGCGGAACGTCGGCCACCAATTTTTCGAATGGCACACGCTCAAACCGGCACAAGGTGACATCCGTGACAGCGGTCACGTCGAAATCGACCATCTTGCGTCCGGGGCGTCCGATGAAATCTGAAGGCAACAAAAGTCCGACCATCTGTGTGCGCCCATCTTCCAGCGTCCTAGAGAGGGAGGCGATGCCGGATACAACCGATGAGAAATGGGTCAATCCATCACTGCGCCAAACGATAGGTTGGCCCGCCTCGAACGTGGCGTAGGACTTCATTGTTTCCAGCAAACCCAATTCATCATCATCGCAGCGGGCGCAAATCGCCCGGTGGCGTATAGGGCAACTGCCGCAGCCATCTCGTTCGTTAAAAACAAAGTTCATCGGGTTTGATCTGTATCAAAGTTTGCGCGCACGATGCTCTCTACCTAACAAATCATGGACAAAGTCGCCACCCTCCGACAGTACGGGCTTTTTGATGCCAAAGTCCCGCGCTACACCAGTTATCCGCCAGCCAATCGTTTCATGGCGGGCGTCGGAACGGTCTATCAGATACCCTGGCTTGATGCGGTTCCCAAGGGCAAGCCTATCTCACTTTACATTCATATTCCGTTTTGTCGGCGGCTGTGCTGGTTTTGTGCGTGCCGCACCCAAGGGACCAAAACACTTGGGCCGGTCGAAACCTACGTCAACGTGTTACTGCAAGAGATTGACGCGGTCGCCGAACACTTAAGTGCCAATGGCCAACCCATGCTGCGCCTTCATCTCGGTGGTGGCACGCCGACTTTGCTTAGCGCTGACCTCATGACGCGGCTATTGACCCGAATTTACGAGCGCTTCTCGCCCTCAGATGGTTTTGAATTCTCGGTTGAGATTGATCCCACCGAAGCCGCCGAAGACGTGTTGCGCGTCTTGGCGGCATTCAACATGACCCGTGCCAGCATTGGGGTGCAAGACTTTGACCCCTCTGTTCAAGAGGCGATTGGCCGCGTGCAGGGCTTTGATGTAACGCAGCGCGTTGTCGATACATTGCGCACCTACGGTGTGCGGAGTTTGAACATTGATTTCCTGTATGGTCTGCCTTTTCAAACACAGGAGAGCTTGACCACGACCTTGGATCACGTCGTATCGCTGCAACCCGATCGGCTCGCGCTTTACGGATACGCGCATGTACCGCATGTCTCAAAACGTCAGGTGATGATCCCCGATCGAGCGCTTCCTGGCGCCGAACAACGATTTGCACTCAGTCAGTTGGCACATAACCGCCTGAAACTCTTTGGATATGTTCCGTTGGGCATCGATCACTTCGCTCTGCCGCATGACAGCTTAACAGTGGCGGCCTCAGCGCGCCGTATGACGCGCAACTTTCAGGGCTACACAGATGACCCATGCGACACTCTAATTGGTCTCGGCGCATCGGCAATCTCCCACTTCCCGCAGGGTTACTTGCAAAACGCGGTAGCCACATCGGCTTATCATAGTCGGGTCGAAACGGGCGGTTTGGCAGCTTGCAAAGGGATCGCGCTGACGGATGAGGATCGCTTTATTCGACGTGTTATCAACGGGTTAATGTGTGACGGCGCGGTGCGGCGCCAGGCCATCGCGGCCGGACAAGGTTCAGATGTCGAGACGATCATTGACGACGTGCGATCACACTTTTTGGATGCCGTTTTGGTCACTGAAAAGGAGCTAAGGCTGCGTCCAGGATACATGCCGATGGCGCGCCTTATCGCGGCTCATCTTGACCGAACCCATCGGCAGGCGGACACCCACAGCCTGGCCGTTTGAGCGACCCGTTCCACCGAAAGACACACGCTGCGCCGGAAACTGCGATGCTATCGGTTGTATGTCGCACCGTGAACAAATCTGCAGCGCGTTGCCAATTTCCGATGACTTGCGATCTCTAAGGATTGACAGCCACGGCACGTTGCAGCGACGCATAGGGGCAAGTTCGCACCAGTTCTACATCCGCAGACGCCCCTGCGCCATGTTTGAGCGAGACAGCTTTGCGCCGGAGGGCCGTAGATGAACCTAAGACCGCTTCTGATCGTGCCACCACTCGTTTTGGGTGTGTTGGGGTATATGTGGATTAACAGGCCTGCAGAGGTGCCAAGCACGCCGCAAGAACCCGTGCCGCAGACGGTGCGCGCGATCACGATCGAACGTGCGCCACTTTTGGTCACGGCAACCGGATTTGGCCGGGTGGAACCAGTGCGGTCGTGGTCGGCCGTCAGCCAAGTCGATGGGCGCGTTGTGGAAACGGCTCCTGGTCTTGCATTGGGAACAGTTGTCGAAGCTGGTGCGCTTTTGGTCCAGATTGATCCGAAGGATTATGAGTTGGCGGTGGCGAAAGCCGAAGCAAACCTGGCCTCAGCGAAGGCTTCACTGCTGGAACTAGAACGGCAAGAAGAGAATTCGCGGACATCTCTCGAAATCGAAGAGCGCGTCTATGAGGTCGCAAAGGCTGAATATCAGCGCGCGCAGGAACTGGCGCAGCGCGGCACCACGAGTTCTGCGACATTGGATACGGCGCAAAAAACGCTTTTGAACCAGGAAACCGCGGTGGTCTCTCTGACCAACACGCTGGCGCTCTTCCCAGCACAGCGCGCGTCGGCAGAGGCAACGCTGGCTGTGCGAGACGCCGAACTGACCGAGGCGCGGCGCAATCTGGAAAACACTGTCATCGTCGCGCCATATCGAGGTCGCGTGTCTATGGAAGCGATAGAGAAGGGCCAATTCGTGCGTTCGGGGAACGAACTCGTCACTCTCGACGGGATCGCAAGCGCTGAAATCAACGGCGCGTTTCAGCCGCGCGACTTCGCTTCGGTCGCAGGGGCTGCTTTGGGCTCGGCGTTTGCAGCGACGAACGACATTGATGTCACGCAAGTAATGAACTTGCTGAACGCAAGCGGCGTGTCAGCCTTTGTCGAGGTCCAATTTGCACAGCAGACGGTGCGCTATCCTGCAGAGCTTGAACGTTTGCGCGGCACAATGGACAGTGAAACCGGGACGCTTGGTGTCGTCGTGCGCGTGGATGATCCGCTTGTGGTCAATAGACAAGAAGATCGTCCGCCGCTTGAGTTCAACAGCTTTGTGTCGGTCGTCTTGGAGACTGTCACCCAAGAGAGCGTCGTTGCCATTCCACGTGCCGCGTTGCGTCAGGGCGACGCCGGTTTGCAATATGTCTACGCTGCAACGCCCGAAGACACGTTGCAGATCGTGCCTGTGATGCCTGTTATGGTCACTGGCGCCTCTGTCGTCATCGCGCAGGGTCTAGAAGACGGTGACCGCGTGCTCATGTCGTCGCCAAGGCCCGCCATTTCTGGGATGCCGCTTACTGTCCTTGCGGCGGATCCAAAGCAATGATTGGCTATTTTGTCAGGCATCCCGTCGCAGCCAACCTTTTGATGGTGGCTATTGTCGCTCTCGGTGTCGCCGTTCTGAGCAACATTGAACGTGAAACCTTTCCAGAGTTTTCCGCCGACAGTGTAAGCATCACTGTGCCCTATCCCGGCGCCTCTGCATTGGATGTCGACGAAGAGATTTGTGCGCCGCTAGAGGATGCCTTGACGGGCACAGTCGGAATGACTGATTTCAAATGCCTGTCGGTCGAAGGTACAGCGATTGCGACCGCCGAGTTGGAAGAAAATGGCGACCTCATCACCTTCTTCAACGACATCTCTTCGGCTGTGTCTGGCATTAGTGATTTTCCGGAAGACGCCGAAAACGAACGCGTGGAAATTGCTGCAGCGACCGATTTGGTTGCCTTGATTGCTATATCTGGCCTGTCGGATAAAGACGCGCTGATCGAATATACCGACGCCTTGGCGGATCGCTTGCTGGCATTGCCAGGTGTGGCTGGGGCAGGCGTCTCGGGCGTGACGGATCGCGAATTGCGCATCAGTTTTGATCAGCAAGCGCTGCGCCGTTATGGCGTGTCTTCAAGAGACCTTGTGGATGCGATTGAAGCGCGCTCGCTGCGACAACCCTTGGGCAGCGCAGAGCTTTCGGCCGGTAATCTGACACTACGCTATTCTGGGGCCACGCGGACCATCGCCGAGTTGGAAGATCTAATTGTGATCGACAATGCCGCGGGCGGTTTGGTGCGGCTTTCTGACCTGGCAAAAGTCACGTTGGAGGACAGCGACAGCAATATTCAAAGCTATATCGACGGCGCGCAAACCGCCATCATCACGATCACGAAATCCGCCAATGATGACTCAATTGATGTGTTTAAAAACGTCGATGCGCTCATTCAAGAAGAACTGGCCAAGTATCCTGACCCCTTCGACATAACGGTTCTCAACAACCTCGCCGATCTCATCGATGAAAGGATTACGATCATCGTCGAAAACACCGTTATGGGCTTTGTCTTGGTGTTCGCGACCATGTGGCTTTTCTTTAATTTGCGTGAAGCGTTATGGATCTCTGCCGCGCTGCCGGTGTCCTTTTTGGGCGGGCTTTTCTTGATGTCGGTCTTTGGCATCACCATCAACATGATCACACTCATCGCGCTTTTGATGGCGGTGGGCCTGATCATGGACGATAGCATCGTCATTGCGGAAAATATTCAAAAATGGCGCAGCAAGGTGCCACCTTTAGAGGCTGCCGCCCGGGGCACGATAGAGGTTCTGCCCGGCATTATGTCGTCGTTCATTACCACGGCCTGCGTCTTTGGTCCGTTGATGTTTATCTCGGGCGAGTTGGGTCAGATCCTGCGGTTCATTCCGATGGTTTTGCTGATCACCCTGGCTTTGTCGTTGGTTGAGGGGTTCTTGATCCTGCCGCACCATTTGAGCAACCCGGGCGAGGGGTCCAACCGCGTGCGGCCTGCCGAGCGCGCGCTTGACTGGCTCAAGTCCCGTGTCGTGATGCCGGTAGCCGCTGCGCTCGTCGAGGTGCGCTATCTCACCTTTGGGACGATCACGGCGGTTTTCATGCTTTGTGTGGCTTTGGTGACCTCTGGTACAATCAAAGTGATCGGCTTTCCCGCTTCGGAGGGCGACACGGTCGTGGCGCGCATTTCGTTGACGTCAGGGATAAACCGGGCCCGAACCGAGGCGACGGTAGAACAACTGTTGGCTGGCCTTGAGGTTGTCGATGCCGAATTCACGCCTGGGACCAATGGCGGCGCGCCCCTTGTCGAGCAGGTGCTGGTCCAATTCGGCGTAAACGCGGATACCAATGACAATGGATCACACACTGCGACGATCACGGTTGAACTCCTAACCAGCGCCGAGCGCAATGCGAAAGCTGATGATATCTTGGTCGCTTGGCGGGACGCCTCGGGGCCGCTGGCGGATATTGTGCAGATCAGCTTCGTACAGTCTGAACAAGGGCCTGGTGGGCTTGATCTGGATGTCGAACTTTTGGGCCGTGACCTAGCGCAGCTTGAGGAAGCCGCAGCCTTGCTGAGCGGTCAACTCATGGCGCGCCCGGACGTCACAGAAGCCAACCAAGACTTGTACGGCGGTCGCGAAGAAATGCAGATCACGCTCAACGAATTTGGATTTTCTTCAGGGCTGACGCCGCAGTCAGTGTCACAGCAGTTGCGCACAACCTTTGAAGGCACTGAGACAGATGCTTTCCGCTTCGGGGCGTCGGATCGGACCGTGCGCGTGCAACTTGCAGACACCGTTGCTTCGGTGACCGAGTTGGAACAGTTTCCGATACTGTTGCCGGGCGGGGCGCAAACGAACCTGATGACGGTGGCAGACTTGCAGGTTATGGCCAGCTACCCAACTGTGACGCGGAAAAACGGTTTGGCGGTGGCGCGAATTACCGGCCAGATCGACCGCGATGCGACCACCTCCAGTGCCATTTCCGCGCTTGTTCTGACAGAGCTTGGCCCGAACTTGAGCGCCGCATATCCAGATATTGAGGTCAAAATTGGCGGCGCGACCGAAGAGCAGCAAGAAAGCCAATCCTCACTGGTCCGCTTCTTGGGGCTTGGGCTCATTGGGGTCTACATGGTTTTGGCGTTTCAGTTCCGGTCCTATTCACTGCCCGTGGTGGTGATGATATCCATTCCGTTTGCGCTTATCGGTGTGATTTTGGCGCACGGTGCTTTGGGTATGGACATCTCAATGCCAAGTCTGATCGGCTTTGCTTCGCTGGCGGGTATCGTGGTTAACAACGCAATTTTGTTTTTGACCTTCTTCCAAAGTCACTTGCCTGACGGCGACTATGTTCGTGCATCTGTGAATGCGGTTGGCGATCGATTCAGGCCGATCCTTCTGTCCAGTTCCACCACATTTGTGGGTCTGCTCCCCATTGTGTTCGACACCAGCCCACAGATGCAGAACCTTGTTCCGCTTGTGGTGTCCGTTGCATTCGGCGTTTTGGCGTCAATGGTGCTGGTGGTGTTCGTTTTCCCATCGCTTTTGTCGATTTACTTCGACGTCGTTTCCGTAAAATCGTGGCGGGACAAGTTTGAGCCAGAACCCGTCGCCTCGGATGCAGTCGAGCCAAATTGAACGCGCTGCAGCCTCAAAAAAGCAGATCCGTCTTTTCAGCTCTGTGGTGCAGAGCAACTCAGGGAGCACCGGCTTGGGTTTGTCGGTATCCGCGTTACGAAGATATTTGTCCGGGGCGGTCGTACCGCGGGGTGTTTCACAGATTGACATCGGCGGAGAGTTCTTGGGGTTTGCCGTTCATGTTTGTGCCTCTCTATGAGTGTGACAGTACCGCGGACGGCAATTTTGGCGGAGCACATGCAGCCATTCTCAAACGATTCGGTGTCACGCAGCGTTGAAACCCCCTTACACTCTATGCGTGAGCCCTTGCCCGCAGAGCTTGAACAATTCAATTAATTGCTTGTGTCATCCAAGGACACACAACATGTGCCATTTCTTGCAATCGACTGATGCGCAACGGCACCTAATGTTGGACCTTTGGAACATTGAGTGTTGCAAGGCGCGCCAAGTTATCCACAGGTTGAGGTGTTCATGGAGCTAGGTAAATGCGCATTTCTACGTTTGTTTTCGGGGCCGCGTTTCTAGGGTTGGTCGGGTGCGGTAACCCGACTGGAAACGGCTATTTTGACACCGGTGCGGGGCTGAATCTGTACACTCCGGGCACGACGAAAGCGACCCAGGACCTCCAGAAATACTACGCCGAGCTGTGCAAGCAGGCCAATCCGCTGCAACAAGCCAATGAAAAGGGCCAAATCACCTGCGCCTCCAAAAACACGCTCGTGCGGACAGGATTTAACGACATCGACTTGCGGTGTGACGGGTACTTGGCGTGGATCGACCGTCAGCGAATCGAAGCCAGTACGTTCCGAAGCGGCGCTACGGCTGTGAACACTTTGGCAACCGGGCTGGGGTCCGTCAGCGAACGGGGCATCCGCAACATCGCCCAAGTGCTTGGTTTTGCGAATTCAATCTACGATGCCTACAACAATGCTATTTTGACCGGTCTCGAAAGTTCAACGATCAAGAAGCTCGTTTACGCGCGGCGTGCGGCGTTCAGAAAGGAATTCTCAGGGCTTGAGTATCCGACTTTTGCGGACGCGACCTATGCGCTGCGCGGATATCTTCGCATCTGTACGCCACAAACGATTGTTTTGACTGCGAATGAATACGCAGTCGCTGCCGTGAACGGCAATCCGATCCCTGATTTAGACAAGGCCGCACGCGAGCAAGCCGCTTTCATCAATCGGCCAAAACCCAAGGACCCGGCGACGCCGCCGCGCCGGAACCAAGGCGCGGTGCCGACTTTCTCCGCGCTATTTTCCGAACCGGGGTTTGACAAATCGCATGTAGAGGCCATCCAAAAGGCGGGGTGCATCAAGGTCACAGGAAAGGCCGATAGAGCGACCGTTTCCACTGTGAAGATGCTGCATCAATGGAAGGCTGCGCTGAGCGATGGTGACAACAAACTGTCGACCGCAGAGTGGGAATCCATTCAGGCCGAGATTCAGGCGCAGCCTTGCGATGCGACGAAGTTTAGCAACATCTATGAAAATTTGGCACATGGGTCTAATGATGGTGCCGGTATTGTGAACACGTTGGTGGCCGCCACACTCAGAAAAATGGGAACGGACGACGAAAATCGCGATGCCATTTCCGCGCTTTTTAGCAAACCTCTCGCAGATGAAGATGTTCGAAACTTCCTAAAAACCCTGCGAGTTGAGGGTAATGTGCCTGACTCGTTCCCTGGGCTTGGAGATTTGAGCGGTCAACTAACCCCCAATTTGCTCCGCCGTGTTTCGCCAAAGTCGTTTGAAAAGGCAAATTGATGGTCAGCATTTTTGAAGTGAATTTTTTGGGCCCGGATGGCGACATTGCGGCTCTTTACGTCGATGGGCCAAGCAAAGACGGGGTGCAGTTGGATGCACTTCCGTACCTAAGGTTGCGTCCATCCGCGTTTGAATCGGAAGATTGGGTTTTTGTAGAAAACCACGAAGACGATAATGGAACGGGACATTTCAATGAGGGCTGGATGCCGGCTTGGGCTATTGGCGATCCCATCCCAAGCCCGCCACAAGTCATATCCTCAAAGGCCGTCACGTTTGGGGCAGTGCGCAATGAAATTGATGTATCCGGCACCATCGGTATCAAGATTGCCGCCGAATATCTCATTGCCCTATTTCTGATCGAAAACCAGGTCGATCTAAGCCAAGACCCCGCGGAAGACGACTACCCCGTCAATAATCCAATTCCTGATCCAGACGCCAAAGGGCCGTTCTGTGTCACGACAGCACAGTGGGACGCATTTCTTGCCGTCGAAGGGGCAAGGCTAAGCTGGTCTGGCCCGTTTCTAAAGGAGTTGGCACTGCCTCAAATGCGGTGCGCTGCATGGCATACGCGCCAAAACTGGAAGGCGATGGGCGTTTCGTTGGGGGGGAGCGCTGACGATCCCTATGTTGCGCGATTTTTGGATCTATTCCTGGCGCATTTGATTGGGGCCAAGGCTGCAGCGGAAGTCATTAAACTGGAGCGCGATGGCTCCGGTCTGTCCAAGTTTATCAAAACGATTGTTCGAGATTCGAACAGCTGGAGCGACACTGCTCCAGAACTTGTGGCCTTGTTTAAGAACAGAGCGAGTTACCTGGGGCCGTTGAAGACAACCGGCGGCACGGTTGGCGGCCTGACACGCATCAGCACCTTCCTGGACACCTGCCGCGACGTGCTTGCACCGGCACTTGCGTATGCACGCGAACTGGTGAACTTGCATCTGCCTGGTTTCGCGATCGAGTATTCTGACCGCATGGCTGCCGCGTTTGGCGAAGCGGATCAAGAGTTTGGCGATTGGCAGCAAGACGGCGGATGGACGGAACAGACCGATCCAGGGTTTACGCGCGCCAAAGAGTACTTTGAGGCGACTGATTTTCCGAACGGCTCTATTGCGATTGGCGCAGATGGTGAGCTTACGCATTGGTGCGGCGCGTTTGTCGCGGCTTGTATAAAGAAAGCGGGTGGCAAACCGCCAGCAGGCGCTGCCGCGGCCGCGAACTGGCGCAAGTGGGGCGATGCCTCGCTTCCGGCAAAAGACGGGTCCAATGTGCCCCAAGGCGCAGTGGTTATGACCGCTGGCAATCAGGGCACGAGCCGGATTAGCCATGTGAACTTCTTTGTCGAATGGGCGGGTGATGGCGTTCACTATATTGGTTTGGGGGGGAACCAATCGGACGCTGTAACGCGCGCACCTTTCAAGATCGAGAACATTGCAGACATTCGAGTGCTTGCAGGTAAAACGACCGCAGATGTCTCGGGCAGTGACGAAGACATTATGGCGCGCACGTTGTATGGCGAGATTTCAACTGTCGCGACAAGCGAGGATCAAATAAAGAACGTTGCCGACGTGATCCTTAATCGTTTCATCAACGGTTACCGCTCTGACGGATCGATTGCTGGGACGTGTCTGAAACACAAACAGTTTTCGTGCTGGAACCCCGGTACGTCGGCGCGTCGCCGACTAGAGGCGCTGCCGGGTTCTGATCAGGCGGGATACGACAAAGCGCTGGCATTCGCGCAGCAGTATATTGCGGAACGCTTGGCGGACCCTGAAGCGCCACAACCGCTTGAAGGGGCGCACCACTATCACAATCACGATGTGAATCCAGATTGGGTTGTGCCAGCAAATATGGTTGTAAACGACGGGTTACATAAGTTTTACAAGGATATTGCCTGAATGCTCTTGGGGTGGCGTGCAGATTGCGACCCATCGCCAGATGACGCAGCCCCAATGCGCAATGGCTTTGGCCCGCTTCGGCCAACTCTGCTAAATCAAAAGTCGCCTTTGCTGCCGTGGCCGTTTCAAACCGCCGTCGCGTATTGCAGCGCGGGTGGGAGCGGGAACCTCCCACCCAATTGGTTGCAGCCGCACGTGCTGTTGCAGGTTCAGTGCCTATGGCTGGGTTGCTACGATGCGTCTGGTGCACCGGGACCCAACACTTTTTGGACGAGCAGGTGCTTGGTCGATCAGTGGGCTACGCAAGAGGCTAAATTCCAGGATCCCAGGTTATTTCGATAAATCAAATGCTTGGTACGCAGTCTATCACTTTTTGAGGGGCGTACATCAGATTGGCCTAGACTTGAGGTGCGTACCTCAGATAGCGTGATGATAGGCCGCGATTCGATGGAAAATGAGCGCGGTGATCAAACGGGAGGATTGAATGTCATATTCGAAATTTGCGAGCGCAAGCGCCATTGCGATCGCTGCAACAGGCGTCGCCAGCTCCGCGCAAGCTGAAGATCTGACGCTTTGCTGGGCAGCTTGGGATCCGGCGAACGCATTGGTCGAACTCAGCAAAGAGTTTGAGGCCCAGTCCGGCCATAGCATGAATTTTGAGTTTGTGCCTTGGCCCAACTTTGCGGACCGGATGCTCAACGAACTTAACTCTGGCGGTCAGCTTTGCGACCTGCTGATCGGCGACAGCCAGTGGATCGGTGGTGGGGCCGAGAATGGCCATTACGTGAAACTGAACGATTTCTTCGACAACGAAGGCATTTCAATGGACGATTTCGCGCCTGCGACCGTCTACGCCTATTCGACATGGCCAAAAGGAACGCCGAACTACTATGCGTTGCCAGCTATGGGCGACGCCAACGGCTGGTTCTACCGCAAAGATTGGTTTGAGCGCGAAGATATCCAAGCGGCCTATAAGGACGCAACAGGACAAGAGTTACGCGAGCCACAAACGCAAAAAGAGCTTTTGCAGATTGCGCAGTTCTTCCAAGAGCGCGAGATCGACGGCAAGAAAGTATACGGCGCGGCGATCTTTACAGAGCGTGGCTCTGAAGGGATCACAATGGGCGTCACATCGGCGCTGTATCCATGGGGCTTTAAGTACGAAAACGAGCCTGGCACGTACGATATGGAAGGGGCAGTGAACTCGCCTGAGGCCGTTGAGGCGCTTGAGTTCTACAAGACCTTCTATGAAACGGCGACACCTCCCGGCTACACAAACTCTTACATGGGTGAGAGCCTTGATGCGTTTAAGTCTGGTCAGGTGGCTATGGCCATGAACTGGTTTGCGTTCTTCCCGGGTCTTTATGCCGATCCGGCGACCGGAGGCGACAAAATCGACTTCTTCGTGAACCCGCCACAGAACATTGCGGCATCTACCCTGGGTGGTCAGGGCATCTCCGTGGTGAGCTATTCGGACAAGCAGGACGCCGCACTTGAATACATCAAGTGGTTTTCTCAACCAGATGTGCAGGCAAAGTGGTGGGCGCTTGGCGGCTACTCTGCCCATAACTCGGTTCTGCAGGACCCCGGCTTTGTGGACAGCCAGCCGTTTGCTGGCGACTTCCTAGAAGCCATGGATGGCGTGCAGGACTTCTGGCAGGAGCCTGCTTACGCGGAACTTCTTCTTGCGATGCAGAAGCGTGTTCATGACTTTGTCGTTGCCGATCAGGGCACGGCTCAGGAGGCGCTGGATAAGTTGATCGAAGACTGGACAGAAGTCTTCGAAGACGAAGGCAAGCTGTAACCTCCCGGCCGCGTTTGCGGGCGCTGCTCGCAACACAACGCGACTTCGCGCCGGGGTCATTGATCCCGGCGCAGATTCAACATCATTGAGCTGAGCACATGTCTGACCGGACAATCGATCGCGTTGCGGCGGCAACGCCCGCGCCAGTTGCGCGCAAAATCAAGGGGCTTTCGGACCGGGCGATTGCCTGGATCTTCGTGGCGCCAACAATTTTCCTGCTGCTGGCGATCAACATCTTTCCGTTGATCTGGACGATCCGGCTCAGCTTTACGAACTACAAAGCAAACCGGATAAACCGGGAACCCGAGTGGATCGGTCTGCGCAACTATGAGCGTATCCTGACCGACAGCGACATTTGGCTCAATATGCAGGCCACGGCGCATTTTTTGATTTGGACCATCTTCTTTCAGGTCCTGATCGGCTTTGCGCTGGCGTGGCTGATCAACAAGAAATTCAAAGGCAACGACCTGTGGACGACGATTATTGTCTTACCAATGATGCTCTCGCCGGCTGTGGTGGGCAATTTCTGGAAATTTCTCTATCAGCCGCAGATCGGGCTCTTTAACTACATCATTGCGTTCTTCTCTGGAAAAGATCCTTCGAGCTTCGAGATGTTGGGCCAGGTTAACCTCGCCCCGTGGTCGATTGTGATCGTGGATACCTGGATGTGGACGCCCTTTGTCATGTTGATCTGCCTCGCGGGTTTGCGCAGCATCCCCGACTACATTTACGAGGCTGCCGAGGTCGACCGAGCCTCTAAACTGCGTCAGTTCTTTACCATCACAGTGCCGATGGTGCTGCCGTTCCTGATGCTCGCGGTCCTCTTTCGCGGCATTGAGAACTTCAAGATGTTCGACCTCGTTGTTCAGCTCACCGGCGGCGGCCCTGGCTCCACGACCGAACTGACCTCGATCAATCTCAAGCGCGAAGCGTTCGAGAAGTGGCGCACGGGCTATGCGTCGGCCTATGCGATCATCCTGTTTGTGACGGTGTTTGGCCTGGCCAGCATTTACGTGAAGGCCCTCAACAAGGTGAAAGAAAGATGAGCAGTTTTTCCGTCACAGAGCCATCTAACCGCAGCAAGTGGTTTGCTGGAACCCTGGTTATCCTTTACGCGCTTATTACAATGATCCCGCTTGTTTGGATCGCGCTGACCGGTTTCAAAAGCCCCGCTGACGCGATCAGTTATCCCCCCAAATTCATCATCGGGGGCGATAGCGAGGCAGGTTTCCAACCGACGCTTGAGGGGTATGTGAATCTATTCACCACGCGGACCCGTCAGACGCCCGAGTTTCTCGATGCAAACCCGCCTGAAACCTGGGCCGATGAGATCGTGCGCCAGTACGATATGGTCATCGTTGGGCCGTCCAAGTTTGGTCAGCGTTTTTTGAACTCTGTGATCATCGGGTTCGGCTCGACCTTTCTGAGTGTGTTTCTGGGCACGTTGGCGGCTTATGCCTTCAGCCGCTTCAAAATCCCGCTGGCCGACGATTTACTCTTTTTCATTCTGAGCACGCGCATGATGCCGCCGATTGCGGTCGCGATCCCGATCTTTTTGATGTACCGGCAGCTTGGCCTCAGCGATACGCATCTGGGGATGATCCTGCTGTACACAGGCGTGAACATTTCGCTCGCGGTTTGGCTTTTGAAAAGCTTTATCGATGGGATTCCAACAGAGTACGAAGAAGCCGCGCTGATTGATGGCTACACGCGCTTTCAGGCGTTCTACAAAGTTGTGCTGCCACAGGCTGCCACAGGCATCGCATCAACTGCGATCTTCTGTTTGATCTTTGCTTGGAACGAATATGCCTTCGCCGTCCTGTTGACCACGGCAAGCGCGCAAACGGCACCTCCCTTCATACCAACGATCATTGGCGTCGGCGGTCTGGACTGGCCCGCCATTGCTGCGGGGGTCACACTCTTCCTGTTGCCCGTCATGATCTTCACCATTCTGCTGCGCAAGCACCTCTTGCGCGGGATCACCTTCGGAGCGGTTCGCAAATGATGTCTTTCCTCAATGGCCTCCTGCGACTGCGACGCGGTCCGTGGGAGATTGTAGCAACAGTTTTGATCGCCATCGGGGTCTTTATGCTGATGCAGCCCTTCGTGATCTGGGCCTTCACTTATTCCTTCATTGTCACGCTGGTGGGCACGGTGATGTTCATCATCGTCAGCCACTTTCCGGAGGATGAATGATGCAGTTTCAGAGCCTGGTACCGATCTTGCCGGCCTGCGATTTGCACGCGACACAAGTTTTCTATGAGGCGATCGGTTTTCAATTGGCGAACCTTTACGAAGATTATGGCTACCTAATCATGCATCGCGATGGGGCAGAGGTACACTTCTGGCTGGCAGAGGACTTTGACCCATCTACGAACAATCACGCTGCGTACTTGCGGATGCCGGAAGTCGATAGCTTGTCGGAGCATCTCGGCAACCTTGGCCTGCCAACAGAAGGCATTCCGCGATGGAGCCCGGCCCACGACACGCCTTGGAACATGCGCGAAACGATTTGGGTCGACCCCAATGGAACGCTAATCAGAGCGGGGGCTTTTCCGAGTAATGGCTGAAATCCAAATCAAAAATCTCCGCAAGGAATTTGGCGACTTCACGGCCGTTCGTGAAAGCTCGTTCACCATTGAAGACGGTGAGTTTTTCATGCTCCTCGGGCCTTCCGGCTGCGGTAAAACGACAACGTTGCGGATGATTGCGGGGCTAGAGTTGCCCACGTCGGGGGAGATCCTTCTGGATGGAGAAGAGATCAGCCAAAGGCCGCCGAGCCAGCGTGATATCGCCTTCGTTTTTCAGATGTTTGCGCTGTACCCGCACATGAATGTGCGCAGAAACATCAGCTACCCGCTCGTCAGCCAAGGCATGCCAAGAACGCAAGTAAAGGCAAAAGTGGCCGAGGTGGCAAAGATCCTAGGCATTGAAGGTATTCTTGATCGCCCGGTTGGCGGGTTGTCGGGCGGAGACCGCCAAAGGGTTGCACTTGGGCGTGCAATCGTGCGCGAGCCGAAAGCATTCATGATGGATGAACCTCTTGGTGCGCTCGATGCTGAGTTCCGCGAACACATGGCCGAAGAACTGCGCGCGCTGCATGACCGGATGGGTGCGACCACCGTTTACGTGACGCATGACCAACTCGAGGCAATGCAGATGGGCGACAAGATTGTTGTGATGAACAACGCTGTCGTAGAGCAATTTGGAACGCCACAAGAAATCTACGATAAGCCCGCAACAATGTTTGTCGCCAGCTTTATCGGGTCACCCAGCATGAACTTTGTGAACTTTCACGGACAACTCGGGGCAAACGCCGCTGAACTAGAGATGCTGGGCAGTCGCTTCAACGTGCCTCTGACCCGCGAGCCGTTTGAAGGGGATATCGCGTTTGGCGTCCGGCCTGAGCATGTGACGCTCTCTGACGCAGCGCCGTTCCGGGGAGAAATCATTGCGACTGAGTATCTTGGCACAACCCAGATCGTCACGCTGAAGACAGCTGGCGGCGAGGTGAAGGCGCGCATCCCTTCGACCCAAACCGCAAGAACCGGCGAAAGCGTAGGTATGGCGTTCAACCCCAAAACGGTCACACTTTTCGACCGGCAATCAGGGCGAGCGTTGAAATCGGAACTGAACGAAGGCGTGATCCATGGCTGAGGTTAGTCTCAATAATGTGTCCAAAGCCTTTGGGGCGACCCAGGCCGTCACGGGCATCACCATGACCATCCAAGACGGCGCATTCGTCGTTCTGCTGGGCCCGACTGGCGCGGGCAAGACGACAACGCTGCGGCTGATTTCCGGCCTGGAGACGCTCGATACCGGGAGCATCCATATCGGCGGTCGCGACGTTGCAACGGACACCCCCGCGCAGCGGGATGTCGCCATGGTGTTTCAGCAATACTCGCTTTATCCGCATTTGTCTGTGCGCGATAATTTGGCCTTCCCGTTGCGCTCGCCGATACTGAAAACACCCGAAGATGTTATTACCCGCAAAGTCCATGAGATCGCTGAGATTTTGCAGATCCCACACAAACTCGACAACAAGGCCACTGCGCTGTCTGGCGGCGAAATGCAGCGCGTTTCGATTGGGCGCGCGTTGGTGCGTGATCCACAGATTTACCTGATGGACGAACCGCTCAGCTCTCTCGACGCCAAGCTGCGCGCTGATCTTCGGGTCGAGTTGAAGCGCATCCAGTCCGATTTGGGGTCCACCTTGCTCTATGTCACCCACGACCAGATCGAAGCCATGACAATGGCCACCCATATCGGGGTGCTGGAAGGCGGCAAGCTGGTGCAATACGGTACGCCAAAGGAAATATACGAAAACCCAAAGAGTGTTTATGTTGCGAGCAGGCTGGGCCTTCCGCGCATCAACATTCTGCCTGCCGACCTCTTTCCCGGAGCGCACAAGGGCGCACAAATCGGGCTGAGACCCGAGAATATTCTGCAATCTGACCTGAAGAGCGATGGCATAGAGGCGACCGTTCTGCGCTCTGAGCACCTGGGCGATCAGACCCGGCTGCACCTTGACGTCCGCGGACACGCCATCACCACGTTGAGCGACCCGCACCAAAACTACACGACCCAGGCAAAGATCAAGATCACCCCGCACAACCCGTTGTACTTTGATGCCGCGGGCAAGCGTGTGGCTTAAGGGAGGGCAAACATGGCTCAGTTCATAAACACCAAAGAGAATTTGGTCACAGAAGCTATTGACGGGTTGCTTGCGGCGTCCGGAGGCGCGCTGTCGCGGCTCGACGGCTATCCCCACATAAAGGTTGTGTTTCGGTCTGACTGGGACAAATCCAAGGTGGCGCTTGTCTCGGGCGGGGGCTCTGGACACGAGCCATCCCACGCCGGGTTTGTGGGCCAGGGTATGCTGACCGCTGCGGTCTGTGGTGAGGTGTTTGCGTCGCCCTCCGTCGAGGCTGTGCTTGCAGGAATTCTCGCTGTCACTGGCGACGCAGGCTGCCTTTTGATCGTTAAGAACTACACCGGGGACCGGCTGAACTTTGGCCTCGCGGCTGAGCGCGCGCGCGCCTTGGGGCGCAAAGTCGAAATGGTGGTTGTCGATGACGACATCGCCCTTCCGCACTTGCCGCAGCCGCGGGGCGTTGCGGGCACGCTCTTTGTCCACAAGATCGCCGGTGCGCTGGCCGAAAGTGGCGCGGATCTTTCCGCCGTGACCGAGGCCGCGCGATCCGTGATAGCTAAAGTTGCCTCGATTGGCATGAGCCTTGACACATGTACCGTTCCAGGCTCGCAGAAAGAAGCGCGCATCGGTGAGGGCAAAGCAGAACTTGGACTGGGCATCCATGGAGAACCAGGCATCGAGCAGGTCGAATTCTCAACCGCGATGGGAGCCATGGACACTGTTGTTGAGAAGCTCAAAGGACGCGCCACAGGCGATGTTGTGGCCATTGTGAATAACCTTGGCTCCACGACCCCGCTTGAGATGTCGGTGTTGACCCATGCCTTTACGCGTTCAGGATTGGCGCAGCACGTCATCGGACCCGCTTTGCTGATGACATCACTCGACATGCATGGCTTTTCAGTTTCGATCATGGAGGTCACAGCCGCCGAAAAAGCGGCACTTGCCGAGCCCGTTCCGCTTGCCGCTTGGCCTGGGATGATGGCTGTTGTGACGCCGCCTGTTGTGGGTCTTCCGGACGGGTTGACGCCAATTGAACCAATCCCGTCTGAGAACGACAAGACCCGCAGCATTATCGAGAATGTGGCCGATCTTTTGATTTCATCCGAGACGGCGCTTAATACGCTTGATGCAAAATCCGGTGACGGTGATACGGGCAGTACACTTGCGACGGCAGCCCGCGCGCTTAAGTCGAGCCTTGACCGCATGCCTCTGGCTGACCTTACGCAGCTTTTCCCGGCACTTGGGAATGAGCTAAGCCAGACCATGGGGGGGTCATCCGGTGTGATCCTCGCGATCTATTTCAATGCGACAGGAGATGCGTGCTCAAACGGAGCGAGCGTTCAATCTGCGCTGGCCGAAGGACTTAACCGGGTGAGCCAAGTCGGCGGTGCACAAGTGGGGGATCGCACCATGATCGATGCGCTATCGCCTGCACTAGAGGCTTTGCCAAACGGGATCGCGCAGGCGGCGGCTGCCGCGCGCAAAGGGGCCGATAGCACTGCGGCAATCCATCGTGCCAAAGCCGGCCGCGCAGCCTATGTGCCCGAAGAAAATCTCAAGGGCCACAACGATCCTGGGGCCGAAGCCGTGGCACTCCTCTTTGAAGCGCTTGCCAAAGAGATGGAGGGGTAAGCTGACTGAACCGCGCCTCACAGTCGTTGCAAAACCAACGGTCAATGACATTGCCCGGGTGGCAGGCGTGAGCTTGGCGACTGTGGACCGTGTGCTGAACGAACGCCCGGGCGTGCGGTCGGTGACGATCCAGAAGGTCCAACACGCGATTGCGCAGTTGGGCTATGTGCGCGACACAGCCGCCGCCAATCTGGCACGACAAAAAACCTATCGGTTTGTGTTTGTTTTGCCAGATTGGAAAGGGCAGTTTATCGCCAGCCTCGAAAAGGGCATTGCAGAGGTCATCACCAACGCACCACAGAACCGAACAGAGGTGCGCACGATCCGCGTGCCAAACCACGACCACACTGGGCTTGCGGCGAAACTCGCTGATCTTGACGCAGGCGAAGTGGACGGGTTGGCGATCATGGCGAAAGAGACGCCTCTGGTGCGCGATGCAATTGCCGATCTGCGCAAACGCGGAATTCCTGTGGTCTCTTTGGTCTCCGACCAACCCAACTCGGATCGCGATCACTTCGTTGGCATCGATAACATTGCCGCAGGGCGTACGGCCGGCACGCTTTTGGGGCGTTTTACACGCGGACGGCACGGCAAGGTAATTGTCGTCATCACAAATAAGCAGTCGCGCGACATGATCGAACGCCGCCTTGGTTTTGACCAGGTCGTCAGCGCAGAATTTTCCCATCTTGAACCGCTGCCAAGCTTAGAAGGTCAAGAAGACCCCGTTCACACGGAAGCTGTCACGCTAAGAGCTTTGCAGCAAAATAGAGATGCAATTGGGATCTATTCCGTGGGCGCGAGCGTGAAGGGGATTGCGCGCGCAATCTCCGCTGCAGACTTGCCCGAGCGACCCGTGTTGATCGACCACGAGTTGACTGAAAACTCCGCTACACTTTTACGCCAAGGCGTCATTGACGCAGTCATCACACAGAACACCGGACATGTTGCCAGAAGCGCACTCCGTGTACTACGCGCAAAATGCGACAAAACACCTGTCATTGAAAGCCAGGAAAATATTAGAATCGACATCGTACTTCAGGAAAATCTGAAGTCGATGAAGTGAGACTTTAGGGAGGGTCACATGAAATCTATAAAGGGGCCTGCGCTCTTTCTTGCGCAGTTTGCAGGCGACGAAGCGCCGTTCAATTCTTGGGATAGTATCACCAAGTGGGCGGCAGAGTGCGGTTATGTTGGCGTGCAGGTGCCTAGCTGGGATGACCGGTTGATTGATCTGGCGGCAGCGGCGCAGAGCAAAGACTACTGCGATGAATTCAAAGGGGTCGCTGCGGCGAATGGTGTAGAGGTGACAGAGTTGTCGACCCATCTGCAAGGTCAGCTTGTGGCCGTTCACCCGGCCTATGACACGGCCTTTGACGGGTTTGCAGCCGAGAGCGTTCGCGGAAACCCGAGCGCACGTCAGGCTTGGGCGGTTGATCAGGTCAAAATGGCACTTTCTGCGTCAAAGAACATGGGCATCACAGCGCATGCGACCTTCTCAGGCGCGCTGGCTTGGCCCTATGTCTATCCCTGGCCGCAACGACCAGCCGGGTTGGTCGAAGCCGCCTTTGACGAGCTTGCCGCGCGTTGGACTCCCATTCTGGATCACGCGGATTCATGCGGTGTTGACGTTTGCTACGAAATCCACCCGGGCGAGGATCTTCACGACGGCGTAACCTACGAGATGTTTCTTGAGCGAACAGGGAACCATAACCGAGCGCGGATGTTGTATGATCCGTCGCACTACGTGCTCCAGTGCCTGGACTATCTTGATCACATAGACATCTATGCCGACCGCATCGGGATGTTTCATGTCAAAGATGCGGAGTTCAATCCGACGGGGCGTCAAGGCGTCTACGGCGGGTTCCAGTCCTGGGTCAATCGGGCTGGTCGCTTCCGGTCTTTGGGGGATGGCCAGGTCGACTTTAAGGCCATTTTTTCCAAGCTTACGGCCATCGGCTTTGACGGGTGGGCTGTCGTGGAGTGGGAATGCGCGATCAAGCATCCCGAAGATGGTGCCCGCGAGGGTGCCGCATTCGTCCGTGACCACATTATCCGACCTACAGAGGTTGCATTCGATGATTTCGCAGATGGCGGCACAGATGAGGCTGCCAATCGCAACATGCTGGGGATAGGTTAATATGGCACGCATCAGACTTGGTATGGTGGGCGGCGGCAACGACGCGTTCATCGGTGGTGTCCATCGCATCGCAAGCCGCATCGATGACCATTTTGAGCTGGTTGCCGGCGCACTTTCCTCGACGCCTGAGAAGTCCCGCGCAAGCGGCGAGGCCTTGGGCTTGCCGCGCATTTATGACGACTTCAAGTCCATGGCCATTCGTGAAGCGCGACTGAAAGAGGGGATTGAGGCGGTTTCCATCGTCACCCCCAATCACGTCCACTACGAGGCTGCGCGCGAGTTTCTCAAACGTGGCATACATGTGATTTGCGACAAGCCGTTAACATCAACGCTGGGCGATGCGAAGAAGCTCGTGAAGGCCGCTGAAAGCTCGGATGCGCTCTTTATCCTCACGCACAATTACACGGGCTATCCTATGGTGCGCCAAGCGCGCGAGATGGTGAACGGCGGAGAGATCGGCAAAGTGCGGGTCGTTCAGGTTGAGTATCCGCAAGATTGGCTGACGGTCGAGCAAGATTTCAAACAAGCAGAGTGGCGGACAGACCCCGCACGCTCTGGCGCGGGTGGATCAACGGGCGATATCGGCACTCATGCATACAATCTTGCGTGCTTTGTTACCGGCCTGGAAGCCGTTGAACTTGCCGCAGACCTGCAAGCATTCGTGCCTGGACGGCAAGTCGACGATAACGCGCATGTAATGCTGCGATTTGCGGATGGCGCACGTGGCATGCTCTGGTCCAGCCAAGTGGCACCCGGCAACGAGAACGCCTTACGCATCCGCGTTTACGGCGAAGCGGGCGGCTTAGAATGGGCGCAGGAGGATCCCAATTATCTTTGGTACACCCCGTTCGGCGAGCCCAAACGGTTGATTACGCGTGGCGGAGCAGGTTCTGGAAGCGCAGCTGCGCGGGTCAGCCGGACCCCGCCTGGGCATCCAGAGGGGTATCTTGAGGGCTTTGCAAATATTTACAGCGAAGCGGCGTCAGCGATACGGGCACATCAAGCGGGAACAACACCGGATGCTCAGGTAATGTATCCCAGCGTTGGCGACGGCTTAAAGGGCGTCGCGTTTGTGGATGCCTGCGTTCGAAGTTCAAAACGCAATGCAGCATGGGTGAAGCTTTTGTAACTGTTTCAGACCCGCGCGCTAGTCTTTAGCAGGCTCAACTCAGGCAATGTCATTGACGTCTCGAGCAACAAACTCGGGGCCGTTGTCAGACCGGATATACAACAGGCTGCCGCGCAGGATGAACGAGTCGCTTAGCGCCTCAATCACGATGTCTGAGTTCAGCTTCCTATCGACACGGATCGCAACAAAACGCGGTATGCCTTGCCCCGTCAGAACCTCAACCTGCCGTAACTTCGTGACACTGTCTTCGGGTTTCGAGCGCTTGTTGGCCTTGGTCTTCCTCCCTATTCCTAAAGGTTGCGGAGGACCACTTCAGTGGGGGACGACCAAAGGCCAGAAAATTGCCTATGGCGCACCGAAGGCTTTGCTGTCGATATTCTTCGTCGCGAAGTCATAAAATGCGTTCACTCGTGCGCTGCGCCGAACATCTGGATGCGCTAAGAGCCATAGGCGCCAATTGGCGCTGTCGTCAGGCTCATGGATGCGCATGAGGTGCTTGTGTTTCTCGCCAAGATAGCAAGGCATCGCAGCAATTCCCAAGCCAGCGTTCACCATTTCAAACACACTCATCATCGTGTTTAGCACGGTGGACTTTGCCTGCTCATGTTTGTGTTGCAGAGTGAGTTTACTCATCGGGGTTTGGCTCAAGTCGTCGCCAAGCAAGACCCAGTGATACGCTTCCGCGTCCGCATCTTGAACAGTCTTCCAATAGTTCTGGTGCGCATATGTCGCAAACGACAGTTTTGACAGATCTCGTCCGATCCAGTGTTCGGGAGGCGCGTTCGTTGGCCTGATCGCGATATCCGCGTTCCGTTGCATGAGATCAAGCGCCTGCACATCCGAGAACAGTCGCAGTTCCACGGCAGGGTGCATATCTTGGAACTGTGCAAACAAGGGCGCAAGGCAATGCAGCAGCGAGTCCGTTGTTGTGACAGTCAGGGGGCCTTCTAGACGCAGATCCTGTCCGCTCAGTTCACGTTCAATCTCGTCCATGCCCTTGCAAAGTTGGATGCCGCGCTCATAGAAACGTTGCCCCGCTGCAGTCATCACGTATCCGCGCGCGAGGCGTTCAAAAAGCCGCACGCCAAGGCGTGCCTCCGCCGCTTCGACGCGTCGGAAAACCGTTGAATGGTTTACGCCCAGCAGCCGGGCTGCCCCTGCAAGGCTACCGGCCTCACAAACTGACAAGAGGTAGGGCATGTCAGCCCATTCAAGGTTTAGGTTCGCCCAAGACTTCTGTGCTTTCATGCAATGCTCATTTGCATAGTTCTGAAATTCACTTGCAGCAATACATCGATATTATATGCGCGTTCAACACAATGGAGCTCATGATGCGCACTCCCCTCAGACTTCCCGAACGCTCTGGGCCAGCCCCAAAAACGCTTGGGCAACTCCCCCATTCTCAGCTAAACCAGCACGGCTCGGACGAAATTATCGATAAACTGCACGCGTGGTGCTTCGCACTGCCGAACGTCAACGAGGAGGCCAGCGGTATCTCTGTGCCCGGGTCGCGCGCATTGGTTTTGCAGGATGGCGTGCCTGGCAATCAGACCGCTTTCATGATTGGGCGTGAGTTTGCTCATATCCACCCAAAGCCCGACAATGGGAGCATGCACCTTGTGCTGCCTGTCGAGGATGTGGAGGTGGTCAAAAAAGCGGGCTGGGGCGAAGACCACTACCTGGTCACGCAGGGTCAATGGCCATCTGGTTTGGTTATGATTTTCTCGCCGCGGGACGAAGATGAACTCACGGCTGTCAAAAAGATCGTCGCCAGATCTTTTGAATTTGCGACTGGCGAACAGGCACCGGAGTGAAAAGCCGTGCTGCGCAGATAAACGCAGTCTCCGAACGCAGCAGGTCACCGAACCAATCATGAAACCACCAAATCTTCCCGCCGTTCGTGCGCTTCGATCAGCTTAGACCAAAGGACGTGTCGGAGGCCCGAAAGGGCCCGTCTGGCTCATTCCATCTATTGAACATCTGCGCCATCAAGCTGCTCTAACGAACATTCTTTCGATGCTTCATGCCGTGCAGATCGGCGAAAGCAAAACAGCGTGCGGAGCTTACGTGCGCGCGCGTTTTGATGGTCAATTGTACCCCAATTTTGTGACTGCTTGCAGTGCTGCGGGCAGGTGGCCGAAGCGGGTCGTGGGTCGCAGCTTTCACAAGTTTCCGGCGCAACCTCAAACTTTGCAACCGATTGCAAAATTGTGTTGACGCAGATGTCGCCTTGATCGCACAGTGGACCTGTCGCAGGATTCGGGACGTCCAAAAAAACCTGAACATAGCGCCGACAGGGAGACACATGCCGAACTACGGCTTGAACCAAATCACCATGCCCAACGTGCCCTTCGGCGTTTTCGTCGAAACCGCGGCGCAACTGGGCTGCGTTGGTGTCGAGGCGCGCAACGACCTAGGCCGTCCGTTCTTTGACGGTGTCTCTGCTGACATAGCTGGTCGTGAGATCCGGGCGTGCGGGCTCAGGCTCTTAGGTCTCAGCCAAATCCAACCTTTCAATCGCTGGTCAGATGCGATTGCCGCTGAAACGCATGCTTTGATCGAGACCGCTCAGGAGGCGGGTGCTGAATCAATTAGCCTGATCCCTTGCAACGATGGTACCGGTTTGGATGCTGAAGCGCGCAAGAGCGATCTTATGCGCGCGTTGGAGGCATGCCTGCCAATGCTCGATGCTGCGGCGATGACTGCGCTCGTAGAGCCACTAGGCTTTCGGCAATCATCGCTCCGCAGCAAGTCCGAGCTGGTTTCGGCGCTTGCGACCTTTGGCGCGGACAGTCGGATAAAACTGGTTCACGACACCTTTCACCACACCCTAGCTGGCGATGTCGACATCTACCCTGACAAAACTGGGATTGTGCATATTTCCGGCGTGCGGGATCCACAGGTGTCAGTATCTGACATGGAAGACCATCACAGGGTCTTGGTTGATGACCAGGATCGGCTGAACAACCTAGGCCAAGTAAGCGCATTCCTAAGCGCCGGGTTTGACGGGGTGTTTTCCTTTGAGTGCTTCGCGCCCGAGGTGCACGCCCTGGCCGCACCCGATGATGCAATCCGCGCTTCAATGAGTTTCATATCCTCGCACGTGCAGAAAATGGCTGCGTGATGTGGGGGTGAGTTGTCCCGGCATGGGGCTTTCCGGATTTTAAAGCGGTGCTCCGGACACCAACTTTGGGAGGAAACAATGAAGAAGACCCTTATCGCAGTAACCGCGTTGATGTCCGTGATGGGCACGTCGTCTTTTGCGCAAGAAATCGGCGCGACCTTTTCGCGGTTCGACGACAACTGGCTGACAGTGCTGCGCAACGGCATGGAAGAGTATGCAGGCACGATCGATGGCCTGTCTTACCAGCAGGTCGACGCGACCGATGACCTTGCCAAGCAGATCGACCAAGTTAAGAATTTCGTCGCCTCTGGCGTTGACGCGATCATTGTAAACATCGTCGATACTTCAGCTGGTGCGGCCGTGTCCGCAGCTGCTGGCAACGTGCCTTTGGTCTACGTCAACCGTGAACCAGACAATGTAAATGAGCTGCCGCCAACCCAGGCCTTCGTTGCGTCAAACGAGATCGAGTCCGGTACACTGTCGGCCTTTGAGGTCTGCAAGAACCTGCGCGCAGAAGGCAAAGGCAACGGCGCACGCGGTTACTTGATGAACGGTCAGCTGTCCAACCAAGCGGCAGTTCAACGTTCCAAGGATGTCTACGACGTGATCGGCATGGACATGTGCAACTTCATGGAAATCATCGATGAGCAGCCTGCCAACTGGTCGCGCGATGAAGCGCAAGACCTTATGACAAACTGGCTGTCCGCGGGTGAGCCGTTCGATTTCGTTCTGGCCAACAATGACGAAATGGCCATTGGGGCAATTCAAGCGATGAAAGCGGCTGGTATCGACATGGCTGACGTTCAGGTCGGCGGTGTTGACGCATCCCAGGACGCTTTGGTCGTGATGGCTGCGGGTGACTACGATGTGACAGTGTTCCAAGACTCCGTTGGTCAAGGCACCGGTTCCATCGACGCTGCGCTCAAGCTGGTCGCAGGCGAGGACGTCAACAGCAAAGTTTACATCCCGTTCGTGCTGGTGACACCAGAGAACATGGGTGATTTCCTCGACAAAAACTAAGCACCCAGTCGCTTAGTTCACAGGCGGCGCATCCGGTGCGCCGCCCTTTTAGACAACACACTGGGGGTGAGCATGGCAGATACCAGTCATGGAACCGGCGGTCTGGTCTTCGATAAATCGAAGCGGTCCTGGCCTAATGAACTCAACATTCTACTGGCGCTGATTATCATCGTCGTGATCTTCGAGATCATCGGTCAAACGGCCCCCTACATGCGCGGGCAAAGCTTCCTGTTCGACACGAAAGATCGTTTCGACAGTATCTTCAACGAGGCGCGCTTGCAGATTATCATTTTGCAGGTCGCTATTATCGGCATCATCGCTCTTGGGGTGACGCAGGTTATTATCACGGCTGGGATCGACCTATCTTCGGGACCATTGGTCGCGGCAACGGCCATGATCGCAATGAGCTTTGCGCAGACCGCATTGGTCAACGGAAATCCAAACCCAAAGGCGCTGTTTGGCCCCTGGGCCATGGACCTGCCTGTGATTGTGCCGATCGTCGTCGGGCTCGCGTTTGGCGCATTGATTGGTATCATTAACGGCACATTCATTGCCTTCCTACGGATACCGCCTTTCATCGCAACGCTAGGCATGTTCCTGATCTGCCGCGGTATTGCGCAGTCTTGGTCTGGCGGAAACCCGGTTTCTTTCCCAACGGAAGCCTTCGCCTTCATTGGCCAGGGGATGAATCCGGTCTGGTGGTTCCTTATCCTGGCCGTGATCTTCCATTTGATCATGCGCTACACGGTCTATGGTAAGCACACATATGCGATTGGCTCGAACGAGGAAGCTGCGCGTATGTCCGGGATCAACGTGAAGCGCCACAAGATCCTTGTGTACATGATCGCTGCCATGCTTGCGGCTTTTGCGGGCATTGTGCTGTGTGCCAAGGCCTCGACCGCGCAAGCCGGAATGGGCCAATTCTACGAGCTCTACGCCATCGCCATGGCGGTGATCGGCGGCATCAGTCTGACCGGTGGGCGCGGATCAATTATCGGTACGGTATTGGGGGCCATGGTGATCGGGGTCATTCAGTCTGGCTTTACGTATGTAAAGCTCGATGGCTCGTATCAGCTGATCGCGATGGGCGGTGTCATCATCGCAGCCGTGGTCTTGGACCAGTACCGACAACGCAATCGAACTTAGAGGGGCTGACAATGGACAATAATGCAAACACCGGCACCTCTCGCGCCGAGGATCGCACCCCGGACACGGACACGCGGGAAGTCGTGCTTAAGACGCAGGATTTGACCAAGCACTATGGTGGGGTCCATGCGCTGGAAGGTGCCGATTTCGAAATGCGCAAGGGCGAGCATATCGCAATCATGGGCGACAACGGTGCAGGCAAATCCACATTTGTCCGGCAAATTACCGGTGTCGAACAGCGCACCCGTGGCAAGGTCTGGCTTTATGGCGAGGAAGTGAATTTCGCAGGCCCCCTTGATGCGCGCGAGGCCGGGATTGAAACGGTGTTCCAGACGCTTGCACTCGCAGACGACTTGGACGTGCCGGACAATCTGTTTTTGGGACGCGAAATGACGTGGGCCAATTGGCTCGGTCCGTTCCGCCTTCTGAATTACAGGGGCATGCAGCAGGCGACGATTGACGGGCTGAACCGTACGGCTGTGAAGATCCCAAATATTCGCAACACGATCCGCAACATGTCGGGTGGCCAACGCCAATGTGTGGCCATCGCACGCACCGCAACGTTCCATTCGCGCTTGACCATCATGGACGAGCCAACGGCTGCGCTGGGCGTGCAGGAGACAGCGCAGGTTGAGAATATCGTGCGTACGCTGAAAGAGGCGGGAGAGCCGTTGATCTTGATCAGCCACAACATGCGGCAGGTGATGGACTTGGTTGACCGGATCGTCGTGTTCCGTCGCGGCAGGATCGTAGCCAACCTCAAAAAAGAGGAAACGGACGGGCAGGACGTGGTTGCCTATATCACCGGCGCCAAAACCGGCGAAGAGTACATGGAGCATGCACTCTAATGACCCTGCGCATTGCCATACTGGGCGCTGGTAGAATTGGCCAAGTGCATGCTTCGGCTGTTTCATCCACGCTGGGTGCGAACCTTGTTGCTGTCGCGGAACCATTCGCCGAGACGGCCCGCGCGGTCCAAAAAAGCTATGGTTGTGACATCCGCGAAATTGACGAGATCGCAGAGGCCAATGACGTCGACGCGGTTGTGATCTGCACTCCGACAGACACGCATGCCGACCTAATCGAGCAATTCGTGCGCGCGGGCAAAGCAGTGTTCTGCGAAAAGCCAATTGATCTGGACGTGAACCGCGTCCGCGCGTGTTTGGATGTGGTAAAGGCCGAAGACGGGCGGTTGATGTTGGGCTTCAACCGTCGATTTGATCCCGATTTCATGGCATTGAAGGCGGCGATTGATCAGGGGCGCATTGGCGAGGTCGAGATGGTCACGCTGACGTCGCGCGACCCGGGCCCTCCACCGGGAGACTACATCACGCGTTCGGGCGGGATTTTTCGGGACATGACGATCCATGATTTTGACGTGGCGCGTTGGCTGCTCAATGAAGACGTCGCCTCGGTTCAAGCCACCGCAAGCGTGCTGACAGATCCAGAAATCGGCCGGCTCGGCGATTATGACAGTGTCAACGTGATCCTAGCCACCGCGAGTGGCAAGCAGTGCACGATCACAAATACCCGACGCGCAGCCTATGGCTATGACCAAAGGATCGAAGTGCATGGATCGATGGGCGCGGTGTCTGCGCGTAACCAGCACGAAGCAAATATCGAGATAGCCGATGCCACAGGCTACCATCGTCCGCCGCTATTGAACTTTTTCATGACCCGGTATGTCGCGGCTTACGCCAATGAGATTGCAGCCTTTGTGCAGGCCGTAGCCGACGAGGCGGACATGCCGACGACGGGCGAGGACGGGCTGCGTGCGCTGGAGTTGGCCGAGGCGGCGCTGCAATCGGTGGCAACAGGTCGGGCGGTTGCGCCGTACGAATTGGGATAAAGCCATGGCATATTACACAACTCAGGACTGCCGGATCGCGGAGTTTGAGGAACTGATCGCAGAGGCGCTTGCTCCGGGTGACGTGCGTTTCACGGCAGATGTGCGGAAGAACATCCCTATCTACGCAGCAGCAGACACGGTCCAAGCGCTCTCCGCGCCCGATACCCGAGCGGCTTTGATGGCCGAATGGGCCCGGGTTTTGGGTGATCTATCCGGGGCGTTGGTCTTAAAGGGCGCGATTTCGGATCTTGATGCGGTAGACGCGGCCAGTTCAGCGTTCCATGCAATCATTGATGAAGAACATGCTGTCGGGAGCGGCGGTGATCACTTTGGAGAACGCGGTGCAAACGACCGTGTTTGGAACTCGTTGCAAAAGCTCTGCCTGCGAGACCCGAGAACTTTTGCCCGTTATTTTGCAAGTCCTGCCATCGCGGCAGTGAGTGAGGCATGGTTGGGTCCATGGTGGCAGATGACGACGCAGGTCAACCTCGTCCGGCCAGGCGGCAAAGCGCAGACCTGCCACCGGGACTATCACTTGGGCTTTATGACACAGGACCAAGCGCAGGCCTTCCCGGCCCACATCCACCAACTGTCACCTTCGCTGACGCTGCAGGGCGCTGTCGTCCATTGTGACATGCCCATCGAAAGCGGGCCGACCAAGCTTTTGCCGAATTCGCAGCGCTACGGGCCGGGATACATCGCGACGCTGCTGCCAGAGTTTCGAGATGTTTTTGAAGCTCGCCATGTGCAACTGCCGCTTGAAAAGGGCGATGCGCTCTTTTTCAACCCGGCCACATTCCATGCCGCGGGCGACAATCGCTCGGACAACATCCACCGCATGGCGAACTTGATGCAAATCGGCTCGCCCATGGGCCGTACGCTGGAACGGATCGATCGCACCTCGATGGTTAGGGCGCTGTTTCCCGCCTTGCGCGACCTTGGCCTCTCTGGCGCCGCACGTGATGCGGCGATTGGTGCAGCCGCGGAAGGATATCCCTTTCCGACGAACCTGGATACCGATCCGCCCATTGGTGGACTGGCCTCGGAAAGCCAGGCCGACTTGGTTGCGCGCGCATTGGACGAGGGCATGAGCGACGACGCGTTCATCGCTGCGTTGGACGCTAACCATAAAAGGCGGCTTCCGTAGTCAGGAGAGATTATGCCCAAGTTGCTGCGCAAACCCCAACGCGCCACTGGCAAAGTTCATGATATTACACCTGACAGTGCAGGTTGGCGCTATGTCGGGTTTGGGCTCTACCATTTGCGCGCTGGCGAAACCGCGCGTGAGGTGACCGGGGACCGTGAAGTTATTCTCGTGATGGTCGAAGGCAAGGCGCGGATCACAGGCGCAGACCGAGATTGGGGCGTTCTGGGCGAACGAATGGATGTATTTGAAAAGTTGCCGCCACATTGTCTTTATCTGCCGAACGGGTGCGACTGGGAGGCTGTGGCCACAACGGATTGCGTTGTTGCGGTCTGTTCTGCGCCCGTCCTCAAAGGGGCGCACCAAGCTCGCCGCATAGGTCCCGACGGTATCACCCTGACCCAGCGCGGCACTGGCGCGAACACACGCTACATCAATAATATCGCTATGGAGGCCGAGGACTTTGCCGACAGTCTGTTGGTTACAGAGGTCTTTACACCGGCCGGGCATTGGTCAAGCTATCCAAGCCATCGCCATGACGAAGATGATTTCCCGCGCATAACCTACCTGGAAGAAACCTACTACCATCGCCTAAATCCGAAAGGTGGCTTCGGCGTTCAACGG
This sequence comes from uncultured Aliishimia sp., assembly GCA_963922415.1. GTDB lineage: Bacteria > Pseudomonadota > Alphaproteobacteria > Rhodobacterales > Rhodobacteraceae > Aliishimia. The sequence continues at coordinate 25,536 of CAWUIP010000006.1, read as the reverse complement.
GTCTATACCGATGATCGCACGCTGGATGAGACCATGGCCGTCAGCGATGGAGACGTGGTGCTGGTTCCCAAAGGACACCACCCGTGTGGCGCGCCTTATGGCTTCGACATGTATTATCTAAATGTTATGGCCGGCCCCATGCGCAAATGGCGTTTTCAGCTTGCGCCAGAGGTCGAATGGATCGCACAACGAGACGGATGAAAGACTTTGCAAATTATCCAAGCTTGAACGGCAAGACGGTCTATTTGACAGGCGGCGCATCGGGAATTGGAGCGGCAACTGCTCGCGCGTTCGCAGCGCAAGGTGCCAAGGTGGGTTTTGTTGATTTCAATGCAGATGCCGCGCACGGCCTGCTTGGCGACCTGCAGGGCAGTCATGCTTTCGCCTATTGCGACCTAAGAGACATTGACGCGTTGCAAGCCGCGTTTTCAGAGCTGGCCCGAAAGCTCGGGCCTGCGGATGTTCTGGTGAACAATGCCGCACGCGACGACCGTCATGATTGGCGCGACGTGACTGCAGACTACTGGGACGAGCGCATGCAAACCAATCTGCGTCACATGTTCTTTGCGATTCAAGCTGTCGCACCCGGCATGATAGACATCGGCGGCGGCTCTATAATTAACGTGGGCTCAAACTCTTGGTGGGAAGCTGGCGGTGGCTTTCCCGCATATGCAACAGCGAAATCGGCTGTACATGGATTGACCCGCACCATGGCACGCGATCTGGGGCAACACAGGATTAGGGTGAACACGGTCGTTCCCGGTTGGATCATGACCGATCGACAAAAGGAGTTGTGGGTTACACAAGACGCCTTGTCCAAGCATATCGCGCGCCAATGCCTACCTGACCCGATTGATCCGGTTTATGTGGCGCGCATGATCTTGTTTCTCGCGTCTGATGACGCCGCCATGTGCAGCGCGAACAATTTCATGGTTGAAGCTGGGTCGATCTGACACAAGGCGCAATCGGTTTCAAAGGGACGATAGAATGGCGATCACGTTGAAGGAAGTGGCCGAGCGCGCGGGAGTTTCCCGCTCGGCGGTGTCGCGAACCTTCACGCCGGGTGCCTCTGTTTCAGAAAAGACCCGGGCGCGGGTCGAACGGGCGGCGTCCGATTTGGGATATCATCCCAACGCGCTGGCCTCCTCTTTGACCACCGGGCGCACGAAGATGATCGGATTGGTGTCGAACAACTTTCATAACCCGTTTTTTCTGGAGGTGTTCGACTTGTTCACGCGGGGGCTGCAGGAACGCGGATTACGCCCGCTTCTTGTCAACCTTTCCGATGAAACGGACCCGGAGAACTCGGTTCGCATGCTGCGAGCGTATTCAGTGGATGGCGTGATCGTCGCCTCATCGACGTTGCCTTCGGGGTTTTCGCGTGCCTTCCGCGATGCTGGCATGCCCGTTGTGCACAGTTTCGGCCGTGTTTCGGAAAAGCCGCACGTGGATATCGTTGGGATCGACAACTTCGAATGTGGCCGAATGGCCGCGCGTGAGTTGCTGGCGCGGGGGTACAAAAACGTTGCGTTCTTGGGGGGGCCGGAACCAGCTACGTCCACCCAAGACCGGTTGGCCGGGTTTCGCGATGTCCTGACGGGCGCGGTCGGGATCGAGGTCACGTGTTCGTTTGCTGACGGCTATACCTTTGACGCGGGGCGCGCCGAGATGCAGCGGCTTTTGCGAAGTACGCCCGCCGAGGCTTATTTCTGCGGTGACGACGTGCTGTCTATCGGGGCCATGTCTGCAATTGCCGATGCCGGGCTTTCCGTGCCGGAGGATGTCGGTGTCATCGGGCTCAACGATATGAAAATGGCCCGCTGGGAAAACATCGACCTTACGACGATACATCAGCCCATCGCCAACATTATCGAGGCGTCGATTGAAAGGATCACGAGCGCGTTAGACGTGCCGGACCGAGAGCCCAAGGCGCGTCTATTCCCTTGCAAAGTCATCGAACGCGGAACCCTGCGGCGCAAGGTTTGACCTCTGCGCGTCATTGGATCAGGCTTAGAAGATCAGGCTCCGAGTACGCGAACTTAGCGGAAAACGGGCGGTCGTGCATCCATCCAAGCGCCGCCCGCGCGCGCCGATGCCACGGCCGTGTGCACCGCAGCCATTGAGCGCAGGCCATCTTCTGCGCCGGGCAAACCGTCGCGATGTTCTCCACGTATCGCATCCGCAAGGTCGCAATAGATATTAGCGACGGCTAACGGGAAACCTTCGGGATGGGCAATGGCGACGCGTGACAGCCGTGTTGCGTCGTCATGCAGGCCCGCTTCCCCCTTTTCGATGATCTGCGTGCGTCCGCCCAGGGCGGTATAGATCAGTTGGTTCGGTTGCTCGGCGTGCCATTTTAACCCTCCGGTTTCACCGAAGACCTGGATCTCGAACCCGTGCTGACGGCCGATGGCGACCGAGGATGTCCACAGCCGCCCAACTGTCCCCCCTGACATTCGGAAATTGACCATGGCGTCGTCTTCCAGTTCGCGGCTGGAGATCGCCGAGGCGAAATCAGCGCTTAGGCGTTCGACTTGGTCGTCGCAGATAAAGCTGGCCATGTGTAACGCGTGGATGCCGCAGTCGGCGAATTGCCCGGAGACCCCAGCCATAGCCGGATCGTATCTCCAGCGCACACGTGGGTTGTCCGCGTCAGCTGCGTCGCCGTGGTGGCCGTGGCTGAAATTGGTGACAACCAAGCGCACTTTTCCAATCTCACCTGCGCGCACCATCGCGCGTGCTTGGCGCACCATCGGATAGGCGGAATAGGCGTAGTTCACGGCCAAGATCTTTCCTGACGCTTTCGCGACGCGAAGGATCTCTTCGCCTTCCTCAACGGTCATGGTCATGGGCTTTTCGCACAGCACGTTAAAGCCTGCTTCGAGAAATGCCTTGGTGATCTCGAAATGGGTCGCGTTTGGCGTCGCCACGGTGACAAGGTCTATCGGGTCGTCGCGGTTTTTTTCGCCCGCCAACATATCTTGCCAGTCGCCATAAGCACGGTCATGCGCCACACCCAGCCGCTGGGCGTATTCGCGTCCTGCATCCGGACGGTGGTCCAATGCGCCTGCGGTAAATTCAAAAAGACCGTCCGCTTGGGCGCCCAAGCGGTGCGCCGGTCCGATCTGACTGCCTTCACCGCCGCCGATCATACCCCATTTCAGCTTTGTCATCGCCGTCAATCCTTACGTGAAGCCAATTGTTTCAAGATATTCCCGGTTCACGCGCGCGTCGTCGATAGGCGAGACATCTAGTGTAGGGTCGCAATCCTGTTCGATCGTGCACCAACCTGCGTAACCACTCTCAAGCAACAGTCGCCGCACTGCGGGAAAGTCGACCTCGCCTTCGGACAGGTTACAGAAAATGCCTTGACCGCAAGCGTCGTAGAACCCGGTGCGATTGGCAATTGCGTCTGCTTTTACTTTGGCATCAGTCGACTTGAAGTGAACATAGGTTATTCGATCCATGTGACGTGTCATGAAAGTCACTGGGTCAAAGCCAGCATAAGTGCAGTGGCCGGTATCTATGCACAGCTTCAAAGTGTCGGCGTCCACGTCTTGCAGGATCTTTTCAATCTCTGGCTCAAAGTCCATGAAGCCACCAGCATGTGGATGCAATTCCGGGATAAGCCCGTAGTCTTCGGCGCCCATCTTGGCGATGGTCACGATCCGGTCACGGTAAGCCGTCCACTCTGAGCCGTCCATTTGTTCGGCCTCTGCACCTCGGCCTGCGGTGGGCGCGCGGCGCGGCGAAATTGAGTCAATCAGAACAAAGTGCTCCGCGCCATGCGCCTTTAACGCCTCGCACGTGCGCTTTGCCCCGTCCAGCACGTCGTCCCACTGTGCCGGATCATAAAAGGCGCGGAAGACCACGCCGCCAATCAGTTCCAACCCATACGCGTCGAGCGCCTCGCCCAGTTCGACAGGGTCCTCCGGCATAAATCCAACCGGACCAAGTTCAATGCCCTTATACCCGGCCTCGGCGCATTCTTTCAGCACGGTCTTCCAGTCAGGATTGCGTGGATCTTTGGCAAATTCGACACCCCAAGAACAAGGCGCGTTGCCGATGCGAATGGTCATTGTTGCGTGACTCCTTAGACGTGCGCCACCGGGGTCCATGCCCCGGTCTGCGCCGATCTCAAAGCGGCTTCGACCACTTCGGCCACGGCCAATCCGTCGCGAAAAGTGGGCCAAGCCGAGTGTCCTGTTTCAATGGCCTCAAGGAAATCTTTGGCCTCGATAATGATCTGATCCTGATAGCCAGTGCCATGCCCTGGGCCCTGGCAAAATGGCGCGTAGTCAGGATGTGCTGGGCCCGTCAGGATTTTAGTAAACCCTTGTGTCGCCTCGGACCCTTCGCGACGGTAGAGCCAGACTGCGTTCTGGTCTTCTTGATCGAAGCGGATCGCGCCGTTTGTGCCGTGGATCTCATAGGCGTATCCCATTTTTCGCCCGGTTGCGACGCGACTGGAATAGATGTGTCCCTTCACTCCATTGGCAAAACGGCACATGATCTGGGCATGGTCGTCATTTGTGACCGCGCCGCCTGGGCGAGCGGCGTGCACTGTCTCGATTTCGGCCATGACCTCGGAAATCGGCCCCATGAGGGCGAGCGCGGCGTTGATCGGATGCGGCGCAAGGTCCCCCATGTTGCCATTTGCCATACCGTCGCAGCGCCAAGAATGCGCTGTCGTGGGATCGGCGAGAAAGTCTTCGGTATGCTCGCCACGAAACCACGTGACGTCACCGATCGCGCCGTCGGCCAAGAGTGCGCGCACAAACTGGCTGGCGGGCGTGCGAATGTAGTTGAAACCAACCATGTTGACGACGCCAGATGCCTCCGCCGCATCGACCATCGCGCGGGCGTCTTCGAGCGTGTCCGCCAGCGGTTTTTCACACAGCACTGGCTTTTGCACGGCAAAGGCCGCTTCGGCTATGTCACGGTGCGTGTCCTGTGGAGACGCGATGACGATGGCGTCTACGCCGGGATCGGCGATCAACTGCCGCCAATCATCCGCCGCGCGCGAAAAGCCGAATTGCCGACAATAGCGCGCTGCGCTTTCCGGCGATGCAGCGGCCACCATTTCCAGGCGAGGACGCAATTTCGTATCGAACACTGCACCAACTGCAGACATGGCAACGGCATGTGCCTTGCCCATGTAACCACCCCCGACAATGCCGATGCCGATGCTCTTCATGACGGCTCTCCCAACAGGTGATGATAGTGTTTGCAACCGATTGCAAAAGCTGTAACTTGGGTTGAGATTTCGCGCAAGCGGCAATCGGTATCCTTGCATCGGGGGAGCGATCAAGTGACGGAAAAAACGGTTACCCTGACCACGGCACAGGCCATTATTCGGTGGCTTGCGAACCAATACATCGTGGTGGATGGAGACGAAATGCGCTTGTGCGGGGGCGGCTTCGGTATCTTTGGCCATGGCAACGTGACGTGTCTGGGCGAGGCGCTTTATGACCATCGCGAGGCGCTTCCTCTGTATCGCGGTCAGAACGAACAGAGCATGGGCTTTGCGGCCGCCGGCTATGCCAAGCAATGGCTGCGGCAGCGCTTCATGTTCTGCACAGCAAGTGCGGGACCCGGCACACTCAATCTGGTGACCGCGGCGGCGTTGGCCCATGCCAACCGCTTACCAATGCTTATGTTGTGCGGTGATACGTTCCTAAGCCGCTTACCTGATCCCGTCTTGCAGCAGATGGAGAACTTTAACGATCCAACTTTTGGCGCCAATGACGCCTTCAAGCCGGTCACCCGCTATTGGGATAGAATTACGCATCCAGCGCAGATCATCCAATCGTTGCCGGCGGCCATCGCCACCATGCTGGACCCTGGCGATTGCGGACCGACTTTTTTGGGTTTGCCACAAGACGTACAAGGCTGGACCTATGACTATCCCGAAATCTTTTTTGAAAAGAAGGTACACCGCATCCGCCGCCAAGCGCCGGATGTCGACGAAATCGCGGACGCCGCAGCTTTGTTGAAATCGGCCAAACGGCCAATGATCATCGCTGGCGGTGGGGTGCAGTATTCGCAAGCCGTTGCCGAACTGACAAACTTTGCCGAAACGCATCAAATTCCGGTGGTCGAAACCATCGCGGGTCGGGCCAACATGATTGCGACCCATGACCTGAACATCGGCCCGATCGGTGTGACAGGGTCCGACAGCGCCAATGCGATCGCCGAACAGGCCGATGTGATCTTGGCTGTGGGCACGCGCTTACAGGACTTTACGACAGGCAGTTGGACCGCATTTGCCAAGGACGCCCGGTTCATCTCGATCAACGCCGCGCGGCATGACGCTGGTAAACACATGTCTCTACCAGTCGTAGGGGACGCCAAGCTCTCAATCGGGGTGCTTGCTACCGCACTGCGCGGCTACACCGCTCCTGCGTCATGGACAGGTTTTGCGCGGGATGCGCGGGTCAAATGGGATGCATATGTCGCTGAAAATGTGTCTTACAATGACAATCGCCCCAATTCCTATGCGCAAGCCATCGGCGTCGTGAATTCGCTTTGCGACCCCCGCGACCGGATCGTGGCGGCCGCCGGCGGACTGCCCGCCGAGGTCACCGCCAATTGGCGCACGCTGGATGTTGGCACAGTCGATGTAGAGTTCGGGTTTTCCTGCATGGGCTACGAAATCGCTGGTGCTTGGGGCGCGCGGATTGCCCAGTCGGAGCGTGAACCAAACAGTGACACCATTTCGTTTTGCGGGGATGGGTCCTATCTGATGCTAAATTCAGATATCTATTCTTCGGTTCTCACCAAGAAGAAGATGATCCTGCTTGTGCTTGATAATGGTGGCTTTGCAGTTATCAACAAGTTGCAAAACAATGTGGGCAATGAAAGCTTCAACAACCTTATCGCGGATGCGCCCACGGTGCCTGAAGCGTTTGGAGTGGATTTCGAAGCCCATGCCGCGTCCATGGGGGCGATGGCAGAAACGGTGGCCAATCCAAAGGAGCTTGCCGAAGCGTTCAAACGCGCGAAAGCGAGTGACAAAACCAGTGTCATCGTTATGAAAGTTGATCCCTACGAAGGCTGGACAGAAGGCGGCCATGCCTGGTGGGAAGTCGGAACCCCGCATATCACGAAGAATGACAAGGTGCGCCAGGCGCATGTTGACTGGGAAAGCGGACGTGACAAGCAACGGAGAGGCGTTTGATGTCAATGCTGCTGAACGGGATCAAGGGAAACAGGTTTGGCGTCTTTGGGCGTGCTGGTATGGACCTTTTTGCAGACCCCCAAGGTACGAAAAGCGAATACGCCGATACGTTCCGTGCTGATCTTGGCGGATCATCGGCCAATATCTGCGCCGGGCTCGTAAAGCTGGGCAGTCAGGCGGCGCTTGTCACGTCCGTATCGGACGATGCCGTTGGACGCTTTGCGCTTAACCGGTTGCAACACTATGGGGTGGATACGTCCAATTGCCGCGTATTGGACGGCGAGTATCGCCTGTCTTTGGCGGTCTATGAAAGCTGCATTGAAGACTTCCAGAACGTCATCTACCGCAACGGTGCCGTCGACTTCCAAGTCACAGAAGACGATATGGACCGGGTCGACTATTCCGAGTTCTCGGCGCTTATCACCGCTGGCACCGTGTTCGCCGCAGAACCGTCGCGCAGTGCAACATTCCGCGCTTTCGAAAATGCCGCAAGCGCAGGTTTGCCAATCATCTTCGACATTGACTATCGCCCGTATAGTTGGCCCTCTGCGGACGTGGCCGCTGACGTGCTGTCGCGCGCGGGAGCCGAAAGTGACATGATCGTCGGAAATGATGAAGAATTCGGCTTCATGGCAGGCAGCTTCGACAAAGGTATGGCAAAGGCGCGAGAACTCGCTGATGCGGGTAAGTTGGTCATCTACAAAATGGGCGAAGGTGGCGCATTGACCTTTGCTGACGGCCAAGAGTTCCGAACTGGGATTTTTCCTGTCACTGCTGTCAAACCTAATGGCGCGGGGGACAGTTTTTTGGCTGGAGTCCTGGCGTCAGTCGCTGACGGTTATGATCTGAAAGAGGCAGTTTTGCGCGGCTCGGCATGTGCCTCCATTGTGGTTAGCCAGCCTGGCTGCGCCCCCGCGATGCCGACAACGACACAACTCGACGCCTTCCTTGAAAAACATCCTGGCCCGACCGAGGCCTGAAAGGACGAACATGCATCTCGCCCCTTATGACAACCAAAACAAGCCGATTGTAGACGTCGACAATGAAACGGTGCCGCTAAACTATTTCAATATCGTCAAACTTAAGCGCGGCGAGGCATTCGAATACCAAGTTCCCGGCTACGAAACTTGCATTGTGCCGGCCACGGGTAGCGTTGATGTGGACGTCGAGGGTGTTCGCTTTCCTGAGCTTGGCGGTCGCGGCGAAGACGTCTGGGATGGTGAGCCGCAAGGTGTGTACGTGCCTGTTGGCGCAAAAGTCACACTGGTCTGCGTTTCAGAGGAAACCGAGACGTTTATTGCCGGTGCCAAATACGATAAGGTGCTTGATCCCTTCGACGTGCGCGAACACGATTTGGTGCAATATGGCTCGGACGATACGAAAACCCATCGTAAGATCAAACATATCCTGGGCCAAAAGCAGCACGACAAAGTGGGCCGCCTCCTGGTGAGCGAATTGTTCACTGTGGGGCAGGGTGGTTGGTCCGGCTTTCCCTCCCATAAGCACGACACCAATCGTCTGCCCGATGAGACGCGCCATGATGAGACGTACAATTTTCGGTTCAAACCGAATTGGGGCTCCGGCCTCCAGATGTTGCAACGCGAGGACGGACAACCCGGTGACGCCTACCACATCGTGGACGGGTCGACGATTTGTATCGACACGGGCTACCATCCTTGCGCCGTACTTCCGGGGTACGAAATGTATTATTTTACGATCTTGGGGGGCCTGACGCAGCGCAGCCTCGTTCAGTATTTCCAGCCAACCCATGCCTACCAAATTGAAACGATCCCGGGCATCAAGGACATGATTGCGAAGTTCAAATGACACTTGCCACACTGTCGGATGTGCTGAGACCAGCACTGGAAAAAGGTTATGCTGTTGGCGGGCTTGTCACTCTTGGTTGGGAGGACATGCGCGCCTATGTGGCCGCGGCCGAAGCGGAAGGTGTGCCAGTGATCCTGCAAGCAGGCCCGTCTTGCCGGGAACACACACCTTTGCCAATTTTGGGCAAGATGTTCCGGCATTTGGCAGAAGCCGCCTCGGTGCCGGTCGTTGCGCATCTCGACCACGGCTATACCTTCGAAGACTGCAAAGAAGCGCTCGACAGCGGGTTCACCTCGCTGATGTATGATGGCTCTCGCAAACCGCTGACACAAAACATCGATGAAACGGCTCAAATTGCCGAAATGGCGCATGCCGCCGGGATTTCCTGTGAAGGTGAGATCGGATTTGTCGGGTATTCGGGGGGCGAAAGCTCAGACGGCACCAATCCAGAGGATGCAGCGATCTTCGCACGAGACAGCGGCGTGGATGCGATGGCAATCTCTGTTGGCAATGTGCATTTGCAGCAGAACAAGGAAGGCCGGCTGGACGAAGCGCGTATCGCTGAGATTGAAGCCGTAACGGACCTTCCCTTAGTGATCCATGGTGGCTCGGGCGTACCGGTGGCGCAGCGTGCGCACCTGGCGCGCAACACAGCGATCTGTAAGTTCAATATCGGTACCGAGCTTCGCATGGTCTTTGGTGCTGAACTGCGCCAGGCCCTAAACCGTGATACGGCCCGCTTTGACCGTGTCGCAATCCTGAAGGAAACCCACGACCCAATCGTAGAGGCAACCCGCACGGTACTGCATACTCTCAAACAGTGACAACTGGACGGTTGAGCGTTCCTGCCAGCCAGCAACGTTACAATGGGACTTCGTTTAGCGCGATACGGTTCCCTTCGCTGTCCTCAATCTCCGCGACGAAACCACCCGCCCCAATATTGGTTTTGCCGTAAAGCAGCTTTGCGCCCGCAGCGGCCGACCGAAGAAGGACCGCGTCGATGTCGTCCACGTCGAAGTATATCAGGCATCCAGCGTGAGTGGGCAGATAGGTGTCGCCTTTTGCCAACGCGCCGCTGGCCCCGGGACTTTCATCGTTTCGCGGAAAGAATGCCATGTCGTTGCCGTCAATGGACCTGCGGTCAAAGGAAAAGCCGAAAACTGCTTCGTAAAAGTCAACCGCGCGATCTAAATCTGAAACCGGGATCTCAAAATGGAAGACTGGGTTGGTCAAAGCGGCACCGATTAAGCTGCATTCCAGATCGCTTCGTAGTGCGCGATGATTTCGAGCATCCGAGCGCGATCAAAGCTGGGGTCGTGGCCGCCGTGCACGGTCTTTATGGGGAGGGTCTTCAGCAGATTGAAGGTGTTTCTATAATCCTCGACGCTCATCCCTGGCCCTTCAAAGATCAGAGGCCCGTCATAAATTGCGTCCGCGGCAAACAGGATGCCGGTTTCGCGCTCAAACAAGCCGATGCCACCGGGCGAATGACCGGGTAGATGCAAGACCTCATAAATGTGGTCGCCAAGATCAACGGTATCGCCATGTTTCAAAAGACCCGTGGCAGGCGCGCCTTGCAGACGATAGCTCTCAGGGTCGTAGCCAGCGAATGGCAAGGCTTCGATCAGCACTTCGCCAATCGGCGGGTATCCCGCGTCAAGAAAGGTCTGCAGCAAGGCTTCGGGCATGTCCCGGCGGAAGAGCGACGTCAGGCCCGAAGGTGCCGCCATTTCATCTGCCTCGGCTGGGTGGACAAGGCGCGTTTCGAACTCATGCACAGCCCCGATGTGGTCTATGTGTGTGTGAGATGAAACGCAGATGATCTCTTTCACCGGATCTTCGCGAAGCGTGTCTAGATAGGGTTTGAACGGGATAACCCCCATACCTGTGTCAAGGATCATATCCCGATCGCGGCCTTCCACGAGAAACATGTTGGCTTGTTCAAGCACGTGGATATGCGGCTCGATGATAAGGGTTGTCGCATCATCGATCTTGGTAGCTTTGAACCAGGTGTCAGCAACAGGAAGTGTCATAAGGTCAGTCCAGTCGGGGGCTTGTTGTCCAGTTTATTGCAACATCGCTGGGCATATGTTCCGCCATCCAGGCATCGAGTTTTGATTTGATGTTGCGCGCGGCAGCAACGCGGTCTGAGATGTCACACAGCCAGAAATCCGCGTTGGCAACTCCGCGCATGCCAGGCTTGGGCGAGATGTAAAAGCAACCCAGGTAGAGACCTGCAGCGTCCCGGACAATCCAGGAAAATGACCGTTTGGTCGTAAACTCCCGCTCATGCCAGGCCAGGTCGATCAAGTTCTCTTCCCGGGTGAGCCCTTCGGGCCAGTCGCCAAAGAAATCACCAAAAAGGGGTGCCGTCGCCATGACTGCCGCAAAATCTTCGTCCACTTGATCCGGTCCCAATGGCGTCAAGCGATACGGCCCAAGGCCAAAGTCTCGTGGTAAGTCTGTGGCCGCGAAATCTGGGTGCGGCGCCATAGTTGTCATCGTCTATTCCGCTGGTTCTTTGGCTTCTCGTTTGAATGGGCTCTCTTCCGGGATTTCATAGTCCGGCGTGAAGACACCCTGATCTTTTGCTTCAGCCATGTATCGGAAGGTGTTCACCGACATGCGCATCAAATGGTCGCCTGCTTTAATCGGCGGGTATTTTGCAATGGTTTCGGCTGTCTTGAACTTCTCCAGCGGTTCAATGACCGCGTGATAATCGAGGCCGAAAAAGAGCGGCATGGAGTACCGTTCTTTGCCAGTGTTGATCACCCGGTGCTGGGTCGATTTGAACTGCCCGCCAGACCAGGTTTCAAAAATATCACCGATGTTCACGATGAAAGTGCCGGGAATCGGTGGGGCTTCGATCCAAACATCCTCAGCGTTCATGACCTGCAAGCCCGGGGCCCCCTGCAAAAGTATAGTAAAGCATTCGAAGTCGGAGTGGGCGGAAATGCCGGTGATGTCCTTGGTCTGCGGCATCTCGTTTTCGATGTAACGCAGCAAGCGGAGCTGCGAGGTTGGGCATGTGATGTGACGCGTTAGTTCCTCTGACGGTACATCGAGTTCCAACGCCAGCGCATCCAGCAACCGCAGACCCAGTTTAAAGACCGCGTCGTAATAGGAGGAGATCGTGTCGCGCCAGCCCGGGATCTCAGGCCAGACATTCGGCCCGGTCATGCGCCAGCCGGCGAGATAGTCGGGATGATCCGCCGGGGCCTCGTACGACATATCCCAAGCTTCATTGAAGTTGATGATCTTGGGGAATTCCTTCCCGTTTTCTTCAAACGGAACATAGCCGCGATGGTTGGTTGTGAAGCCTGACCATGTTTTCATTTTGAAGGAGCGAGGCTTTTCGTGAAACTCCTTCGAAGCGGCAAAAGTCGCCTCCACCAGCTCCTGCGGAACGCCGTGACCTGTGATGTAAAAAAAGCCCGATGTGCGTGCGGCGGCACCCAATTCTTGTGCCACGCGCGCCTTCTCAGTCGCGTCGTCGATAAACAAGCCTGACAGATCAATCACTGGCAGTGTTGCATCGTCGACTGTCAGCGCCTTGAGTTCCGCGTGTTCCGTTTCGGTCATCCTATGTCCCCACCTTGAGCGTCGGTGCAGCTTTGCACCCAATCGGCCAAATGCGACTCGCTAGCGTCTAGAAAAGTTCACGCGTCTGGTCGGATTGCTCGCTTTTTGAGCAATTGCGTGCGCACGTGGCGATTTTAGGGTCAATGTAATTGACCAAACGCGATGGTCTGGCCGCTCATTCTTCTCAGTTAAATGACTTGGCCTGATCACTTGAGGTGCGAGTTTTGGGGAATGAAAGGACACATGATGGCATTGCTTACACGGCGCGGCTTGTTGAAATCCGGTGCTGCAGGAATTGCGGCATCAACACTTGCGACACCACTCATCGCACAATCACGCTCGGTCCGGATTGGGTCTTATGGCGGCTACTTTGAGGACAGCTTCAAAAAACATGTCTACCCGGAATTCACAAAGGCGACCGGAATCGAAGTGGAAAGTGTGACGCAGCCCAACTCGTCCGATTGGCTCGTTACGTTACAACAGGCCCTGACGGCCGGGAATATCCCAACCGATATTTCACTCTTTGCGCGCGATACAATGATCAAGGCTAGCCGGATTGGCGGGCTCATTGCGCCACTGGATCTGTCCAAAATCAGCGGTGCTGGCAATCTGGACAGCTACTTCGTGTTCGAAGGCAACGACGGGCCGCAGGGTGTTGGCGCAATGTCTTGGTTCTCCGCCATGGTTTTCAATCCAAACGAAGTCGAAACACCGGCAAGTTGGGCGGATTTCTGGGACAGCTCATTGTTTGAGGCATCTCTCGGAATTGCCAAAAGGTTCAATGCCGGTCTTCTGGACTTCACCGCCGCTACCTTCTTTGACGGCGAAGAAACGATGATGTCGAATGACGGGATCGTTGCAATCATTGAGAAAGTCGCAGAGCTGAAGCCGAATGTTGCTTTGTGGTGGACGGCTGAAAGCCAGATGGAACAGTCGATGAAGAACGGCGATGTCGTGGCGGGCATGTACTACCTTGATGTGGCGAACCTGATGGCGCTGGATGGCTTCCCGATCAAACCGACCTTCCCCAAAGAAGGAAACTTGCAGGACTATGGCTCTTGGTGTCTCACCGATGGCTCTGATAAGTCTGAGGAGGCAGCAGAGTTTATGAACTTCTCGTCTGAGCCTTCGGTCCAAGCTTTGATGAGCCGCAAGATTGGCACAGCGCCGTTGGTGGATCGTGCGATGACGGACCTGACGGATGATGAGTTCAACTTCGTCTCGGGCACGCCATCCATCAAGCCGGCATACGAAGCCTATCTCGACAATGAGACATTCATCAAAGAAACTTGGGACAAGATGCTGGCCGAAGCCTAAATCCGATGGCCGGTCTGGACCTCAAGGGTGTTTCCAAGTCGTTTGGAAATACCCGCGCAGTTGAACCCACCGATCTCAGCTTCCCGAAAGGGGAGCTGACAGCGCTGTTGGGCCCCTCGGGGTGCGGCAAGACAACCTTGTTGCGGATGATCGCGGGGCTTGAACAACCAACACGCGGGGTGATCCGGCTTGGCGGGCAGGACATCACCGCCTTGCCCGCCCATAAGCGCAAGTTTGGGATGGTCTTCCAAAGCTTCGCGCTGTTTCCTCACTATTCGGTCCGGGAAAACGTTGCTTATTCGCTGACGATTGATGGAGTTGCGAAGACAGACGCGTTCGAGAAGGCCAATCAATTGTTGGACACTGTGCAGCTGTCCGGCTTTGGCGACCGGCGCATCGGTGAGTTGTCGGGCGGACAGCGCCAACGCGTGGCGATCGCCCGTGCTTTGGCGCAAGAGCCTGAGGTGTTCTTGCTGGACGAGCCAATGTCGGCGCTCGACGCGAAGCTACGCGAAGAGATGCAGGTGGAACTGCGCCTTCTCCAACAGCGCCTTGCAATCACGACCATTGTTGTAACCCATGACCAGCGCGAAGCCATGACGATGGCGGACCAAATCGTTGTGATGTCAAACGGGCGCGTCGAACAGATCGCTCACCCGCAAGAGATTTATCACAAACCCGCCAATGCCTTCGTCGCTGACTTCATTGGCAAGGCGAACTTCTTTGACGGGGTGTCACAAGAGGGCGGTATCCTCGTCGGCGACAGCTTTCTGCAGGTGGAGGCCGGGTTTCGACCCGGCAGGCCTGTTCGCGTGGCCATTCGGCCAGAGCGAACCTGCATCGATGATGATCCGGGCGAGAACCGCGTCCCGGCAAAGGTCATGTTCGTCCGGGATCTTGGGCCAATCCGCGAGTACCACCTGCAGTCGGATATCGGCCCGGTCATTGCGGAATATGCAGCTGGCGAGGCGAACCCTGAGCTACGCAACGGCGACACGACAAGCGTCCGTTTGCCAGCTTCCGCCTTGCAGGTCTTCCCCGGAGACCCAGCGCCATGAGTGTCGCCAATGACATTGACGTCGAAAAACCTCAGGTGAGCGGTGAAAGCGGCCCCGTCGTACCGGCCAAGACTATGCTTCTCGGTGGGCTCAGCGCGGTTGTGGCAATCTTCTGTGTCTTCCCTTTCCTGCTCGTCCTTGCAATTTCTTTCGGGCGCAAGGTAGAAGGGGCCGCCTGGGTCTGGGACTTCACATTTGAGAATTACCAGCGTTTTTTTGTTGGTGTTCTTTGGCCAGAAGAAGTGACGTTCCTGTACCTGCAGCAACTTTATTTCTCTTTTTACTTCGCCGTCATTGCATCGCTGTTCGCTGTTCTGACGGCTTTACCCTTCACGCTCATGCTGGCGCGATTGAAGCGCAGCACGCAGGCCGTTTGGCTCGTCTTCATTCTCTCGTCCTTGTCCCTGTCCGAGGTGTTCATCGTCATGGGCTGGGACATTTTGCTGTCCAATAACTCCGGTCTGCCGAAGATATTCAAGGAAACGGGTCTGACGGCGTGGTTGAAGGAGGTCGGATGGTTCCAAACGTTACGCGATTGGGGGCTCGCCAACCCGCGCAATGTGAAATTTAAGACATCCGATTTCGCAACAATATTAACGATGAGCTATCTTGTCTGGCCTTACGCGGTGATCCTTCTTTACCCCGCATTGTCGCGCCTTGATCCCTCGTTGACGGAAGCCGCGCGGACGATGGGCGCTGGGCGCTGGACGGTTACCCGGACGGTCACATTGCCATCCATCCGTCTACCGCTGTTTGGCACGACCCTGCTGCTCTTCGTATTCCTTCTGGGCAGCTACGTCTCGATCACCGTTTTCGCGGCCCCCAATAAGCACACCACCGCGGTGGCAATCTACGCCAACATCCGCGGGGCAAACCTGAACGCACCCTTTGGGGCGACGCAGGCGATTATGCTGCTGATCTCGGCCAGTGTTTGCCTCACCCTTGGCCATTTGCTCAACAGCCGGGCAGAGGGGAAGTGATGCGGGTGTTCGGGGCCGTTTATATGGGGCTAGCTGCGTTGGTGTTGGCGTTGCCCATTGTTGTTGTTTGTGGTGCAGCACTGAACTCGGGGCGGAGCATGTTCTTCCCGCCGGTTGATCCCACCTTTCAGCGGTTCGGAGAGTTCTTCGTCTCCGAACCAGTTTGGACAGCTGCACTTTGGAACTCCGTCATTGTGGCTGTTGGGGCCGCGACGCTGGCGATCTTGTTGGCCTGGCCCATTGCCTATCTGCTTTGGTCGACGGGGTCGAAGCTCTCCAAAACGCTCGCCGGTCTCGGCTCCCTCCCTTTTGCCGTGCCGCCCATTGTCTTTGGCGTGGGCCTTGGGTTCTTTTGGGCGTTTTCGGGAGGTTTGGGCGAGGTATGGGCCGGTGTCATCAGCCACGCGATCCTACTGATGGCGTTGCCGCTCGTGACGATCTCAATCGGTCTGCAATCGATCGACCGATCCCACCTCGACGCCGCTGCGACCATGGGCGCGACAGAGCAGGTCGCGTTTCGCACTGTCGTGCTGCCTCAAACCGTGCCTTATACGATCTCCGGCTTTTTCTTTGTGCTGGTCCTGTCGTTCAACGAATTCATCGTGATCTTCTTTGTCTCCGCATCATCTTACGCGACGGTGACGCTGCAGATCTTCAACTCACTTCGGAACGGATACACGCCGACCATGGCAGTGGCGGCGATCACGTTCCTGACCGTCTCGATCCTTGTCTTTTCTGCCGTCGCTCGCTGGGGCGACCTGCCGCGCCTGATGGGTGCGGACCAATCACGAAAATAGGGAGGCCCACATGCCACGTCAGCCCACCATTGTCGGTCAGCCGGTTTTGCTCGTCATCGACATTCAAAAGTCCGCCTTTATGGACCACAAAGCCGGCATCCCCGTGATGCCCGGGTATCGTGAGAACATGGAAAGGGCGAAACGTATCGTCGATGCAGCGCACGATGCAGACATTCCGGTGATCTTCTTTCAGGAGATCCACCGTCGAAATCGGATCGACTATGGGCGCGAGTTGGATGGAACCGAAGACATCCATTGTCTGGAAGGGGAGCCGGGTACGCCTGTGGCGGCCGAAGAAATGGATATGCGGCCCACGGATTACTTCGTTCATAAGCGGCGCTACTCGGTTTTCTTTGGGACCGAGACAGAGATTTTGTTGAAAGGCCTAAAGGCTGAAACCCTGATCATGATTGGCGGGATGACAGATGTCTGCGTGCACTACAGCTTTGTAGATGGTCACCAGCACGACTATTACTGTCGTGTTGTCGGCGATTGCGTCGGTGGCACGTCACCAGAGGCGCATCAAGCGTCACTGAATGCGATGGAGTATCTGCAGGAGGGGGCGGTGCTGTCGGCGGACGAGATTATCTCGGCGATGAGCAGCACAAAACTGGCTGCCGAGTGATTAGTTTGCGCGACGTCCAGGGCCATTGGATCCGCGAGTGGATCAAGGCCCCCGGCTTTGAAGACCACACAACACGGGTGCATTGGATGCAGGCGGGTTCAGACTACGCAGATGTGCGTATCCCGCTGGAACGCCCTGACCTCCATGCAGCTTGCTCTCTTGCGGATCTGGATGCAGCCGCTTTGCTTGAACTTGCGCAGGCCGAAGGCTTTGCTGGGCACGTAACGCTCGACGGGGACAATTGCACTTGGCACCGCGAGGTGAACTGGCATGGCGCGCCTGACACACCAGATGTTGGCGCAATCTCTTTCGACACACAGGGCCGCATGATCGAGGCGGGCGTGCTCGCAGACTACACTGAACGTTGGGTGCAACATGCGACGGCCGAGACGACAGCACTGCGCTTTGGGGATGGCACCTATTCCGGCCTTTTAATCCAGGCAGGGGAGGTTGGCGTTGTGGGCATTGGGCGTGAAACGAAGCCGGCGAGCCAGCCGATAGTTGAAGCCCTGAAAGCGGGTCAGATGCCAGAGGACGTGTATCGCCTCTTTGATGGTATACATGCGCTTTGTCAGATATCTGGTTCTTGCGTCACGGCGACGCTGGGAACGAACCCCTTTGTGAATGACACGCCTCTCCTCGATCTCAGCGAAGACGTCGTGACATGGCACCAAACGTGTTTCGACGGAACGCGGAGAGACTTGTCCCTTCAAATTGAGTCCGTGATCGCATGATCCAAGAACTGACCCGCGAAGATGTCGTCGATATTCTTGTCGGGGCCATGCTTTACGGCGCAGGCGGCGGCGGAGACTTAGCCGAAGGCCTCGCGCTTATCGACCGCGCCGCGGCGGCGGGCAAGCAGTTCCGCCTGGTGGCATTGGAGCGCGTGCCTGACGATGCGTTTATCTGTACACCTTACCTGCTTGGCGCGATTTCCGACCTGCCGCAAGGTGCCGATGCACTGATTGACGGAGAAACCCCTCCGATCCTTGCAGCTTATGACCGCCTTATCCGCCACGTCGGCCACCCAATCTATGGTGCTGTACCGTGTGAGCTTGGTGGGTCCAACACCGCTGTGCCGTTCTATATGGCGGCCATGGCAGATAGCGTGGTGGTAGATGCGGATCCATCTGGTCGCGCTGTGCCCGAGATCACTCATTCGGCCTACGCAATAGCCGATCTGCCCGTTGGGGATATTGTGACGGCGAATGCCCGGGGCGAGACGACTGTCCTTGAAGGCATTGCAAGCGACGCTCGGGCGGAAGACATAGTGCGCGCTTTAGCGCAACTCAGCGGCAATGACATCGCAGCCATCGACCACACGTTGCCTGCGAAAATTCTGCGTCCTGGTTTGCTAACTGGCACGTTAACCCAGGCGCGCAAGATCGGTGCAATGCTGCGTGAGGGCCGATCTCATCCACAAGCATTGCCCAGCCAGATTGCTCAAGCTGCCGGTGGACGCGTCCTGTTTGAAGGCGTCGTGACAACAAGCCAAACAAGGATCGATCAAGGATTTACTGTCGGCAGATTCGAGCTGCTTGGAGTCGCGAACTTTGAAGGTCAGACCTTTTGTGTCGATCTGAAAAACGAAAACATGGTCGGGCG
This sequence comes from uncultured Aliishimia sp., assembly GCA_963922415.1. Taxonomy (GTDB): domain Bacteria; phylum Pseudomonadota; class Alphaproteobacteria; order Rhodobacterales; family Rhodobacteraceae; genus Aliishimia. The sequence continues at coordinate 6,565 of CAWUIP010000006.1, read as the reverse complement.
ACTGAACGGAGTACCGGTCGTCACGATCCCTGAGATCATCTCGGCTTTGGACATAGAGACGGGCGAGGTGATCACAAACCCGAATGTGCGCCCGGCGCAAAGTGTGGCGATTGTTGTTCTGCCTGCGCCAGCCGTTTTCTTGACCAAGCGCGGGTTAGAAACGTTTGGGCCCGAATACGCCGGGATCGAAACGACCTTTCAATCCGCTTTGAAAGTTCCTTGAAGAACGCTGGAGCGGTTTGGCGCAGATGCCAATATTTGAGTGTTTGAGCCTGAATGGTCGGCTCCGGGACGTCGGATTCAGCCGAGCCCAGCACGTATAATGTTTTTCAGCACGATCACCGAACACGGCATTTTTTGGGTATTGCCAGGCTCACCTTCAACATTTCGGTCAAAAAACAATCAGTGCCCAACAGTAAAGCACATCGATTGGGCGTTGATGGCCTTGCTGTTGCGAAGTTGACGAGATTACTTGATAGGCTCACACGTCTCTTCTTAGCTGATGTTGCAGGATATCTAGGGTTCCGCTGTGCTGTGCAGGTCTGGTCCAAGAGATATCGCTGTTCGGTCAATCCCGGACAGTACACGGCGGGGCAAAATCCCGGGAGGCTACTGCGCTGGTTTGACCTGCGCTCCGCATCTGCCCTTCACGCAGTCAATCCATTGTTGAAAATTTGATGGGGACCGACGATGAAAAAACTCGTTACCGCGACTGCACTTGCTTTGACTTTGGCCTCCAGTGCGATGGCTCAGGAAAAAACTGAATTTAGGGTTGCTTGGTCGATCTATGTGGGCTGGATGCCTTGGGGTTATCTTGAAGACAGCGGCATCATGGACAAATGGGCCGACAAATACGAGATCGATGTCGAGATCGTGCAGATCAACGACTATGTTGAGTCGATTATTCAATACGCTGCGGGCGAATTTGACGGCGTCACGGCCACAAACATGGACACGCTTTCGATTTCCTCCGGCGGCGGCGTCGACACGACCGCTTTGATTGTCGGAGACTATTCCAACGGCAATGATGCGGTGATCCTAAAAGGTGAAGGCGGGCTAGAGGATCTTGCAGGCAAGCCAGTCAACTTGGTTGAGCTGTCCGTCTCTCACTACCTTTTGGCACGTGGGTTGGACAGCGTTGGTCTCGCTGAAAGAGATCTGGACGGGGTCATCAACACATCAGATGCGGACATGATCGCCGCTTATGCGACGGATGATGTTGAAGCGGTGGTCACTTGGAACCCGCTGGTGTCGACCATTCTAGAAGAGCCGGGCGCAACCAAGCTGTACGACAGCTCTGATGTACCTGGTGAAATCATCGACATCATGTGGGTGAACACCGAAACGTTGGCCGCAAACCCTGCTTTCGGCAAAGCGCTAACAGGCGCTTGGTATGAGCTGATGAGCTTGATGGAAGCAGGGGATGAAGCTGCCCTGACCGCGATGGCAGAGGCATCGGGAACAGATCTTGCTGGCTATCAAGCACAGCTCGCCTCGACCGAAATGTTCTGGAGTCCGGCAGAAGCGGTCGCCTTCACATCTGATGAAGCTTTGAAGTCCACGATGGTCAATGTTGCTGAATTCCTTTTTGACAAAGGGATCCTCGGCGAGGGTGCACCAAGTGCCGATTTTGTGGGTGTCGCATATCCCGATGGCACCACCACCGGTGACCCAGCCAATGTCAAAATGCGATATGACACGACGTACATGCAAATGGCCGCTGACGGCGATCTGTAAACTCAAGCGGCAGCCCGTCGCTTTCTGCTGGGCTGCCATTTAAGGATCGAGGATGCGGTGGATCAATCGAAAGCCTGGGCGCCCTCTGGCGGTCTTGCTTATGGCCCTGCCATTTTTGCTGGTTTTCGTGGCCTATTCGTTGGGGTCCGAAGCGCGGCGCGCCGTCAATCCGGCCGACAAACTTTTGCCGGCGCCTTCACAAATCGTTCAAACGGCCGTTCGCGTCGCAACGCAGCCTGACAAACGTTCAGGTGACATCGTCTTTTGGAAAGATACAGCGTCCAGCTTGAAACGCCTTGCGCTTGGCGTGTCCATTGGGGCTTTGATTGGTCTTCTTTTCGGCTTGGGGATCGGGCTTTTTCCGTTTGCCCACGCAGGCTTGAACACATTTGTTGCGGTGCTGTCGATGATTCCGCCATTGGCCGTATTGCCGATCCTATTCATCATATTCGGGCTGGGCGAGGTATCAAAAGTTGCGCTCATCGCGATCGGTGTGACCCCGTTTTTGATCCGCGATCTGAGTGCGAAAACGGCCGAGCTTCCATCTGAACAAATCGTCAAAGCGCAGACCCTTGGCGCGTCGTCCTTTGTTGTTGCGCTGCGCGTCGCCTTACCGCAAATCATGCCGCGATTGATCCAAGCGGTCCGTCTTGCACTTGGTCCCGCATGGCTGTTTTTGATCGCTGCCGAAGCCATCGCCAGCGAGGACGGGCTGGGTTACCGCATCTTCCTCGTCCGGCGGTATCTGGCGATGGACATCATCCTCACTTACGTGATCTGGATCACCGCGCTTGCGTTCATGATCGACTGGCTCTTACGCCAAGCCTCCCGCCGGTTTTACCCATGGGCGGAGGATGGCTTATGAGCTTTGTCACCGTCCGCAACATCTTCCAGAGCTATGGCCATCGCCCCATCATAGAACGCGTGAACATTGATGTGGACGAAGGGGAGTTCATTTCGATCGTTGGGGCCTCTGGTTGCGGCAAGTCAACGTTCTTGCGGCTGTTGCTCGCTCAGGAAACCCCAACGCATGGGGAGATCAGGATCGACGGCGATGAACCAGCAAAAGAACCGGGCCTTGACCGCGGCGTGGTGTTTCAGAAGTACTCTGTCTTCCCACATATGACCGTGCGCCAGAACATTATTGCGGGCGAAAGCCTAAGGTCAGGCTGGGGCAGGTTCTTTGGCGATAGGTTCACGGACGCGAAGAAACGGGCGGATGAAACGCTTGAGCGGATTGGTCTGGACCACGTGGCGGACAACTATCCCGCCACTCTCTCTGGTGGCATGCAGCAGCGTCTTGCCATTGGCCAAGCGCTGACTGCGAAGCCAAGGGTCCTTCTCCTGGATGAACCGTTTGGCGCATTGGACCCTGGCACACGGCTTTCGATGCATGATTTCTTGCAAGATCTGCGCGCAGAAACTGGCATGACAGTTTTCATGGTCACGCACGACCTTGAAGAAGCCTTCAAACTCGGTGACCGCGTGCTTGTATTTGATAAGCCACGCTGGGATCCCCACGATCCGAACGCCTATGGCGCAACGATCACCTACGACTTTGATGCGCGCGACAGCGGCATACCCTTTCAACGACTTCAGGAGGACACCCATGTTCTACGGGAAAACTGACCGATCGCGGTCTCACCATCCGCAAGATCACAGACACAAAGACGCGCAGTTTCACCACCCTGACTTGACGAAGCTGCAAGGCTGGAAGTCGATGCAGGCGGAAAATGACATTCCGGGGAGCCGATGGGACCAAGAAAAGAAATGGGCGCTGCGGATGGGGCTGACGGGTTCCGACAGTATCGAGGACAAGTCCATCCCGACGTTCGCGCGCGGCGAGTTACCCCACTATGCAGGCATTAACACTTTCCTGAAAGCGCCCTACGCCGAAGACGTCACAGAGGTAAAAGACTATGACGCGACCGTGCTCGGTATCCCGTTTGACGGGGGGACGACCTACCGCGCTGGGACCCGCTTCGGTCCACAGGGTGTGCGCAAAATCTCTGCGCTCTATACGCCGTACAATTACGAAATGGCCGTCGATCTACGCGAGCAGATGACGCTCTGCGATGCGGGGGACGTGTTCACAATCCCGGCAAACATAGAGAAGACTTTTGACCAGATTAGCCGCGCGGTAAGCCATGTGGCCTCCAGCGGATCGTTGCCAATCATGATCGGCGGCGATCACTCCATTGGCTTCCCTTGCGTGCGCGGGATCGCGGAATGCACGTCGAAGAAGATCGGCATAGTGCATTTTGACCGCCATGCGGACATTCAGGAAAAGGATCTGGATGAGCGTATGCATACCACGCCGTGGTTCCACTCGACCAACCTGCCCAATGTGCCGGCCAAGAACCTCGTGCAGGTCGGCATCGGCGGCTGGCAGGTGCCGCGCGAAGCCGTTGCTGTCGCGCGCGAGCGTGAAACGAACATCATCACCATGAGTGATATGGAAAAGATGGGAGTCGATAAAACGGCCGAGATGGCCTTGGAGATGGCGTGGGATGGTGTCGACATGGTCTATATGTCGTTTGACATTGACAGCATCGATTGCGGCTTTGTGCCCGGAACAGGCTGGCCCGAACCGGGCGGTTTCCTTCCGCGGGAGGCTTTGGCGCTGGCGTCCAAAGTCGCTGCAGAAGGGATTTGCGGCATGGAGCTTGTCGAAGTCGCACCCCCCTATGACCAATCAGAGATTACGGCGTTGATGGGCACGCGCGTCATCGTCGATGTGCTGGGCTCTCTTGTGGCGTCAGGCAACCTAGGCAAGCACAAGCGTCATATCGACAAGCCCGTAACCATCCCGCATGGCGAATTTGAAGGAAAGCGGTGGTCCAATGCCACATGATATCGTGAACGGTCATATCGGCCACAACCACAGCCACGGCGACCACCTGCACAGCCATATGCCGGACGCGAACAAGGCAGAAGAATTGCAGGTTTTGACCGAGCAATTCATTGACGGCTTCATATCCGCAAAGGACAAGATGTCTTACTTGCGGCTTGCGGGTGTCCCGTTGGAGATCGCTGATCCGAACGGAGGGCCATCGATGAAGTTGGTCGACGTTCAGCTGACGACCGAATGGCAGGTCGGCACCGCATCACCGTCCTTCGGGTCGCAAGAGTTATCTTACCTCCCATATCCCGGCGATTTAGTCACCGAACGGACAAACATGGGTTTTGTCTATGTGTCTTTGAAAGCCAAACAGGTTATAGATCTGCGCAACTTCCTGCAAAATCACCCCGCGGCGGAAGATGTCTCATGAGGTATCTGGCGGCCATATTCGCTCTGCTTGCAACGCCTGCCTTGGCACACCATGAGGTGGTCGTCGCAACCTCAGTACTTCCACTTGCGGCCGCATTCGCCGTCGTTGCAGTCGGTGTTGCAGCGTTCATTCGGAAGCTGCATCGCGCGCCCCAGGGTCGGCAGAGAGCCCGAAAAGACCACTCGATGAGCCGTTAGGGGCCTTCTCAATTGGTGTTTGGGCTAAAGACCCGTTGATATCGGGCTGGCGGCGTGCGCCACGGTCTGAAGAATGAGCGGTGAGCAGGTCTGAACTTTTTTGGCTGACAGGTGCACGCATGCCGCAACTTGCTGCCAAACCCTGCGACAGCAGCGGATGCCTGCTCAACCGGTCTGTCACAGCCGGACAGGTCAGTGACGATACACATCACTTGGCGGGCTGGCCCTAGCCACCGGCGCCAAACTCACCCCCAGTATGCAGCCTACCTCGCTTGATCTTCGCAATTGTTCTGCTCAGCAGGCCTTGCCCGCAACCATTTCAACGGCAAAGAAACAGGAGCGGAGTCTACACCGAAACGGCCCGGATCAGGGAGCTGGGTCTCAAGCCACGAAAGGGTTTTCAAAAGTGCATCCGACAGAAAAAGTGGTCCGTCAATTTCACGAGTCTTGGGATCTGCGTGATCCGGATCGTGGGGCGGAGGTCATATCAGACGACATCGATTTTGAGGACGTCGCGCGCGGCGAAAAGCTTCCAGGAAAAGAGGGCTATAAATCGGACTATTTCCGTTGGCGTGAAGCATTTCCGGATGGGCTGTGTCAGGTCGAGAACGTCATCGTTAGTCAATGCGGTGCTTGGGCGACGGTGGAGTTTCGCAACACCGGGACCCATACGGGACTGTTGCGGTCGAGCCTGGGAGACTTTCCGGCCACAGGGCGGCGGGCCGAAGTGCGCTATTGTTCGGTTATGCGCGTTGAAGACGGCATGGTTGTGGAAGGGCGTGACTATTACGATAGCGCGACGATTGTGCGGCAGCTGGGCTTGGCCGACTGATCGGGGGGCCAGTGCCTCGTCTGTGAGCCGCTGCTATTGGCTTTCTGATTCTGTCGCAGTGGTGATCCAGATCGTTCCGCGTGCTCAGCAAATCATCGCGGAAAGTATGGAGGCCACGGCTGGGAGAAATGTGGCCGCACTGCTGGTTTAACCTGTTCTGAGCTAAGCCATTGTGCCGGGACTGCGGAAGAATTGCACTGCGCGTAGTGCATTATAGTGTCAGTTCTTATTGACATTAAGATGTGTCCACCTAGAATGACATGCGAGTCCTGATCGAGGGGGAGTGTGCGCGACCTCTTCATCATGGGCGGAGCTGGGAGGAGGGCGTTGAGTGCGGCCGCCAATCTTTCCGAACATGACGAAGACAACGGCACGAAGGAGACCCCTATGGCCGACGAAGAAAAGGTATGGCCGACCGGCCTAACCCTCAAAGAAGCAGAAGAGCTGCACAGCTACATTATCGACGGCACGCGTGTCTTCGGTGGCCTGGCTCTGATCGCGCACCTGTTGGTGGCCTCGTCCACCCC
>CAWUIP010000005.1:0-76731 GCA_963922415.1 uncultured Aliishimia sp. | reverse complement strand
CACCGCCCGGCGGCCTTGTCGGGCGGCGAGCAACAGCGCGTCGCCTTTTGCCGCGCGCTGGCAAACGCGCCGGAGCTTTTGTTGGCGGATGAGCCGACGGGCAATTTGGATCCCACCACCTCGGGCCAAGTTTTTGGCGCGCTGATGGATCTGGTCCGCGCCACCGGGCTTTCGGCCCTGATCGCGACGCACAATATGGCGCTGGCGGCGCAGATGGATCGCGTGGTGCGGCTGGAGGCAGGACGCATTCTGCCGGTCGACAGGGAGGCGTTGGATGGTTGAAGTATCTTTGGCAGAGGTCCAGGCAGTTACGGCGGCAGCCTTGCGGCGGCACGGCGCTTCGGACAGGGCGGCTGACGCGGTCGCGGCGGCTGTGGCCGCTGCGGAAAGTTGGGGCAACCGGATTTGCGGCCTCTACTACCTGGAAAGTTATTGCCTGCAGTTGCAGTCGGGCCGCGTGCGCGGTGATGTTGAACCGACCTGCACCGCGCCGCGCCCTGCCGAAATCAGCGTTGATGCGGGCTTTGGCTTTGCGCAACCGGCCTTCGCGGCGGGGCTTGCTGCGGCACAGGACGCGGCGCGTCGCCACGGCATTGCGCGGCTTTCGGTCTGTCACGCGCATACTTGTACCTCGCTGGGCTATTTTACACGGGCGATCGCTGAGGGTGGTCAGATTGGTTTGGGCTTTACCAATGCATCGCCGATCGTTGCCCCGCCAGGTGGGAAGACACGGCTTTTGGGCACGAACCCCTTCGCGGTTAGTGTCCCCGATGGCGCAGGCGGTTTGGCCATGCATTATGACGCCTCGACCACGACCGTTGCGCTGGGCAAGATCACGATGGCAAAGGCGGCAGGCACTTCGATTCCAGACGGCTGGGCGTTGGATGCGGATGGCCGCCCCACCAATGACCCCGCCGAAGCGCTCAAAGGCTCGCTGCAATCCTTGGGGGGTTTGGACGCCGGCTATAAGGGTTGGGGCCTGGGCCTGATGGTTGAGATCTTCGCGGCTGGTCTCACCGGTGGCACGTTCAGCCGCGATGTCGCCCCGCTCAAGGCGCCCGAAGGTGCGCCGCACGATTTGGGCCAGTTCTATATCCTGATTGACCCGTCAAGCCGCGCCGACTTCGCGCAGCGTCTTGCCGGTCTGTCCGACGCGATCCAGGTGCAAGGTGCGCGGATGCCTGGGCAAGGGGGCACGCCTCAGGATCCCGTGACACTGGAAGAGGCTGTGTGGGCGCAGGCGCTTGCCTTGGCGGGCGCTACGCCATCTGCGTGATCCACACGCCCAGGGCCATAACGCCGATCCCGACCGCGCGGGTGAGCGAGATCGGAGAGATCTGCGCGCCAAACAGGCCGAAGTGATCGATGGCCGCCGCGCTAATGAGCTGCCCCAAGAGCACGAAGAACACCGCATTCCCAACGCCGAAATGCGGGGCGATGTAGGTGATCGACAGCACGTAAAAGGCGATCAACACCCCGGCCAACAGGAGGTGCCGCGGTGCCTGCGGCAGCTTTGCAAGCGCCCCCACACCCGTCGTGAGCGCCACAACTGCGCAACTGAGCATGGCCACGGCGAACAGCACCAGCGCTGCCGCTGCCGGCGCACCCAGCACTTGCCCCAATCGCGCGTTGAGTGCTGCCAGAACCGGAATTCCAATGCCAGAGACAAGCATGATGGCGGCGTAATGGGTCATGGGCTACACGCTCAGCGCAAGGGTACGGCTGATTTCGGCCAGGCCGCGCCCGGATTGATCATGCCAGGTGTTGAACGCGGCTTGGACGGCCCGCATCGCCGTCTTCGAGGTGGGTGGCTTGTCGATCACGCCTTCTGCGATCAGCCGGGCGACCACGTCTTGGCCCAGCACAAACCCATCGCGTCCCATCGACCGCAGCGCATATTGCGCCGACGTGCCGCCCAGCCGCGCGCCTTTGGTTTTGAGCATGTCCAAGAGGCCAATGAAGTCCGCACCCGGCCAGTCGGCAATGACCTGGGACACACCGCCTCTTTCGCGCAACGACAGGATAAAGCTCGCATTGTCGCGCACAGCCGCGATCTTGGTGCCATTGCGCACGATCCGAGTATCTTGCAGCCAAGCGTCAAAACGCGCGTCATCGGCGAAGGCCAGCGCCTCCGCGTCAAACCCGTCAAAAGTCGCCTCGAACCCGTCCCACTTGGCGTCAATGACCGTCCAATTGAACCCGGCTTGAAAGATCGACCGTGTGAATTGCGACAGCCACCGATCTTCGGGGATCGCGGCCAGGGCCACGGCGGATTTCATCGGCGTGAACTTCGCTTCTATTGCGTCGGCCCCGCCGTGTCGCCCGGCGGCGACGTCAAAAATGGTCTCGAAGTCGCGCATCTCAGTCACAGATCCCCTTGATCTCGACACCGTCCCAGGGCAAGCGCACGGCGTATTCACGGGCTTTGGGCAAGGACTGCAGCGGCATCGCTTGGCCAATCATCTGGTGCAGCCGCGCGGTGCGATCTGCCTGCGGGGCGAGGGCGCGGCAACACACATATTCCTCCACGATGGAGGCCTGCTGCTCGTACCCATAGTCCAGAAACCGCGGCGTGCGCGACAGATCAAAGAGGTAGGGATCCTCGCTCGAATGCTCTGCGGCGGCCTTCAGCGGGTGATAGCCCGTGACCTTGCGGTTCTGCCACTGCCAGATATGGGTCAACTCGTGCGAAAAGAGCATCGCCGCGATCAACCCGATCCGGTCGGGGTAGTCGGGCAGGTAGTCGTCCAGATACCAATCCTTGTCGAAGAGGATCCGGTTGAAGACGGCAACAGCGGCGGGCTTTGCGGTCACAATCTCAGACGTGGGCGGCGGGAGGATGCGCTCACGGCAGGTGGTCCGGGGCCGCGCCTTGCGCCGAAAGGTCACCGCGCGGGTGGGGGCGCCATCGATGAAGCGCGCGCGGTCGATATCCAAGGTTGGGCCGAAGAGCGTTTGGGCAAAGGCGGTCTCTTGGTCGGTGAGGGGGCGGCTGGCGCAGCCCGCGACCAAGGTCAGGATCAGGAGGAGGCGCAGCACCATCCCGCTACCGCGCAAAGGTTGCCGTGGCCAGTGCCACATCCTTGCCGCTGGGAACCGCGTCCATGCGACAGCGCGCAAAGATCAGCGACCGCCCCATGCGCGTGACCTCGGCATGGGCGTCGATCCGGTCACCCGTGGCGGGGCGCAGAAACTGGGTGTCGAGTGTCACAGTGCCCACCGGTATCATCTCGCCATTGGCAGCCCCGCAGGCCAGCACCATCGCAGTGTCGGCGAGCGTCGCGAGCGCCTGACCAGCGACCATCCCACCGACGCGCGCAATCTCGGGCGTGATGGGAATGCTCAGCGTCAGGCCCGTATCCTGCATGTCCGTGACTTGGGGCTGCAAGGCCAATACCCAAGGCGCGAAATTCTCGTCCAAAAAGACCTGCGCCGTGGCCGTGTCCATGGATGCCTCCCGTTGCGTGTGATGAGCCTACCGCTCCGAGAGGCGGCGTCAACCAAAGTGCGACGGAAAGAGCGGGCCGATCCGTTCAAGCAAGGACGCGTAATTGTAACGGCGGAGGTCTTACCGATGAATGTCCCCAAACTCGTCTCATGGGTCGCTATACCCCTGGGCTGTCTCGACCTCTTCCGGGGCATGGCGCACACTGTCTTTCTGGGCGCGGTCGGCGCCGATAAATCAGGTCTCGACTTCACGAACTTCGGCGGCCCAGAGCAGGCCGTCCTGATGGCCGCGTTCGGGGCCTCCAACCTTTTAACTGGGGTCGCCCTGATTGCTGCAGGGCTTTTGTCGCGCGCGATGGCGCTGGTCGTATTGACCGCAGTGCCCTTCGCTTACGGTGTGACGGGGCTGAGCCTGGAGTACTGGATCGGCGGGCTCGACGCGACCGCGGGCCGCTGGGAGGGTGCGCAGATGATGGCGGTTTACATCAACATCTGCCTGGCCACGGTCGTGTATGCCTGGTGGCATGTTGTGTTCGGTGGCCCCAAGAAGTTGGAGTTTGGGTAAGGTTGCTTTGGACAAGCAGCACCGGCTGCGACGACACTAACGTGCCCAGCCCAAGTCTCAGCCATAACACGACGGAGGGCCGCAACCGACCTGGGGCGGGTGCCTCCTGACTATGAACGGGTGCACTTTATGGCAGCCACGCACGTTCCTTGGGCTGTGGTGCACATTGCGACACCCCAACGCGCCCGCCCGAGGGGCAAGTCGGGCGCGGCCCGGCACGCTTGATTCGCCTGATTTCGGGAAATCACGAGACACTGCTAACAGCGAGCCGTTTACGTTTGATAGCCGAGTTCTTGCTTAGTCAAGTCGCTTGCGAGCGCGTAATTCCATAGAGAACACCGGTTTAGCGGGTGCTTGGGCACGCCTTTGTCATCAAACTCATTCCAAGACATCCTCTCGGCGAAGATCTTAGCGAAATCACGATAGTAATCGCTGTTTGAATATTTGAATTCAAATTCTTTGAACTCGGATGAATTCTCCACCTCTAAAACTAGAGGCCTTGAAAGGCTTTTGTGTAGTATACCGCCGGATACGTCGCTTCTCTTGATGCTAACTGGAAGGATCGGTTTTGATAAGCCTCTCCTTACTCGTTTGGCAATCTCGTTTTCAGGTACGAATATTATCCCTGAGTTTAAGAAGTTGCCAACGAAGAGCATCGCAAGCAAATCACCCGGACTTCGAGTTCTCCATAAATCATCAAGTTCGTCTAGTTTTGAAGCTAGATATCCTCCTATGACTCCGACACTTACGTCAGCAACTCGAGTAATACTTAGCGAGAATAGCTCAGGCTTCCCGCGAATTCGTTCAGCTGAAAGGACCTTTAGAAGGTCCTCTTCTGACAGAAGTATATCTAGCGCGTTTTTCGCATCACCCTTCTTTGTCCGGACAGTTCCATTGGCCACGTAGTCAGCCAAAGTATCGCCATTCAGCCTGCCGTCTTCCAAGATTGTTCGAAGTTTGATCCAACGGTACTCAGTGCTCAAACATCCAACTCCTCGACAAAACGCGCATTCTCCTGAATATACTCAAACCGGAGTTCCGGCTTTTTGCCCATCAGCCGCTCCACCAGGTCGCCTGTTTCTCCCGGCTCATCTTCGTCTATGCTCACGCGGATCAGTTTGCGGGTTTCGGGGTTCATGGTGGTGTCTTTGAGATCCTTAGCGTCCATCTCGCCCAGGCCCTTAAACCGGCTCACGTCGATTTTGCCTTTCCCGCCGATGCTTTTTTCCAGCCAGGCGTCGCGCTCGCGTTCGTCCAGGCAATAGACGCGTTTGGCGCCTTGGGTTAGCCGGAAGAGGGGCGGGCAGGCCAGGTAGAGGTGGCCGTGATCGATCAGGGGCCGCATTTGAGTGAAGAAGAAGGTCATCAATAGGGCGGCGATATGGGCGCCGTCCACGTCTGCATCGGTCATTATTATGACCTTGTCATAGCGCAGATCATCGATGTTGAACCGCGTGCCCAGGCCCACCCCAAGCGCATCACACAAATCTTTGATCTCGGCGTTCGTAGAAATCTTGGACGACGCAGCGCCCAATACATTCAAGACCTTACCGCGCAAAGGCAGCATGGCTTGGGTCTTGCGGTCACGCGCGGCCTTGCCCGATCCGCCCGCACTGTCGCCCTCGACGATGAATAATTCCGTGCCCTCGCGGGTTTGCTGAGTGCAGTCCACCAACTTGCCGGGAAGTCGTAGTTTCTTAGTGGCGGACTTGCGTTGTGTTTCCTTCTCGGCCCTTCTACGCAGGCGTTCCTCTGCGCGCAGCACGAGGAAGTCCAAGATCGCGCCTGCCGACTTGGTGTCGGCGGCCAGCCAATTGTCGAAGTGATCGCGCACCGCGTTTTCGACAAGGCGCTGGGCTTCGGTTGTGGCGAGGCGGTCTTTGGTCTGGCCCACAAATTCTGGCTCGCGGATAAAGCACGAGACCAGCGCGCAGCCCCCGGTGATCAGATCGTCGCGCGTGATTTGGGTGGCCTTCTTGTTGCCGGCGAGTTCCCCATAGGCGCGCATGCCTTTCAGGATCGCGGCCCAGAACCCAGCCTCATGCGTGCCGCCTTCTGGCGTGGGGACGGTGTTACAGTAAGACTGCAGAAAGCCGTCGCGGGCCGGGGTCCAGTTGATCGCCCACTCGACCTTGCCGGGCGTGCCGAACTTCTCTTGGAAGTCGACCGTGCCGGAGAAGGGCGCATCGGCGTAGGTCGTGGCCTCTCCTAAGGTTTCGCGGAGGTAGTCCGAGAGACCGCCGGGAAAGTGGAAGGTCGCCTCGGTCGGGGTTTCTCCGTCCTGGATCGCGGATTTCCAGCGGATTTCGACCCCGGAAAAGAGGTAGGCCTTGGACCGGATTGATTTGAAGAGGCGCGCTGGCTTGAACCGGTGCTTACCGAAGATCTCCTCATCCGCGTGGAAGGTGACAGTCGTGCCGCGCCGATTTGGGGCTGCGCCGATTTTGTCCACGGGCCCCAGCGGGATGCCGCGCGAAAAGCGCTGCTCGTGCAGTTCGCGGTCGCGGGCGACTTGCACAACCATGCTGTCCGACAGCGCGTTGACCACAGATGCGCCCACGCCATGCAGACCGCCCGAGGTCTGATAGGCCTTGCCCGAGAATTTGCCGCCCGCGTGCAGCGTACACAGGATCACCTCCAGCGCGCTTTTGTCGGGAAACTTGGGGTGCGGGTCGACGGGGATGCCGCGCCCATTGTCGCGGATGGTGATGGCGTAGTCTTCGTGCAGCTCAACTTCGATCCGGTTGGCGAAGCCTGCGACCGCCTCGTCCATCGAGTTGTCGAGCACTTCGGCCACCATGTGGTGCAGCGCGCGTTCGTCGGTGCCGCCGATGTACATGCCGGGCCGTTTTCGGACAGGCTCCAGCCCTTCGAGCACCTCGATGGAGGAGGCGTCATAGGTTGGACTTTCGGCATTGCTGAGAAGATCATTCGCCATCGGGCACCGCTGCTCTGCTATTTTTGATTGTCGGGCATTATGGCAGTGCACGTGTAGGCTGGGAAGGGCGAACTGCGTTGGACGGCGCGCCATTCCGTCCCGTCGGCACTGTGTTTGCGAACAAACTGCGCGGTAGGTCCGTGCTCAGCTCAATGCCCACTTTGTGGGGGCGATGCGGCACCTCGCGCCGCAAATCGGCCAAATCGTGCCAGCAGTTGCCAGATGGCGCGCGTTTTGATGCCCAAAATAACCAGAACAGCAGAGTGTGTTGCGCGGCACTGGTCACAGCATACTTTTGCCCTATTCATCACGTATCGGACCCGCATGCCAACCAATCTGAACGGAATAATTTTCAATCAGGTCTACACCGACAATACCGGTGCGCCCGGGCCTGAGTTTGACACCGATGGCGATGGCACAGCCACGCAGGAAGACGAGTTTGTATCGTTCACAAACCTGTCGGGTGGCGATATCGACATTTCAGGCTGGCAAGTCTGGTCGGACAGCACCGGCAGCGGTGCCCCGGACGCGCCGCAAGACGGTTTGTATCACACCTTTGCCCCGGGCACGGTGTTGGAAAACGGCGCGACACTCGCCGTCATCAATGAGACTACGGGCACGCCCGCCTTCTGGGCAGTCGAGGCCTCCGAAGGCGGTGTCGAATCCGGCGCTGGTGGCGTTTCAACGAACCTGCTGTCAGAAGGAAATGGGGGGTCACAGACCGAATCTGTGGTCTTGTTGAACCCAGCGACGGGCGACTACATCGTCTTCAACTTGGCGCCAAACGCCTTCGTACCCAGCAACATTGCCGGATTTCCAGGTACCAACAACGTTGGTGAGGTCGATGGCCATTCTGTACAAGCAGACTTAGGTACCGGACTGTCATTACAATACGACCCTGGCACCGACAGTTACGTTCACGACACCGTGTTCATCCCCTGCTTTACGCCTGGTACAATGATCATGTGTCCGGGCGGCGAACGGTCGGTGGAGCGCCTGCGCATCGGCGATAAAGTGGTCACGAAAGACGGTCGGCACGAGGTGGTGCGGGCGATTTTGACCCGCACCTTAGACCTCTCGGTCAAAGATAAGCAGCAGCACCAGCCAGTTGTGCTGCGTCGCGGCTGTTTTGGGCCGGACTTTCCCAAAACAGATCTGACCGTATCGCCGCAGCACCGTATGTTGATGCAGGACGATAGGGGGCAAGAGGTTCTGGTCGCCGCGAAGGCTTTGTTGGATCGGCCGGGGATCGGTTTGGCCAAGGACACAGCGTCGGTCTGCTACATCCAAATCGTATGCGCTGCACATGTAATTTTAAGCGCAAATGGCATTTGGGCTGAGAGCTTTTACCCAGGCAGATACGCGGTACAGGCCTGTGACCGCCAAGTGCGCGCACAATTGTGCAAAATTTTCCCAGGGCTGGCTCTTGGAAAACGTCCAGCGCCTGCGCGCCAGCTGGTGTCAGTGGGCGACGCGAAGCACAAACACTTGAGTCCCGTCACGCACAGCTCATCGTTGTGTTGGACCCGCTCCCGCTCTGCCTAGCGGCATTTTGCACGTTTCGCAAAACGACGTCTGCGCGCGCTTGCGTGCGCCATTGCTCAGATTTGGACGCACTTATGCGTGACGGCGCGGCACCTTCGCAAAACAGATTGGCTTTACGGCACAGTCTTTGCGTTCCCGCTCCGACGTAAGCTTAGTGTTGCGGCCAAACCCGCGGCAGCTTGCCCGACCCGACGCCGTCGCGGACGCTAACGCGGTAATGCGGCATCGAGTGATCAAGCCCGGGCGAGCGACCACGTGGCGGGCAGGCTCGGACGTCTCCCAAATGGTTGAAACCGCCGGGCAGGCTGCACACTGTGTCATCTGTGCGGTTCACACATAGGCAAAGTTTGGCCATTGCACGGGCCGAGGCTGTCCGACAGGGGCGTGGCGCGGCGAAGGCCACGGCCGGGATTTTCCACCCTGCCGAAAGGATCTGCGCAGAGGCTGCCCCAAGGCTGTGGCCAATTAGGAAAGACGGTGTGTGCCCTTTGGTCATCAACCAATCTTGGATCACCTTTGCATGGGCCATGAACCCCTGGTGCCAGGTAACCGGCGAGCCACCCACAGTAGAGGCCATTTTGAGACGTTTGCGGCCCAGCCGCTGGATGCGCAGGTTAAAGCGGATGTAGTCATTGATCGAGTTAGATCCGAGGATCAGGACAGTATTGTCCGTAAGCAACAAGGCTTGAACGTCGTCTTGATCCAATTCGTCTTTGAATTGCTTGCTGATTTCAGGATGAGTTTTCCCGTCATAACAGGCCTCTGCCAGTTCGGCGGCGCGCGACAATGTATAACGCATAAGATTTAGCTTTCATGGGTCGTGTAATGCGCTCCACCATGGCGGGAGGTCGCTCGCCTGTCACCCTTTTTTGTCGAGCGACGCAGTCCACTCTAGGATGTGCTCGGCCACGTCTTGCGGTTTTTGGTGCGCGACCCAGTGGTCGGCGCCGTCAATGTTGCGCCGCGTGAGCCGTGGGGCAAAGGCCTCTAAGCCCTCTGTCGCTTCTTCCAAAAGGGCGGTGTCATCCGTTCCCCAAAGCAGAAGATGGGGTTGATGAACCACTAAGCGATCTAGGGGCAGATCCGGCATGGCAATGGGCTGACCTGGTTGCGCCACAAGAAGCGGGGAGGCGCGATACCAATGGATCATTGTTTTCAACCGGCCAGCCCAGGCGGTTTTGTATCCGTGTAGATGGGCATCTGTGACCCAGGACAGATCCATATGCGCCGAAAAGAACTTCGACAGTTTTTCATAGTCTTTCGCGGCCAGGGCCTCCTCGGACCCCTCCGCGCGCAGGCGCAAAATGTACTGGCTGGCTTGGCATTGTGGCCCGCCTGCGGCAAGGGCGCGTTGAAAGGGCACTGGGTGGACGCCGTTTAGAATGATGAGCCGATCCACTAGCTCCGGCTTGAACATTGCCAGCCCGTAGGCGACGGCGGCTCCCCAATCATGCCCAAGGACAGTTACGGGGTCGGTGCCGATCAAGGCGGCCATATCCTCGACAAGCGCGCCAGTGCGATATGCGCCCACGTCGTCCGGCCCGCCGGTGCGGCCATACCCACGTTGGTCAGGCGCGACGCAGAAAAAATGGTCCTGCAGATACGGGGCCAAATCGGCCCAAGCGCCGGAATACTCGGGAAACCCGTGCAACATCAGCAATCGCGGTAGCGCCGGGTCGCCCCAGGTCTGCGCAAAAACGGGTCCGCGCGGCGTATCGTACCACTGTTCCATATCACAAGCGTGGCAAGACAGGTGTCATTGCGCAAGAGGTGTCGTAGACGTCATTGCGGCGCCTTGCCAGAGTGCTTATTCTGCACCCATGATACGCTTTGGTCTCGCCATTCTTGCTGTCTTGATGCCTCACGCTGTGGCGTCGCATCCGCATATCTTTATTGAAACCGGCCTAACGGTGGTTGTGGATGATAAGGGCCGTTTGGAGGCTATCGAGGTCGAGTGGGTCTATGACGCGTTTTACTCACTTCTGGTTCTTGAAGAATACCGGGCGGATCAAGATGGCGATGGCAAACTGACCAAGGACGAAGACGCGCGGTTGCGCGGTTTCGACATGAATTGGGTCGAAGGGTATAAAGGCGACTTGTACGTATCGCGCGCCGGAGCGGAGTTGGAACTGGCGCCACCTGAACATGTATCCACAGAACTCATAGATGGTCAGATCGTTACGCGGCACAGGCGCGCGGTGGCTGCGCAAGGGGCAGATGGGCTGCTTGTGCAGGCCTACGATCCAACGTTTTACACGCTTTACGAATTGGCGGACCGTGTGGAAGTTGCGGGCCCCTGTCAGACAGAGATTGTGCCCGCGGACCTGGATCGCGCTTATGCGTCTTTGGAAGATCTGTTGTTTGCGACGCCGCAGTCTGAGGTGGAGCGGCAGTTTCCCGAAGTGGGCGCAACCTTTGCTGATGAAGTTTGGCTGCGATGCAACGCCTGAAAGAAAATGGTCCTTTTGCCGCGCTGGTTTTATGCGCCGCGGCGCTGGGTGTGTGGCTGTGGGGCTTTGGGGGGGCGATGGATGTGTCCCGTTGGGCTGCCTCTGAACAGCGCGAGGTCCAGAACGGTTTGGCGGGTGCGCTGCGTGCGCTGCGTGCGGGCGAGGTTTGGGCGCTTTTCAGTTTGCTTGCGCTGTGCTTCACATATGGATTTGTCCATGCGGCGGGGCCAGGGCATGGCAAGCTTTTGATGGGTGGATACGCTGTGGGCACAGATGTGCCGCGCGCCCGGATTATCGGTCTCACGCTTGCGGGCGCGTTGGGTCAAGCTGTGACAGCTGTCGTCTTGGTTAGCGGCGGCGCCGCGCTCTTCGGTTTGGGGCGCGCGCAAATGACCGAACTCGCCGATCAAAACCTCGCCGGTGCGAGCGCAATCGCCATAGCGCTCGTGGGCGTGTGGTTGGTCGCGCGTGGCCTGCGAAGGTGGCAGCGTATGCCTGTTCTGGCAACACCAGACGGCGGTGTCTGCGCAAGTTGTGGCCATGCACATGGGCCGACCCCGGATCAGATGACGCAGGCTGTGGACTGGCAAAGTGGGCTCGCGGTGGTCGCGGCCGTTGCGGTGCGCCCTTGTACGGGAGCGCTCTTTTTGCTGATCCTGACGTTTTCGATGGGGCTGCACGTTGCGGGCCTTTTGGGCGTTTTGGCGATGGCCCTGGGAACGGCGGTCCTGACTTTGGCCGTGGCTTTGGGCGCCTGGCACATCCGTGGCGGCCTGGCGCGCCGGATGGAAGGCGCTGCAGGTCTGCGTACGATGGCGGGTTTGGAAATTGCGGCGGGCCTGATTGTTGCGGTTTTGTCTTTGCAAACGGCTCTGCGCCTGTTCTAGAGGCAGCGGTGCGTACAGGGACGCACCTTACTCGGGGCACCCCGTAGGGTGCGTCACCGCACGCACCCACACTTTCATCAATTTCCGCGCAGGTCGACGTTTTGCACAATGTTGCCGGTCGCTGCGTCAAAGACCAGAATGGTCTGCGATGTGGTAACCACCAGGTACCAGCCGGGCCCATATGTGACACTCTGCGCCGATTCTCCATCCGGCAGCACGATCGTTTCGGGCAAAGGCACAAGGTTGACGCTTGGTTGTGCAAGTCGCATCGCCAGCAAGCCCAAGATGCCCAAAACACCAAAGATCATGATGCCTGTCAGTAGGGTGACAAGTCTGCGCAGGAAGCGTAAGTTCTGGGGCTCGGATTGAGGTTCTTCTGTCATGACCACTCAAGTGACATTTGAAATAGGCAGCGCGCCGCCGCCGCGCCTTGATAAGGCGCTGGCCCGCGATGTGCCAGAGGCCGCGCATTTGTCGCGGACCCGTCTCGCGCGGCTGATCGCAGAAGGGGCGGTCGCGGTCAACGGATCTGCGGTGCGCGACGCCAAAGCGCCTGTGGCCGAGGGCGACGCCATCGTGATCCAGATCGAAGCTGCGGCCGCCACGCATATCGAGGCCGAGGCCATGCCGCTGGACATCGTGTTCGAGGATGCCGATCTGATCGTCGTCAACAAACCTGCGGGCATGGTCGTCCATCCCGCGCCGGGTACGCCGTCGGGTACGCTTGTCAATGCGCTCTTGTTCCATTGTGGGTCCGACCTATCCGGCGTCGGCGGCGTGGCCCGCCCGGGCATTGTGCACCGGATCGACAAGGACACCTCTGGCCTGCTGGTTGTGGCGAAGTCTGACGCCGCACATCACGGGCTCGCTGAACAGTTCGCCAATCACAGCGCCGAGCGGGCCTATCAGGCGCTGTGTTACGGGGTGCCAGAGGCATCAGATCCGCGTCTCAGAGGTTTGCGCGGTGTGTCCTTCGAAACGGGCGGCGTGCTGAAGATCACGTCCCAGTTGGATCGGCACAAGCATGACCGCCAGCGTCAACAGGTCATTTTCGAGGGCGGGCGCCATGCGGTGACCCGGGCCTGCCTCCAGGCGCGTTTTGGCACACCACCCGCGCTTGCGCTGGTCGAGTGTCGCCTTGAAACCGGGCGGACCCATCAAATTCGGGTGCATATGGCCTATGCGGGGCATGGTTTGGTTGGGGATCCGGTCTATGGCGGGCGGCGCAAGCTCGCCGCAGAGCGGGTGTCGGCCGAGGCCAGTGCCGCGATTGCGGCCTTTCCCCGCCAGGCGCTTCACGCGGCGGTTTTGGGGATCAAACATCCCCTGACCGGCGAGATGTTGCGCTTTGAGGCACCGCTTCCGCCAGATTTCTCCGCGCTTTTGCGCACACTTTCGCAGTAACTGCACAGCACATGCGCGTGAGCGCGCTGACACACATCTGGCCTTTTAGCATTAGGTAACCAATATCGTTGAGTAAGTCGCATCGCGCCCCTTGTAGTGGGCTCATGGCGCACCCATATGGATGTTAAGCCTCGTAACATGGGAGGGCACATAACATGGCAAATTACTCGACGCTTCCTGCGCCAAGTCCCGAGGGTGGACTAAACCGCTATCTGCAAGAAATCCGGAAGTTCCCGCTGTTGGAGCCGGAAGAAGAATACATGCTGGCCAAACGCTGGGTCGAAGAGCAAGATTCAGGCGCGGCCCATAAAATGGTAACCTCCCACCTACGGCTGGCCGCCAAGATCGCTATGGGCTATCGCGGATACGGCCTGCCGCAGGCAGAGGTGATCTCGGAAGCCAATGTGGGCCTGATGCAGGCTGTGAAGCGGTTTGACCCTGAAAAGGGCTTCCGGCTGGCGACCTATGCCATGTGGTGGATCCGCGCATCGATCCAGGAATACATCCTGCGGTCGTGGAGCCTGGTAAAACTCGGCACAACTTCCGCGCAGAAGAAACTGTTTTTCAACCTGCGCAAAGCGAAAGCCCGGATTGGCGCGTTGGAAGAGGGCGATATGCACCCCGACAACGTCAAACAGATCGCACATGACCTGGGCGTAACCGAAACTGAAGTGATCTCGATGAACCGCCGGATGACCGGCGGCGATGCGTCGCTCAATGCCACTGTTGGCAGCGAGGGCGAGGGGACAATGCAGTGGCAGGATTGGCTCGAAGATGAAGATGCCGATCAGGCCGCCGATTACGAGGCGCGCGATGAGCTGGACGCGCGGCGCGAATTGTTGGCCCAAGCCCTTTCGGTTCTGAACGAGCGGGAAAAAGACATTCTGACCCAGCGCCGCTTGGCCGAGCAGCCTGTGACGCTGGAGGATTTGTCGGGCCAGTATTCTGTCAGCCGCGAGCGGATCCGCCAGATCGAAGTGCGCGCCTTTGAAAAGCTGCAAAAGAAAATGCGGGACCTGGCGCGCGAAAAGGGCATGTTGGCCACGGCCTAGGACGCCATGGATCGAACTTGCATCCCCAATGCATTGCCGTGAATTCGGCGATCGCGCGGCATTGGCGACACCGGATGCGCCAGGTTAAAACCGAAACGCTATAACCACTCACGGTCGGGGCCCAAGGCGCAGTCGCTTTGGGCCCCTTTTTCTTGTCTGAGCCCCTTTTCTCTCGCGCGCGTCGTCGCGTAACATCGCGCCAACAGGGGGAGGCTTGCCATGGAAGAAACCGTAAGGTGGGGCGTCTTGGGTGCTGCGAAATTCGCGCGCCAGCACATGGCGCCAGCGATCCATATGGCCTCTGGTGCGCAACTGGCGGCCCTCGCAACATCCGATGCGGATAAGGCTGCGCCGTTCCGGGCGATGGAACCGGAGTTGCAGGTCTATACAGATTACGACGCATTGCTGGGCGATCCGCGCATTGATGCGGTCTACATCCCGTTGCCAAACCATTTGCACGTCGCGTGGACGCAGAAAGCCATGGCAGCGGGCAAACATGTGCTCTGCGAGAAGCCGATTGCGATGGCAGCAGAAGAGATCGACGGCCTAATCGCCGCGCGCGATGCTGGTAGCGCCTTTGCGACAGAGGCTTATATGATCGTCCATCACCCGCAGTGGCAGCGCGCGAAAGAGCGGTATCTGGCCGGGGATATCGGTGCGCTGGTCCATGTCGATGGGATCTTTTGCTATAACAATCGCGCAGAAGCCGGGAACATTCGCAACCGCCCCGAGACGGGTGGCGGCGGTATTCCCGATATCGGTGTCTATACCTATGGTGCGACGCGTTGGCTGACCGGTCAGGAGCCTTTGGAGATCACCCACGCCGATGTCGACTTTGAAAACGGAGTGGATGTGGTCGCCCGCGTCTCGGCCCGGTTTGACGGATTTACTGCGCATTGGGTGAATTCGATGCGCATGCACGCCGCCCAAACGATGACATTCATCGGCACCGAGGGCGTCATGCGCCTCACCGCGCCGTTCAATCCAGGCGTCTTTGGCCAGGCAGAACTTGAGCTGTCCAAAGGGATGACCCAGTCGGTAGAGCGTTGGCCCGGCGCCAATCACTACAAGCTGCAAGTCGAGGCCTTTGGCGCGCATATCCGCTCTGGCGCGCCTTATGCGTGGTCGCTGGAGGATGCGCGGGGCACACAGGCCATGATCGACCGTGTTTTTGACGCGGCAGGCCCGGTTGATGCGTAAATGCCCGTATAGGTTTTGACAGATTTCCCGCCTGGGGTGTAGACTCCCGATATTTGATTAAGGGAGTTTTCACATGGAACGTGGGTCTGTCACCCTACTGATTGCCGTTGGAATAGCCATCTGCGTGACCGCAGCCGGTCTCGGCTTTGTCCCCATCTCACTGAACGCGTTGTCGGCGGCGGATTTGGGTGAGAAGTTTCTCACCTTGATTTTCGTGGCGCTGGTGGTCGAGCGTTCGGTGGAAGTCTATGTTTCCAATAAATATATTGCGCAAGAGATGTCGGGCCGCCGCGAAGTTCGCTTGGCTGAAAAACACCTGGATCTTGAGGAAAAGTCGCTCACGGCTCTGAAAGAGGCCGCGGCCCTTGCAACGGCAAACCCGGCGACGGCGCAAGACTTTATGGACAAGGCCGAAGTGCAAGCACAACAAGTCACGCAGGCGCGCGTCCGGCTTGATACGGCGCGTCGGACGGCCCAGCCGGCCTTGGAAAAAGTCCGCGTTAAGAAGACCACCGAAGCGGTAAGCGTTTCTTTGCTGCTGAGCGCAGGCGCGTCTTTGGTCGGTGTTCGGGTCCTGGGCAACCTCTTTCCCGAGGATTTCATCATTTTGGACAGGGCGCATGAAGCAGATGCTGTGATCCGCCTCGTCTCTGCCGCAGACACATTTACCATCGGGTATTGGCAGTACCAGGTACTGACGGCTTATGATGTTTTCATCACCACGCTGCTGTTGGCCGGTGGGGCCGAAGGAATCCACAATTTGCTGAAGAACTTCCTGGGCAAACGCAAAGACATCCTGCCTGACGGGTGACGTCTGCGGGGGTTCGACCTTGCCCGACGGATTGGTTATACTGCGCCAAACCACATGGGGGTTCGACAATGGACGACGAGGCAAAAGTCGCAGGCCGCATTCACGGGGAGCAGCCCGAGGCCACCAAAGATGCGTTGTGGATGCGGCTCGTCTATATGGTGCTGATTTGGTTTATGCTGTCGCTCGCCTCGACCGTCTTGGGGGTCGCTACGGTGCTGCAATTTGTGATCATGGCGTTGAACAGCGGGACACCCAACGAACGTTTGGCGGATTTCGGCACTGATTTGGGGATCTGGATGGCAAAAGCGGCGCGGTTCCAAACCGGGGCCAGCGAGGTCAAGCCTTGGCCTTGGACCGAGCTCGACTGACGCTGCTGCTTTCTTGATCTCTATCAAAGCGTGTCTGTTCCTGACCCGTAAATTGGGTGGCACAGGAGGACAGGCGTGATGACGACACTGATCGTATATGCAACTGTGGAAGGGCAGACCGAGAAGGTCGCGCAGTTTATTGAAGCCCTTTTGATCGATCTTGGCGAAAATGTTCAGCTCGTCGACACTGCGGATTTGGCAGAGGATCTGCCCTTTGACCGTGTAGAGCGGGTGATCCTGGCTGGTTCGGTGCACGAGCGGCGTCACGGGGCAGAATTCGAGGCCTTTCTGGCGTCAAACGACGTGCAGCTCGCCGCAGTGCCGACCCTGTTATTGTCGGTCAGTCTTAGTGCCGCTTTTGCCGAAGGAGAGGCGGAGGCGCAGGAGTATGTAGAAGAGCTTTGCATGCGTACAGGGCTCCAACCAGACGCGGTAATGCTGGTGCCGGGGGCGATCCGCACCAAGTGGTATGGCGCCTACGAGGCACAGGTTCTGGAGTTCGTCGTGCTGCGGGGACATGAGAATGTGCCTGCAGACGAAGAACACGAATTCACGGACTGGGACACATTGGCAGATTGTGTCACGCAATTTACGGGCACAGCGGCGGCTTAGCGATGGCAATCGTTTCCGTCGCCAAGCGGCCCTTTCGCACTATTCTTCCATCGCCTCCAACTCGTCGATGAAGCCGGAAATCATGCTCAGGCCCTTGTCCCAGAACGCCGGGTCGGATGCGTCAAGGCCGAAGGGCGCCAGAAGCTCTTTGTGGTGTTTGGAACCGCCTGCGCGGAGCATGTCGAAGTATTTGTCTTCAAATCCTTCGGCCCCGTCGGCGTAGACAGAGTAAAGCGCGTTCACAAGCCCGTCGCCGAACGCATAGGCATAGACGTAGAAGGGCGAGTGGACGAAATGCGGGATATAGGCCCAAAACTTCTCATACCCGTCCATGAACTCAAAGGCTGGGCCAAGGCTTTCGCCTTGCACGGACATCCACAACGCGCCGATGTCTTCGGGCGTCAACTCACCCTCGCGCCGGGCGGCGTGCAGTTTGCATTCGAAGTCATAGAACGCGATCTGGCGCACGACCGTGTTGATCATATCCTCGACCTTGCCCGCCAGCAGGACCTTGCGGGTCTCAGGGCTGTCGGCGGCGTCCAGCATTTTGCGGAACGTCAGCATCTCGCCAAAGACAGAGGCGGTTTCCGCGAGCGTGAGCGGGGTCGAGGACAGCATTTCGCCCTGCTCGGCAGCCAAGACCTGGTGCACGCCGTGCCCAAGTTCGTGGGCGAGCGTCATCACGTCGCGCGGTTTGCCCAAATAGTTCAGCATCACGTAAGGATGCACGTTGGTCACTGTGGGATGCGCAAAGGCACCAGGGGCTTTGCCCGGTTTCACGCCCGCATCGATCCAGCCCTTGGAAAAGAAGGGGGCAGCGAGGTCTCCCATGCGCGGGTCGAACGCGGTATAGGCGTCCATCACGGTCTTTTCTGCCGCATCCCAATCGACGATCCGTGTGTCTTCCATCGGCAGCGGTGCGTTGCGGTCCCAAACCTGCATCTTGTCCAGTCCGAGCCATTTGCGTTTCAGTTCATAGTACCGGTGCGACAGCTTCGGATAGGCGCTCACCACAGCGTTGCGCAGCGCCTCGACCACCTCGGGCTCCACATCGTTGCTGAGGTGCCGCCCGGTCTGCGCCGTGGGCATGCCGCGCCACCGGTCAAGGATCTCTTTCTCTTTGGTTTGCGTGTTGTGCACGCGGGCGAAGATCTTGATATTGTCTTGAAAGACGGCGGCCAGCTCCTCGCTTGCGGCTTGGCGCTTGGCGCGGTCCTGCTCGGTCAGCAGGTTCAGCGTCGCCTCGATCCCCATCTCTTCGCCGTCTACGGTAAAGCTGAGGCCCGCAATCGTCTCGTCAAAGAGCCGCTCCCACGCGTCACCGACAACGCCGAGGTCGTGCAGAAATTTCTCCATCTCGTCCGACAGTTGGTAAGGCTTCATCGCGCGGATGCGGTCAAAGACGGGCTTATACCGCGCAAGCTCCGGCAACTGCTCTAACAGGCCCGCCAAATGCGCATCGTCCAGCCGGTTGAGTTCCAACGTGAAGAACACCAAGGGCGTGGTGTAATTCGTGATTTTCTCCTGCGCGTCGGACATGAACTTGGCCCGACCGCCATCCGTGGTCTGCTGGTAATAGCGCAGACCGGCAAAGGACATGATGCGCCCGGCGACTTGGCTGATCTTTTCGTTGCGCTGGACGCAGTCCAAAAGGCCCGCCGCATCAAGCGTGCCTAGCTTGCCCTCATAGTCCGCCGCAAAGCCTGCGCAGGCCTCTTCCAACCAGGATAAGTCGCGGGCCAGTTCGGGTGCGTCGTCACCCGTATAAAGGTCGTCTAAGTTCCATTCTGGAAGCGCCCCCAAATCGCGCCCTCCGGCGGCGGTATTTGCATCGCGAACGGGAACGGGCAGTTGGAACATGGGGCATCCTTTCAAAAGCATGCCGGATAGCTAGGGGCTTGCAGGCCAAAGGGCAACCGGCAGGTCATGATGCGCGCCCCGACAACATCGCGTCTAGCAAAAAATTGACCCGCGCGGAGGGGGCCCGCGCGGGTCAATTTGACTGTGATAGGGTTGGCGCGCTTAGGCCGCTTTTTGTTTGCGGCGGAGGGCTGCAGCACCTGCAAGGCCTGTCAGAAGCAGCACAGACCCCGCTGGCAATGGCACCGCCGCCACGGGCGCGGTCAAATTAAGTTCCCAAGTTGCGGCTTCTGGACCGGAAACTGCGCCTGCAACAGGGTTGAACGAGAAGGTGACCAAGCCGGTCAGGTCGCCCAAATCAATTGTACCGGAGGACAGGAAGTCAGGCAGTACGAAGGCACGACGACCGACAACCAACTCGCCGTCAAAAGCGCTGCCGACGCGGCTCCATGAGAAAGACCCAGAGTAGATCTCCGAACCAAAGTCGATGGACCAACCGTCGGTTTCTGTTGCGGATGTTCCACTGTCGTTTGCTACGTAGCCAAACACAGTGGTGTCACCGCTTACCCCAAAAGTGGGGTCGGAGGTGGTGTTGCTGAAATCGGAAAGGGTTGTATCCGCTCCGCCAAGTGGCGTGTTGAACCCTTCAGATTCGTCAATCGACCCCGAATAGAGAATTGTGGATGCGGCAGCAGGTGTAACCAACAGCCCTGCAGCGGCCAGAGTCAAAGCGGCGAGCTTCTTCGACATAGTAACCTCGTATCTTTACACGTTGACCCTCGGCAACAGAGGTCGGCGCACAACGCACCAATTTGTGTGTTGCGTTAACCATCCAGCTCAAAAGCGCTGACAGTTTGACTCAAATGCGATGATTTTGGGGCTGGCTGACAAAGTTCTGAAACAATCCGGCCATGAGTCCCGGATTGTGTTCAGTCCAGCGCGAAAGCGACGTTAGGCGACCTCGTCCAGGCGCGCGATGGCGTCTTTCAGCTTCGCCTCTTCGTCCAAACGCGCGCTCAGATTGCTGCGTGCCTCTTCAACCACGTCCTCAGGGGCGGATTCGACGAATTTTGGGTTGTTCAAACGCCCCTGAAGCCCGCCAATTTCCTTGGCCAGCTTGCCGATTGTTTTTTCCAGCCGCGCTTTTTCTTCGGCAACATCAATGACATCGGCAAGTGGCAGGCCAAAGCTGCCGCCGGGAAGACCCAGCGAGACGGTGCCTTTGGGGAAGGCGTTCACTTCGCTGAGGCTGTCCAAACGGGCCAGCCGCTTGATCAGCGCCTCGTTGGCGGCGAAGGCGGCTTTTGCTTTGGGTTGGAACCCGGTCACCACCATGGGAACATAGGCACCAGCAGGCACGTGCATCTGCTGACGGGCAGACCGTGTTTCTTCGATGATCCGAATAACCCAGCTCACCTCTGCATGCGCCGCGTCATCGGCAAGCTCTGCTGCGGTGTAGGTCGGCCAATCGGCATGGATCAGATGTTTGGGCCGCGCCTTCTTCTGCCACAGTTCTTCGGTGATAAAGGGCATGATCGGATGCGCGAGGATCAAACATTGGTCCAGTACCCAAGCATAGGTCGCCTTCGTTTCTTCAATCGCGGCAGCGTCCTCCCCGTCGAAGACAGGTTTGGTGAATTCCAGATACCAGTCGCAGAAGGTGTTCCAGATGAAGGAATACAGCGCAGAGGCCGCATCATTGAATCGGAAGTCCTGCAATGCGCGATCCACAGCCTCTCGGGTTCGGCCAACTTCGCCCTTAATCCAAGCGTTTAGCGCAAGCTCTGCGTGTGGAACATCCTGTGTATAAGCCACGTCAAAGCAGCCGCGCATCTCACCATAGCTCGCCGCATTCCAAAGCTTGGTGCCGAAATTGCGGTAGCCTTTGATCCGCTCCATATCCAGCTTCAGCACACCGCCAAGCGCGGCCATCGCGGCCGAGGAGAAGCGCAAGGCGTCGGCGCCAAATTCGTCAATAACCTCAAGAGGATCGACGACATTGCCCACAGATTTGGACATCTTCTTGCCCTTGGCGTCGCGCACGAGACCATGCAAGTAAACTGTGTCGAACGGGATCTTATCCACAACAGCAAGCTGCATCATCATCATGCGGGCAACCCAGAAAAACAGGATATCCTGACCCGTGATGAGCGTGCTTGTGGGGAAGTATGTGTCATAGGCGTCGTTGGCTTCGGGCCAACCCAGTGTCCCGATGGGCCAAAGGCCGGAGGAGAACCACGTGTCTAAAACGTCCGGGTCGCGGGTTAGCTGCGCATCGCCTGCAAGCGCCTGCGCTTCCGCCTCAGTAGGCGCGCAATACTGATTGCCGTCGGCGTCGAACCACACCGGGATCTGATGCCCCCACCAAAGCTGGCGCGAGATGCACCAGGGCTCGATATTGTCGAGCCAGTGGTAATAGGTCTTCTCGCCGCTTTCCGGCACGATCTTGGTCGCATCTGACCGCACCGCCTGCAGCGCGGGCTCCACGATCTTTGCCGTATCCACAAACCACTGGTCCGTCAGCATCGGCTCAATCACAACTTTCGACCGGTCGCCGAACGGCTGCATGATCGGCTTGGCCTCAACCAGGGGCACAACCGCGTCCGCATCCCCAGGCTTGCCGCCCAACCGCGCGTCATCAGCCGCGGTCATCACCGCCAAACCTTCGCGCGTGATCTGCTCCACCACCTGCTTGCGCGCCTCAAACCGGTCCAACCCGCGCAACTCGTCGGGGATCAGGTTCACCGCGTCGGCCTCGGCCTCGCTCAACACCGTCTCGCCCCGCGCCACCTGCAGCGCAAGCTCTGCCGCTTCTGCATAAGACGCACCGTCGTCGCGCATCGCGCCTTTGGTGTCCATCAACCGGTACATCGGAATGCCACCGCGCTTGGCCACTTCATAGTCGTTGAAGTCATGCGCGCCGGTGATCTTCACCGCGCCCGAGCCAAAATTCGGATCAGGGTAGGGATCCGTGATAATCGGGATCAGACGGCGATGCTCTTTCGGCCCAACCGGAATTTCGCATAGTTTTCCAACAATGGGTGCATAGCGCGGATCGTCCGGATGCACCGCCACCGCCCCATCGCCCAGCATCGTCTCGGGCCGCGTCGTCGCGATCGAAATGTAATCCCGCTCTTCGCGAAAGATCACTTCGCCGTCTTCATTGTTCTCCAAATACTCATACGTCTCGCCGCCCGCCAACGGGTACTTAAAGTGCCACATATGCCCGGGCACCTCCACATTCTCCACTTCCAGATCGGAAATCGCCGTCTCGAAATGCGGGTCCCAGTTCACCAGGCGCTTGCCGCGATAGATGAGCCCCTTGTTGTAAAGCTCGACAAAGACTTTGATAACCGCGTCGTGAAAGTTTCCCTCTTCGCCTTCGGGGGCCGACGGCGCACCGGACATGGTAAAGGCTTCGCGCGACCAATCGCAGGAGGCGCCAAGCCGTTTCAACTGACCAATGATATTGCCGCGCGACTTAATCTTCTGCTGCCACACGCGGCGTTCAAAGGCCTCGCGGCCCATCTCGGCGCGCGAAGGCTCTTGGTTCTCGGCCATGTCGCGCTCGGTCACCATCTGCGTGGCGATGCCGGCGTGGTCCGTGCCCGGTTGCCATAGGACGTCGAACCCCTGCATCCGCTTCCACCGGATTAAAATGTCTTGCAGCGTGTTGTTAAACGCGTGCCCGATATGAAGCGCTCCGGTCACATTGGGCGGCGGGATCATAATGCAATAGGCGGACGCCTCGGGCTTGGCGTTGGCCCCTGCTTTGAAGCATCCCGCTTTTTCCCACATCGCATACAGCCGCGGTTCGGCCTCGGTCGCGTCGAATTTGCCCAGTGCCATGGTGATGCCCCTTGCGTGCAGCCTGCGTGATCCGGCCCGGCACATACCCGGTTGGAGGCACAAGGAAAAGGGGCCTTCGCGCAAGCACATTGTCTACAATTCTAGCTTTAAACTCTCTCTAACGCGCGGTCGCTAACGTACCTGCCTGGAGCCCGCACAAATGCAAGACCTTTCACTTGATGACTTCCTGTCGACGTTTGCATCGCTTACCGGCGATGCGGTTCTTGTCGCATTCCGGAAACCCGAAGATGAGGAAGCACGGATTGTTTGGGTCAACGATGCGTTTCTGGATCTCTTTAACTACGATCTTTCGGAAATTCTGGGCGACTGGGTTCATGTAACGAACGACCCAGCGGACCGGCACAACTTTCTGGCTCAGGTAAACCCGCAAATCGCGGAAGGGCGCACCCAGTTTCAAGCGGAGACTTACTGTCTCCGACAAGATGGCAGCCGTTTTTGGGCGCGGATATCTGTTTTCATTACGCAAGTTGCGTCAGGCCGGTATTTTTCGGCAATTTTTCATGACCTGAGCGCACTACGAGAGCGTGAAGTGCGCGCCAACCGTGCGATTGACGAGCGTGATGAAGCGCTGGCCGAGATTGCAGCGACTCAATCTCGCCTCATCGAAGCGATCAATGCGTTGCCAGAGTCGTTTTCAATTTGGGATGATCAGGAGCGGTTGGCGATGTACAACCGCGGCTTCGGTGAGACAGTGTTCGGAGACGTTGGCAGAGTACCGCCCGACGTGACGCTCGAAGATGTCGTCCGACGGCTTGTTGAAGACAATTATCGCATCAATAGCGGTGCGACCGAACAACAGAAATCTGAAGCTGTGGCCGCTGTGATGGGCAGTTTGCGCAAAGGACCGGCGCAGTTCATCGACAGTTTTGGCAATGGAAAGGTATGGCGTACGTCAAGTCATCGCGGCGCCAACGGCGACACGATGGTCCTGTCGACAGATATCACGGAACTCGAAAACAGCCGCAGTCACCTGAAAAAGCTCACGGCCGAATTGCGTGCGGCGCATGAAATATCGCAACACCAAGCCCTTCACGATGATCTGACTGGGTTGGGAAACCGACGGTTCCTGTCAGACGCGCTGCGACAGATGACGCAGCGCTTGGTGTCAAACGAAGATGGGCGGATTGTTGCGTTTCATATCGATCTGGATCGGTTCAAGCATGTCAACGATACGCAGGGACATTCGGTCGGTGATGCATTGCTCTGCTTTGTAGCGGATCGTCTTTCCGCGGTCGCGTCCCCCGGTGACGTGATCGCGCGCACGGGTGGGGATGAATTTGTCATTCTGCGGTTTGCGGAGGATGACGAAGGGGAAGTCGAAGCTCTCGCACGATCCGTCATTTCCGACCTAATCAAGCCGATTCAGTTAGACGGTATCGAAGTACGGGTTGGCGCCAGCGTTGGTATCGCAACGACCGAGATTTCCCCACCCGAGGATTTGCTTATTGACAGTGATGTTGCGCTCTACAAGGCGAAATCCAGCGGTCGCAATGGATTTTGCCGATTCAAGCGCGAAGATCGCGCCGAGATGGAGCGGATCAAGCAGGTTTCAGATGACATTTTGCGCGGCATTGAGGCAGGCGAATTCGTTCCAATGTATCAACCACAGGTGGATGCACTGTCGGGGGACCTCGTTGGGTTTGAAGCCTTGGCGCGGTGGGATCACCCGCAAAAGGGCCTTCTCAGCCCCGCCTACTTCCTATCACTTGCGGAGGATCTGAATGTTGTTGAGCGGATCGACGCCATGATGCTGACCCGCGCGTTGAATGATATTCCGCGCCTTTTTTCGGCGGATCGTTGCCCGGCTTTGTCATTTAATGTCAGTCATCGGCGGCTCATGTCGCCGGAGTTAATTCAAGATGCCAAGCGGGCGCTACAGTATCCCGGCGAGGTTGCCTTCGAACTGCTTGAGTCTGTCTATTTGGATGAACATGAAGAGGCCGCACTTCAAATCGATGCGATAAAATCGCTCGGAATAAAAATTGAGATCGACGATTTTGGAAGCGGACACGCCTCAATCATCGGGCTAGAGCAAGTTGGGCCGGATCGATTAAAGATTGATCAACGTCTGATCGAGCCGATAGCCTACGCCAGTCGCTCACGGACCATGGTCAAGTCCATCGTCGATATCGCGCAAGCCCTCGACATTGGAGTGACGGCGGAAGGCGTGGAGCGCGCAGAGCACGTGCAGCTTTTGCGCGCAGCAGGTTGCGACAGGCTACAGGGTTACTTCATTGGAAAACCGGCTCTTTTTGCCGATCTTCCCTTGCTTCTTGGGCAATTGGAGACGCAATCCGACTGGATGCGTGCAAGCTAGTCAGTTAGCTGCGGGTGCTCGCGATGGCGTCATCTGTTAAGGGCCGGCGCGTTCCAGCTTGGATGACGTTGGGGGCGTAGGGCTTTCGGGCAAAGACTTCACGCACCATAGGCGCGAAGAACTCCAACGGCAGGTCATCGTAATCAGGATCGAAGCTCGCCTGGTCCCAGCGCTCGCAAAAGGCCGCGCAATCGTCAAAGTATGGGCTGTCCTTGTGCCGATCCCGCTTGTTAGGATCACCGCCCACGTGATGCCCGTAATAGATCATCTGAAAGTCACCATGGGCTTCGACAACCCACGCGCATTGCTCGCGTACAAACGGCCGGAGGACAGCCGCGGCATATTCATCATGATTGTATGGCGCGTAGATATCGCCAATATCGTGCAACAGTGCTGAGACGACCCAATCAACATCGGCCCCATCGCGCCAGGCGCGGGTGGCTGATTGAACCGAATGGCCCAGTCGCGTCACTTGATAGCCCGACAGGCTTTCGTCCAACTCCACCAGCGCCTTCAACAGCCGGTCGGCTGTGCCCGAGGCATATTCCGTCTCGTGCTCGGTCAGGAATTCGTATTCCTCCCGCGTGCCGTCTTTCATTTGGGTGAACTTGACCTGTTCCATCACGCGTACATCTCCGTATTGCCCTGGGCGCCTTTCATCATGATTTGCGCCTGCTCTTTGCGCAAGGCGTCGTACAGCGCCAGTGCCTCGGGCTCAAAGTACCCCGTGGGGCTTGGGTCATGTATGAAATGGCCATGACGGTCTTCGCCCCGTACCAAGACAGCGTGCTGGGGGTCGCCGTGCTGGTCCATATCGGGACGCACATAGCGGATGACGCAGGCGATGCGGCGGTCGTCAGAGGTATTGGGGCCCGAGCCGTGGATCGTAAGTCCGTGGTGCAAGGAAATCTGCCCAGGCTGCAACTCAATCGCGGTTTTATCCGCATCGGTTACGTCAACCTGCACCTCTTGCCCGCGCGACAACAGATTGTCTTCCGCAAACGTGTCTTTGTGTTCCAGGATCGCGTTCTTGTGTGAGCCCGCGACAAAGTCCATGCAGCCTGACGCCCGTGTGGCGGGTGAGAGCGGCACCCAAACCGTCACAAGCCCGTCAATGGCGCCAAGCCCCCAATAGGTGAGGTCTTGGTGCATGGACACTTTGGCCTGCGTCTTCGGCTCTTTGACGAAAAACTCGCCCGAAAACATCATGATATCAGGGCCAAGCACACCTTCGACCACATCCAGAACGCGCGGATGCCGCGCGATCCGGTCCACCAGCGGCATAACCAAATGCGCATTGATGCGTTTGTAGGTCGACAGGGGCAGGGGCAGTCCGGCATCTAGCCAATCGGCCTCCATCGTCTCAAATTCCTGACGCGCGTCCGCGGCCTCTTCGGGGCTGAGGGCCTCAACTGGGAACAAAAACCCGTCGCGCCAATACTGATCTGTGAGCGATGGGCTGAGTTTTCCGTTTTCGAGGGGCAGAGGGGCGGTCATGGCGGCACCTATCTTGCAGTTTCCGATCTGCAGCCTGCCCGAGCGGGCTCGACAATCTCGCCCAATTGCGACGCGATGTCGGTCGCGCGACAGTCTGCGACGTCAGGAGCGCTGGACAATAGGCAATTGGCCTCTAATGTCCGGCTCAACTCAGCCCAAATCTTAGGGAGCGTTGTCTCATGGAAAAGTTCGGCAAAAGTCAGTCTGTCACCCGTACCGAGGATATTCGCCTGCTCACCGGCGCAGGGCGGTATGTGGATGACACAGTGCCTGCGGGCGCGCTCTACGCCTACTTTGTGCGGTCCCCCTTTGCGCACGGCGTGATCACTTCGCTGGATGTTGAGGCAGCCAAGGACGCGCCGGGCGTTGTCTTGGTTGTCTGCCAGTCTGATTTGGAAGCCGCCGGCATCACTGCCTCGATGGACTTTGTGACGGTCAAAAATCGCGACGGCAGTCAGGGTGCGGGCCCCGAGCGTCCCATGCTGGCCAAGGGCCGGGTGCGTCACGTGGGTGAAGCGATTGCGATGGTCCTGGCAGAGACGCCTGAGGCTGCGAAAGATGCGGGCGAGTTGATCGAGGTCGAGATCGATGATCTGCCCGCAAAGATGGATGTCGCACGCGGCGGGGAAACCGTGCACGCCGAAGCGCCTGACAACTTGGCCTTTGACTGGGGCATGGGCGACGAGGCGGCGACGGCCAGAGCCTTTGAGGAGGCGGCGCATACCGTCAGCCTTGATGTCGGCGACAACCGGATCATCGTCAACTCGATGGAACCACGCGGCTGTTGGGCGGCGATGGAAGCGGGGCGTCTGCACCTCAGCTTCACGGGCCAAGGCGTTTGGGGCGCGAAATCTGCCCTGGCCGCCAAGTTTTCGATGGATGCGGACGATATCCGGGTGACAAACCCCGATATTGGCGGCGGATTTGGCATGAAAGGCATGCTGTATCCGGAGTATTTCGTGGTGGCCTATGCCACGCGCCTGTTGGACCGTCCGGTGCGTTGGATGTCCGAGCGGACGGAGGCGATGCTGACCGACAATGCGGGCCGCGACCTGACCTCGCTGGCGGAGTTCGCGTTCGACGAAAACCACAAAATCACCGCCTACCGCGTGAAAACGCGCGCGAACATGGGGGCTTACAACTCGCAATATGCGCAGCCGATCCAGACCCAGCTTTTCAGCCGGGTTCTGGCGGGCACCTATGACATCCAAACCGTCTGGCTGCATGTCGAAGGCTACTTCACCAATACCACGCCCGTCGACGCCTATCGCGGGGCAGGACGGCCCGAAGCGATTTACGTACTAGAGCGGTTGATGGATCGTGCTGCGCGCGAACTTGGGCTTGACCCGTTGGAATTGCGCCGTCGCAACTTCATCGCACCGGACAAATTCCCCTATGCCACGCCCGTGGGCGAGACGTATGACGTGGGTGATTTTCACAAAGTGCTCGCCACGGCCGAGCGCGAAGCGGACCTTGCCGGATTCGCCGCACGCCGCGCCGCGTCTGAGGCGCAAGGTCAACTACGCGGCGTCGGGTTGTGTTACTATATCGAAAGTATTTTGGGGGACCCTTCCGAAACGGCGGCTGTGGACTTCAACGAGGACGGAACTGTGACGATCTATGTCGGCACACAATCGAACGGCCAAGGGCACGAAACCGTGTTCCCGCGCTTTTTGAGTGATCAAACCGGCATTCCGCTCGACAAGATCCACTTTGTGCAAGGCGACAGTGACCGTATTGCCAAGGGCGGCGGCACCGGGGGATCGCGGTCGGTCACCACGCAAAACAATGCCATTCTGGCGACAAGCGGCGCGATGAAAGACGCCTTTAGCGCGTTTCTGAGTGAAGAGACGGGTGTGCCCGCCAGCGAGATCGACTTCGATGACGAGCGTTTCCGCGTGCCGGGTACGAACCTGACGCCGACGATGCTGGAAGTGGCCGATATAGCGCGCGAAAAGGGGCGCGATGACCTCATGCGGCACGAAGAGACCGCGAAATTGGAAGCGCGCAGCTTTCCAAACGGGTGCCATATCGCAGAGGTCGTGATCGATGTTACAACCGGTGTTGTGTCGCTTGACCGTTACACGGTCGTTGACGATTTTGGTAATCTGATCAATCCGATGCTGGCCGAAGGTCAAGTGCACGGTGGGGTCGTGCAGGGGGTCGGACAGGCCCTGACAGAGCATGTTGTTTATGACGAAGATGGACAATTGCTCACGGCAACTTTCATGGACTATGCGATGCCACGCGCCGACGATGTGCCCATGATGTCCTTTACCTCAGAACCTGTGCCGTCGACAGCCAATGCAATGGGCATGAAGGGCTGCGGTGAGGCGGGCACCGTTGGGTCGATGGCGGCCACAGCCAATGCCGTGCAAGACGCGCTTTGGGCGCGCGGCGTTCGCCAGGCGGATATGCCGTTCACGCCCCTGCGCGTTTGGGAAATGTTGGAGAATGAACGTATCGCCGCTGAATAGACGCATTGCCCGCTACCTGCAGGGCATTTTCGGACGGGGCGAGGCGCAGACCCAGCCCCGGGCGCGCGGCAAAACGGTTCACGTCATCATCATCGATGGCACCATGTCTTCGCTAGAGGCGGGTCAGGAAGGCAATGCCGGTCTGACCTACAAGCTTTTGCGTGAGGTGGGGCCGCCTGTTTCTGTCTATTATGAGGCTGGGATTCAGTGGTCGCATTGGCGCAAATTGGGCGATGTGATTGCCGGACGGGGGATCAATCGGCAGATCCGCCGCGCCTATGGCTATCTTGCGTCGCGCTATCGTCCGGGCGATCAGATCTTCTTGCTGGGATATTCGCGCGGCGCTTACGCGGTGCGCAGTCTGGCGGGGATCATTGACCGTCTTGGCCTCTTGCGTGCGGACGCCGCGACCCAGCGCAATGTGCGCGATGCCTATCGGCACTACGAATGCACGCCCGACGGTACCGCCGCACAGGCGTTCGCGCGCGCGCATTGCCACACGTCTGTCGAGATCGAAATGATTGGCGTTTGGGATACGGTGAAGTCGCTGGGGTTGAACCTGCCGCTGATCTGGCGGCTGAGCACGCCCAAACACGCGTTTCACA
Source organism: uncultured Aliishimia sp. (assembly GCA_963922415.1). GTDB lineage: Bacteria > Pseudomonadota > Alphaproteobacteria > Rhodobacterales > Rhodobacteraceae > Aliishimia. The sequence goes on along the minus strand of CAWUIP010000005.1, from coordinate 46,826 downwards.
ATCACAAGCTGGGGCCGTCGGTAAAGCGTGGGTTTCACGCATTGGCGCGCAATGAGACGCGTATCGCCTATGAGCCCGTCCGCTGGGACACGCGTGGCGATTGGATGGGCCATCTAGAGCAGATGTGGTTTCGCGGCAGCCACGGCGATATTGGTGGGCAATTGGGCGGCTTTGAGGCGGCGCGTCCGCTGTCCAACATTCCGCTGGTGTGGATGTTGGAGAAGGCGGAAGGTTGCGGATTGCCTTTGCCAGAGGGCTGGGCAGATCGGTTTCCCAGAGACCCAAGTGCGCCAACGTCGGGCACGCATCGCGGGATTGGCCGGTGGTTGATCGCGCGGCGGCCCCGCCAAGCAGGCCTTGATCCGTCCGAACGGGTGCATCCCAGTGTCGCCCAAGCGCCCGAGCCGCCCACATGGACGTTTCCCGGTCTAAACCTCTTTCGCCCGCACGAACCGTAACGGGCGGTGCGCGCGGTGGCGCACCCTACGGCGCTGTGCCGGGCGTCATCACAATGCAGGTCGTGGTCGCGGTGGCGTAAAGCTTGCCGTCCTCTACCCCGCGGATGTCCGCATGAGCCACGCCCGTCGACCGCCCTACATGGTCGGTGACGCCTTCGCAGTCCACAAGGGTGCCCACCTTGATCGCGCGGATGATATTCACCTTGTATTCCAGCGTCGTATAAACCTGTCCTTTGGGCAATTTGGTCATCACGGCGCAGCCCATCGCACTGTCCAGAAGCACGCCGTACCAGCCGCCATGCACGCTGCCCATGGGGTTGCTGTGCCGGAACTCGGGTGCGCCCCGAAAGACAACGCGCCCCTCTTCGACGACGTGCAAAGTATAGCTTAAGCCCTCGGCAATGGGGGCTGCGGGAAAGCGCCCCTCTTGCACGCCGCGCATAAACTCAAGGCCCGACACGGAGAGCAACTCCGTCGGGTTTGGCATGTCCTCAGGCCCTTTTGGGAAAAACATCGGCATCCTCCGTCGTTGTGTCGGAGGCTAGCCGTGCCCGGTTCGTGGACAACCCTTACGCCACGTTACGCAGCACCGGTGCGTCGGGCGTATAGCCAAGTGCCGCACAAAGGCGTTCGGTCAGGTCTGCCGTGTTCAGCGTGTAGATGTGCAAGTGGTCGACGCCTTCGTCGATCAGCGCCGAGCATAGCTCGGTCGTGACGGCCAGCGACAGAAGATCCTCCCTGCCATCGCGGATGGCCGTGGCAAAGGCCTGGTCCAGCCAGGCTGGCACGGTCGTGCCGCACCGTTCGGCGAACCGTCGGGTTTTTTGCCAATTGCTGATCGGCAGAATGCCGGGAAGGATCGGTGCCGTGATCCCAGCAAGCGTGCAGGCATCGCGAAACCGCAAAAACGTCTCGGGCTCGAAAAAGAATTGAGTGATCGCCTCATGCGCGCCCGCATCGAGCTTCGCCTTGAGGTAGTCAATGTTCTGAGAGCTAGAGGCCGCATCCGGATGACTTTCCGGATAGGCACCCACACGGATCGTGAACTGATCCCGTTGTGCCAGCGCTTCGACCAATTCGAGCGACGAGGCAAAGCCGTCGGCATGCGGCGCAAACGCACCATCCACGCCGTCACCGCGCAAGGCCACGATCTGGTTGACGCCTGCCGCAGCAAAGCGATCGGCTTGATCTAAGACGTCTGCCCGCGACGCCCGCGCCGCTGTCAAATGCGCCGCGACGGGCAAGCCGGTTTGATCCTGCACCGCTTGCGCGGTTTCCAAGGTGCGATGTTGGGCACTTCCCTGTGCGCCATAGGTCACTGAGACGTGGTCGGGCCGGTAGGCCTGCAACCGGTTCAGGTTGGACCACAGCCGAAACGATGCGGGCAGGGTGGCTGGCGGGAAAATCTCGAAGGACAGGGTGGGAAGGGGCATGACGCTCTGGAGTTGTTGCACTGCGTCCTTGTCGCACGGCGTATGATATGAGACAATTTCATAATTCTAAAGATGAACATGAGGGGCGTTGGATTTGCATCTAGAGTTTCGCCATTTGCGCACGATCAAGGCCATCCATGAGGCCGGCGGGTTGGCGCGCGCCGCCGAGATCATGAACATCACGCAATCCGCGCTGAGCCATCAGATCAAGGGGCTTGAAGATCAGGCGGGGGTCGAGCTTTTTGTCCGCCGCTCCAAACCGTTAAAATTGTCTGCTGCCGGGTTCCGGCTGTTGCGTTTGGCGCAGCAGGTCTTGCCGCAAGTCGAGGCGATGCAGGCGGAGTTCTCGTCGCTGCGCGATGGGCGCGCGGGCCGAATGCACATTGCGATTGAGTGCCACGCCTGTTTTGAATGGCTTTTTCCTGTGCTGGAGAAGTTTCGGAAGTCTTGGGGTGAGGTGGATGTGGATATTCGCCCGGGTCTCGCCTTTGACGCGCTTCCTGCCCTTTTGAAGGAAGAGGTGGATCTGGTGGTGTCCTCGGATCCCGAAGTCTTGCCAGGTGTCGAGTTTGTGGAGCTTTTCGACTATGCACCGGTGTTTGTGGCTGCGAGCGCCCATCCACTGGCGGCACAGCCCTATGTCGACGCGCAGGATTTTCGGGGCCAAACACTGATCACCTATCCAGTGGAGCGACAAAGGCTGGATGTTTTTTCGCAGCTTCTGATCCCGTCCAAAGTGGAGCCTGCCGCGATCCGACAAGTTGAACTGACAGCAGTGATCCTGCTGCTTGTCGCCTCTAATCGGGGGGTGTCGGTTCTGCCCGATTGGGTTGTGCGGGAGGTGAAGTATTCATCCGATTATGTGACGCGTCCCCTGACGTCGCGTGGGATCACACGCCGTTTGTACGCGGCCGTGCGCTCTGACGATCGTGACCAAAAGTTTGTGACCGATCTCATCGAGTTGGCCCGCATCGAAGCAAGGCGTCTGCAAGAGGTGTGATGGGCGGTTTGCGTCCCCTTAATGTTTACGGCGGGCATTGGTGTGATCTATCACTGAGCCTGTCGAAGCGGAGACCACATGAAAACGCAAGTCGTGATTATCGGAGCAGGGCCATCGGGATTGCTGCTCTCGCAGCTTCTCAACCGCGCTGGGATCGACACCGTTCTCTTGGAACGGGCGAGCCGCGCGCGTGTCTTGTCACGCATCCGTGCGGGTGTTTTGGAGGCCGGTACAGTCGCAGTGTTGCGCGAAGCGGGCGTGGGCGCGCGATTGGACCAAGAAGGTATGCCGCATGAAGGGTGCTACCTGACAGATGACAATCTGATGGTGCGGATCAACTTCAAAGAGCTCACCGGAAGAGATGTGATGGTGTACGGTCAGACGGAAGTCACGGCCGATCTATATGCCGCGCAGGATGCGTTTGGCACACCAATCCTGCACTCTGTCCAAGACGTTGTTATCGAAGGTGCGGACAGTGCCGCACCCTACGTTACATTCACGCAGGCAGGACAACGCCAGCGGATCGATTGCGCGTACATTGCGGGATGCGATGGGTTTCACGGGGTCAGCCGCAATACAATTCCAGAGGAAAAACGCAAGAGTTTCGAGCGCGTCTACCCCTTTGGTTGGCTTGGAATTCTGTCGCGAACCAAGCCCGCGCATCACGAATTGATCTATGCAAATTCGTCCCACGGCTTTGCGCTGGCCTCTATGCGCAACGCAGCCCTGAGCCGGTACTACGTGCAAGTCCCGCTAAGCGACACGGTTGAGGCCTGGAGTGACGATCGCTTTTGGGAGAAGCTCAGCCAATGCTTGCCGAACGTAGTCGTCGAAGCGCTTGAAACAGGGCCGTCAATCGAAAAGTCCATTGCGCCGCTGCGGTCTTACGTCAGCGAACCTTTGCGCTGGGGGCGCTTGTTCTTGGCGGGGGACGCTACGCACATCGTGCCACCGACCGGGGCCAAGGGCTTGAACCTTGCAGTGTCAGATATCTACTATTTGCACCAAGCTTTGATCGACGTGTTGAAGACGGGCGACACGAAAGGCATCGATGGCTATTCAGACCGCGCATTGCAACGCATTTGGAAGGCAATGCGCTTTTCCTGGCAAATGACGACCATGCTGCACAAGTTTGAGGGCGAAGACAGTTTTGCCGCGCAGATGCGCAAGGCCACGCTGAAGCATTTATTGCACTCCGAAACGGCCCGCCGTGAGTTGGCGGAAAACTACATCGGTTTGCCGTTTTAGGCGCCGCATGTCAGGGTGAGGGCGCGTATTTCATAGGGGAGGCGCAGCGCAGTGTCTGACAAACTTGAAGAAGGTATGCGCGTGCGGCGTGCTGTTCTGGGCGACGCGCATGTTGAGCGCGCGGAAGCTGCCAAAACAGAGTTTGACACACCGTTCCAGTCACTGATTACCGAAAGCGCCTGGGGGACGGTTTGGGCATCCGATGCGATAAGCGCGCGCGAGCGATCGATGCTGACCCTTGCCCTTTTGGCCGCGACTGGAAACTTTGAGGAGATCCCGATGCATATTCGGGCAACGGCGCGCACGGGCGCAAGCCAAAGCGATGTTATTGAAGCTTTCCAACATGTGGCCATCTATGCAGGCGTCCCACGGGCCAATCACGCCATAAAGCTGGCAAAAGCAACCTATGCCGAGATGGAACAGCGCCATGACGGATAGTGCACCATTGATGCCGCGTCGACGAGAGAAACATCCGCGCCCCTACTGGGCGGACTACAAAACGTCCGTGAGCCGATCTCCCACTCTTCCACTTTTATCAATGGAATCAACTACGAGCGAAGAGACAGGTCCCCGGTTTGGCCACGGACTCATTAGACCGCTCGACAACAATCTTATCCTCAACTTCAGCCAAGGGACCGCGCCTGCGGTGGGCGAGCGGGTCCGAATGCATGGCCGGGTGATGGATGAAACGGGCCGCGCGGTGCCCGATGCGCTGGTAGAGATTTGGCAGGCGAACGCGGGTGGGCGTTACCGCCATGTGAAAGACACATATTTTGCCCCTTTGGACCCGAACTTTGGGGGGTGTGGCCGGACCATGACAGATACTGACGGCTACTACGAATTCATGACTATTCGGCCCGGCGCGTATCCCTGGCCCAATCGCGCAAATGACTGGCGTCCCATGCACATACATTTTTCCATATTTGGACATGCGTTTGGGCAACGGTTGATCACGCAAGCCTATTTCGAAGGCGACCCTTTGATTGATCTGTGCCCAATCGCAGCGACGATCCAGGACAGGGGGCAGTTGGACAGATTGGTTGCCGCGCTCGACATGCAGAATTCGCGCGGGATGGACTATCTGGCATACAGATTTGACATCGTGTTGCGAGGGCGGCGGCAGACAGTGTTTGAAAACAAACCAGAGGGGCTGTGAAGCATGGTACAACATCTTGATGTGTTGACGGAAACACCCAGCCAGACCGCTGGGCCTTACGTGCATATCGGGTGCATTCCGACATTTGCAGGTGTCAGTGGCGTATATCCACAAGACCTCGGACTGTCGGCCATTTCGGATGGCGCGCTCGGCGAGGTGATCACGATCACAGGATCCGTGTTCGACGGAACAGGTTGGGCGGTGCGGGACGCAATGATGGAAAGTTGGCAAGCCGACGCCTCAGGGGTTTACCCGGGCCAGTCCGGAGCCGACCCCAATGTGAGTGGTTTCTGTCGGTTCGCGGCGGATAAAGACAGCGGCGCATACACGCTTCGAACCATCAAACCGGGCTCAGTCGTGGATCGATCCGGCAGCACAATGGCGCCGCATCTATCGATTTGGGTTGTGGCGCGCGGGATTAACATCGGTCTGCACACCCGCATCTACTTTGACGACGAGGACAACAGCGCAGACCCTGTGTTGGCACGGATCGAACACCGGCACCGCGTGGAGACGCTTTTGGCCAAAAACACCGGACCGGGTACCTATCAATTCGACATTCATCTACAAGGCGATCGGGAGACAGTTTTTCTGGATCTCTAGCCGTCGCGACGAGACGTGAAATAGTTAACGCGCGATAACGCATTGCCTTGCAATATGCGCCTCTATTTCATCAGGATCCTTCTACTTTGCCTCGCCCTATGGACGCCCAGGCTCGAAATTCCTATATGAAACGTCGGGAATTAGGTCAGAGGTCACCATGGACACAACCGGCGAACAGATCGAAGGCACTGCGTTGATTGCACCCTCTAGTACGGATCACCCGTTATACGATGCCGTGGCAGACGCGTGCCGAAGTGTGTACGACCCAGAAATACCTGTGAACATTTTCGAGCTTGGCCTGATATACACCATTGATATTAATGACCAAAATGAAGTAAGTATCATTATGTCGCTCACGGCGCCGGGCTGTCCGGTTGCGGGCGAAATGCCCGGATGGGTCGCCGACGCGGTGGAGCCTTTGCCCGGGGTGAAGCAAGTCTCGGTGGAACTGGTCTGGGAGCCGCCTTGGGGCATGGACATGATGTCGGATGAAGCCCGGCTTGAATTGGGTTTCATGTAGATCACGGGCGCGTCACAGAAAAGCAACCAATCTGTTACTTTGCCGTCGCTCTCCTGTCACTTAGATTAACGTTTATTGGCGCCGTCAGTAGCGAGGATTCGTGGCCTTGGTCACGCGTTTATCCCTTTTTGTGCTGAGTACGATCCCGTCGGGAACGCGGCGTTTGTAGTACTTCAGTTTTCCGAGCTTTGACCTTCGCGCCTGCCCACCCCTGGGATGCCTTCAAAGCCGGTCAAGAGGCCGTCCCTGTCCCCGGGACGGCCTCATTTACGTGGACCCTTGAGTGGGGCAGCAATCGCGCCTATTTTACCTCTGTTGGATGAAGGTAGTCACACATGTTCGCTATTCCCGGAAAGCAAGCCGTTTCTCTGACCGATAAGGCCGCAGCCCAAATCGCCAAGTTGATGGAGACTGGCGGTCACCAGGCACTGCGGATCGGCGTGAAAAAGGGCGGGTGCGCAGGTATGGAGTACACGCTCGACTATGTGGACGAGGTGGGCGACCATGACGAAGTGGTCGAACAAGATGGCGCGCGCGTCTTGATCGCGCCGATGGCGCAGATGTTCCTGTTTGGCACGGAAATCGACTACGAGACATCGCTTTTGGAATCGAGCTTCAAGTTCCGGAACCCCAATGTGGCGGATGCCTGCGGATGCGGGGAATCCATCAACTTCAAAAGCGTAGAAGAGTTGCAGGCCGAGCACGGCAAAGCTTAGTGGCCGTCTCTGACGATCAGATCGCCTTTGCATTGGAGCTTTTGGCAGATCTTGGGCCTGTGACCACGCGCAAGATGTTTGGTGGCGTCGGGTTTTACAGTGATGGCACTATTTTCGCGATCTTGATGAGTGACGGAGCGCTGCATCTAAAAGGGGCGGGCGCGATGCCGGACCGGTTCGAGGCTGCGGGCTGGGCGCGTTGGACGTATCAACGCGATGGCGCAGAGAAGCCTACGGCCATGCCGTATTGGCGCGTTCCAGAAGATGTTCTCGAAGATCCTGAGACCGCTTGCGATTGGGCGCGATCGGTGCTCGCCGCTCTATAAACCCGAAACGGTGTAAGATGTGACCACTCCCCAAAAAACGGCATGAGTTAACAAGAATTAACATCCCGTGATCTGTGTCACAGGCGAAGCGCGGCGACTCGGTCTATCCATAAACGCATAAACATTCCGATTTAAACGCGGACCCTAGCTGCTCAAAAATTCGGACAGTCCTCAGTTTAGAGGATGTGTACGTCCGACAACGTTCCACAGAGCTGTTTGGTAAAGTGCTATTGAATTTAAGTGTTTATCTCTTGGGCGAACGCGGTCGGCGCGCCCAGAGGACGGCCGCCACCCCGCACGCCGTCCCATCCCATAACCGACCGTAAGGGCCCGGCGCGCTCCCCTCACCTACGCCGCGCCCTTCAAAAGACCCCGGCAGGCCTCGTCCCCATACCGTGCCTGCCGGGGATCACCTCTCAGATTGCCGCTGCACCGAGCATTGCCCGGGCTTTCGCCGGATGTTAGCACATCGCTACTTGGCTGAGGGAGGGTTTGGTCCGTGCGAAAAAAGCTAGCGGCAGGAAACTGGAAAATGAACGGACTGGCCGCCAGCCTGTCCGAGTTGGACAGTTTGGCCACCTCAATCACGCCAGATCCCGGAACAGATGTTGTGATCTGCCCACCTTCGCCTTTGCTCCTTCGCGCGGTTGAGGCCGCGGCGCCAGCCATCTCTATCGGCGCGCAAGACTGCCATGCTATGGCCTCTGGGGCGCATACAGGCGACATTGCCGCCGATATGATCGCAGAGACTGGTGCGCGTTATGTTATCGTTGGCCATTCGGAGCGCCGGGCGGAGCACCACGAAACGGACGCCGCAGTCTGCGCCAAAGTTCTCGCGGCGGTCGCGGCGGGTCTCACGGCCATTGTCTGTATCGGCGAAAGCGAAGCCGAACGCGCGGCAGGCAGCACATTGGACGTGCTGGCGACGCAGTTGGCTGGATCGCTTCCCGATACCGCTACGCCGGACAATACGGTGATCGCCTACGAACCGATTTGGGCCATTGGAACTGGCAAAGTGGCCAGTTTCGAGGATATCGTCGAGGTCCATGATTTTTTGCGTGGCAAGCTGAACGACCGGTTCGGCGCGGCTGGCGCGGCGTTCCGCTTGCTTTACGGTGGTTCGGTCAAGGCGGGCAACGCCGCTTCAATTTTTCAAGCGGAGAACGTGGATGGCGCACTTGTCGGCGGTGCCAGTTTGAAAGCCGCGGATTTTGCTCCGATCGTCGAGGCATTGACTGCATCATAGCCTTGCGGACACAGTAAGGTCCCATGCGGTGTCAGGGAGGCGCGCGATGGCAGAGCCACATGTCTTGATCGCGGGCGGCGGCATCGCCGGGCTGACCCTGGCGCTGACGCTGCACCAGATTGGCGTGCGCGCCACAGTGTTCGAAGCCGCGCGCGAGGTGAAGCCGCTCGGCGTCGGGATCAACTTGCAGCCCAATGCCATCCGTGAGCTTTTTGATCTGGGGCTGGGTCCAGAAGTTATGGACCGTGTCGGTATAGAAGCGCAGGAATGGGCACTGGTTGGGCTTAACGGACAAGAGATTTACGCAGAGCCGCGTGGTCGGGCGGCAGGCTATCACTGGCCGCAATACGCGGCGCATCGCGGCGCGTTTCACGTGGCGCTCTATGAGGCGCTGATTGCACGGTGCGGCGCGGATGGGATCAAGCTTGGGGCCAAGATCACTGGATACCGCCAGGGCGCGCAAAGCGTTGCGGCAGAGGTCGCTTTCGCCGATGGCACGACCGAGACGGTCTCCGGCACTCTTCTGATAGGCGCAGATGGCATTCATTCCGCGTTACGCGCGCAGATGCATCCCGGTCAATCGCCGATCCATTGGGGCGGTGTTCTGATGTGGCGTGGCACGGTTCGGGCGAGGCCTCTGCGCACGGCGTCGTCCTTCGTTGGTCTGGGCACGCATCGCCAACGTATGGTCATCTATCCGATATCGCAGGCCGATGATGACGGCACGGCCTTGGTCAATTGGATCGCCGAGATCACGTTGGATGATGCCGGTGACTGGGCGCAAGAGGGGTGGTTCCGGCCCGCGCAGGTTGAGGATTTCATCCATCACTTTGAGGCGTTTCGCTATGACTGGCTGGATGTTCCGGCCATGCTGCGCGCGGCCGATTGCGCCTATGTGAACCCGATGATTGACCGCGATCCCGTCGCGACCTGGGTCGACGGCCGTGTGGCGCTGATGGGCGATGCCGCCCACGCGATGTATCCCACAGGGTCAAACGGTGCGAGCCAGGCGATTGTGGACGCCCGCACCATCGGCGCCATGTTCGTGGCGCATGGTGTGACGCCGGACGCGCTGCGCGCCTACGACGCGGCACTGTGCGGGCCGATTTCTGCGCTGGTGCTGCGCAATCGCGGGTCCGGCCCTTTTGGGCTTTTGAGCCTTATCGATGATCGTTGCGGTGGCGTTTTTGACGACATCAACGAAGTGATCCCGGCCCACGAGCGGGCGGAGTTCATGGCCCAGTACAAGACCGCCGCGGGCTTTGCCAAAGATCAGTTAAACGCAGCGCCGCCGACGATCCCGCCCGGCGCGCAGGTCGCCTGACAGAAGGACCCGACCCATGACCGATGTCTTTGTTTGCGACTATATTCGGACCCCAATCGGTCGGTATGGCGGTGCGCTGGCGCAGGTGCGGACCGATGATCTGGGGGCGGTGCCGCTTCGGGCGCTGGCTGCGCGTAATTCCGGATTGGATCTGGCAGCGGTCGAAGAGGTGATCTTTGGCTGCGCCAATCAAGCGGGCGAAGACAATCGCAACGTTGCACGCATGTCGCTTCTGCTGGCGGGCTATCCCGAGACGGTACCAGGTACGACGATGAACCGGCTGTGTGGCTCGGGCATGGACGCGGTGATCACGGCGGCGCGGGCGATCAAGGCGGGCGAGGCGGATCTGATGATTGCTGGCGGCGTCGAAAGCATGAGCCGCGCACCCTTCGTGATGCCCAAGGCGACCAGCGCCTTCAGCCGCGCGGCGGAGGTTTTTGACACTACCATCGGTTGGCGCTTCATCAATCCGGTGCTGAAGGCGCAGTATGGCGTCGACTCCATGCCGGAAACGGCGGAAAACGTGGCGGAGGACTTCGATATCGCCCGCGCAGATCAGGACGCCTTCGCCCACCGCAGCCAAGCGCGTGCGGGTGCGGCCCAGGCCAGCGGCCGCCTCGCGCGGGAGATTACGCCCGTGACGATCCCGCAGCGCAAAGGCGATCCGCGTGTGGTCGCGCAGGACGAGCACCCAAGGCCGCAGACCACCGCCGAGGACCTTGCGCGGCTGAAACCCTTCGTCCGGGCTGACGGCACCGTGACGGCGGGCAACAGCTCTGGCGTCAATGACGGGGCAGCGGCGCTGATCTTGGCCTCGGAGGCGGCGATCAAGGCCCATGGGCTGACGCCCCTGGCGCGGGTTCTGGGCGGCGCGACAGCCGGTGTCGCACCACGCATCATGGGGATTGGTCCGGCGCCCGCGTCCAAGAAGCTGATGGCGCGCTTGGGCTTGGGCATAGACGATTTCAGCGTCATCGAGTTGAACGAGGCCTTTGCGGCGCAAGGTCTGGCCACGTTGCGGGATCTGGGCGTGCCGGACGACGACGCGCGTGTGAACCCCAATGGCGGCGCGATCTCGCTGGGCCACCCTTTGGGCATGTCGGGCGCGCGGATCACTGGCTCTGCCGCGTTGGATCTCAAACCCGGCGAGATGGCGCTTGCCACAATGTGTATCGGCGTCGGTCAGGGAATTGCCATCGCGCTAGAGGCTGCAGGTTAGGGGACGCGTCATGACAAAAACCATCATCACATGTGCGATCACAGGGGGCATTCACACGCCCACCATGTCGAGCGCTTTGCCAGTGACGCCCAAAGACATCGGCGATCAGGCCCTTGCGGCTGCTCAAGCAGGGGCGGCCATTCTGCATCTGCACGCGCGCAAGCCCGACACCGGGGCCCCCTCTGGCAGTGTTGCGGATTTTGAAGCCTATCTGCCGGCTCTTCACGCGCAGACTGATGCCGTTTTGAATCTGACCACGGGCGGGACGCCCACCATGACAGTCGAGGAACGCTTGCGCGCCGCAACTCACTACAGACCTGAGATGTGCTCGTTCAACATGGGGTCGATCAACTTTGCGCTGCACATGCTGGCCGACCGCTACCCGACCTGGAAAGAAGATTGGGAAGAGCCGTTCCTGCGCTCCACCGAAGGCAATATCTTTCGCAACACGTTCACTGACATGCGCGAGATCTCGACCCTGATCCGGGGCATCGACCCGCGCATCAAGTTCGAGCACGAGTGCTACGACGTGGGGCATCTTTATAACCTGAAGTTTTGTGTCGATCAGGGATACTTCGAAGCGCCCATTTTCATCCAATTCGTGATGGGCGTCTTGGGTGGGATCGGCGCCGATATCGACAATCTGATTCACCTAAAGAAAACCGCCGACAAGCTCTTTGGCGACCGGTATCAGTGGTCTGTGCTTGCGGCTGGGTCGCAACAGATGAAACTCGCAGCCGTCGCGGCGCAGATGGGCGGGCATGTGCGCGTGGGTCTCGAAGACTCACTGTTCATCGCACGCGGCGAATTGGCCACGTCAAACGCGCAGCAGGTCGAAAAGATGCGGGACATCCTCGCCCTGCAAGGCAATGAGGTTGCCACGCCAGCAGAGGCCCGCGCGATTTTGAACCTGAAGGGTGGAGATCAAACCGCCATTGGCAGCCCGATGCCCTAGCGACGCATCTTGCGCGCGCGTAACAGACCCAATCCCCCTATGGCTGTCAGCAGGAGGACCGGACCCGCCGGCAGGGGCACGACGGAAGGGTCTGCGCCGGCTGTCGTGATCCAGGTTGGCGTGGTGCTGAACCCATTGATCACTGTGCCTTCGGGCACTGTCAGGCCAAGCCGCCCGGTATTGAGCGAAAAGACAGATGCGCCGACATCGTCCAAGTTCGCGTCCGCAATCGCGCAAAAGGGACTGCCGGTGCCCGCGCAGGTGGAGTTCGGACCGAACTGCATAAGCGCTGTCCCGCGAAGGAATGCAGTGACCCTCAGTATCTTGTCTTCTTGAATCTCAATCGCGTCCTTGTTTTGCAGCACGGCCACAACACCGTCACCATCCGCCTGCGACACCGTGGTAATGACATTGAAAAGCGATGTGTCCGGCACAGGTGGCGTAATATTTGGCTTCGCATCAATGGTGACTTCACTTGCATTCCCTGCCGCGAGCACATTCACGCTGCCATTCCCGCTGCTCGCTCCTGCCAAGGACAGTGTGCCAAGCAGGCCAGTTGAAAACGACTGCGTCCCGATGCCCACGAAGTCTGGGTCAATGTAGGCGCGTAGAAAAGTCGCATCGATCGAGTAGCGCAAGTCACCGGGTTGGATAAAGAATGACCCCGATCCGGTATTCTTAAACACATACTCAAGTTGAACATCCGCCAGACCGTCGATGTTCAGCGGGGCAAAGCTGTTGTTTCTCAGACCATTGGTCGATGTGGAGAGTTTCAATTCGCCTGCCGCTATATCACCGCTGGCAAAGCCACCAAGATCTGCGCGCGATGCTGTCGCGACGTTTGCATCTGTGTCACGTTCTTCATCTGTGGGCGCTGCCGCGTTTGACGACAGAAAGACAGTCGCCGTTGATTGCGTAAGTGTAATCGACGGCTGCGTGACCGTTGCGGCACTTCCGACTGCCGGGGACAATAGTAGAACGGCAAGGGTGACTTTAGCTGTGGTAGAAAAATTCATCTCTTAAATCTCCAAGCACGCCGCCCGGCCAAAGCCAGGCATGGTTAACTGGTGCTATGGTGCGAGTACGCGGCAGGTCCGGCAAGACGGTATCGGGTGGCAAATATCCGCTTTTGGCAAGAAAGCGGTGCAAAAGGTATCGCGCCACAAGATTTGGCCGTTATCGTCGACACATGTTTCAGTCTTTCCCGTTCTTCTATTCCGAAGATTTCGCAACCGCCGAAGCAATTCATACAGACTTTCAGCTTGGGCTCTCGTTGCGTCAGCGCGTGCATCGGACCGAAATGATGACGACCCGCGCCAATGTTTTTGAAAGCGCGGCGCTTGGGCTTTACGGATACAGCTATTCGCATGACGTCACGCTCAACGCCTTGTCTGAGAACCCGCACTATTGGATCTCGGCGCACTTTTTTGATGGCGGAAATATAGGCGCGCAGACCTGCCGCCCCGCGTCGCCGGGTGACGACGACCCGATGGAGCTCGTGGGCAAAAGCCAAATGCTAGGAATTCGTCTCGATGGCGTTCAAGTCAACCGTTTCATAGAAAGCTACATCGGCGAAACTTTGGATGCATCCCTTCGGTTTACTGCGGAGTTGGGCCGGCCAACTGTCGCGGATGCGTTGGTATCATCGCGCCTCTGGGCCTTGTCCAATGCACAGCCTTCAGAGGTTCTGAGCCTTGCTGATCCGGGCGAGGCGCAGCATTTGTTGGAAAACATCATCGAAGCGCTTCTGCTGCATCGCCGTCACACCTATCGCGGCTTTGTTCGGCGATTGCCTCGCTCGGCGGCCCCCCGCGACATCAAGCGCGCCGTTGATTATATCCATGCCTATGCGAATACGAACCCGAGCCTTGATGTGCTCGCGCGGGTCGCAGATGTACCGGGACGAACTCTCACATCGCATTTTCGAGACTACGTCGGGGAGGCGCCAGTCGCCTACATCAAACGCGTCCGGCTTCAGAATGTGCGCCAAGCGCTTCTGCAGGCAAATGACATCACTGTCGCCCAGGCTGCACGCGCCCAAGGGTTTTCCCACCTTGGCCGTTTCGCTGCCGACTATCGAAAAGCGTTCCACGAACATCCGCGCGACACGCGTATTCGCGCGCAAGGACCCTGAAAGACCTCCCTCACGGTGCTGACAAAGAATGCTTTCGGAGCATGTTCGGTCGCGCGTGGCACTGATCCGTCTGCGTCTCGTCAGCGGCGGCGGGACATGCCCCGGTTCTGGCCTTTCTTGTTCGACGGTGACTTAACATCTGTCTCTAGCTCAACATTCAAACGTGCGGCCAAATCAAAGAACTGTCGTCGTACGGAGGCAGCGTAGGGATTGGACCGTTCGATCGCTTCGAACACTTCTGGCGCATCATGCCGAACCATTGAAATCGCCTCGCACAGCAGATCAAAGCTCTTCGTTGTCATACGCGTCGGCAGGGGCCCCATTTTGAACAGCACTTTGGCAAGCAGGTGTGTGAGCCCTTGAACGATCGCGACGTCTTGGTCGTGTGCGTCTGGTGTCGTGATAATAACGGTCAAGCCAAGGGCCTTGCGCAGAAATGCAGCCAATCTTCTATGTCGCTTTCCTTGGATAGGACAGATTGCAATTTTCAAACCCGTTAGGCTCGTCGCCGCACTCTGAGGACCGAACAACGGATGGGTGGCGACAATATCCACATGTTTTGGAAGCAACCGTCGCATAATTTCTGCGGGAACAACTTTGACTGAACCAACATCGACGACCAGCGCGCCAGGTCTGCACGACGCCGCAATCGCGCCGACGACTTGTTCGAATGCGGGTACAGGCGCCGCGATGAGGACCACATCCGCCTGGCAAACAGCGTGTAATGAGGAAAGTCGCACTCTGAGGTGCTGTGCGATGGTGGCGACATCCGGCGATGGATCATAGGCGGTAACTTCGAAATGCCTGCCAAGATGACGGGCGGCAAGTTGTCCGAACGCGCCAAACCCGATGATCCCGAGCGACGTGACGTGACGGCTGCGATTGTTGTCCATGTATCGACCTTTGAATTTGCCGCCCGGCAGAAGGTCGATCATGTGGTGACCGCTGTCAGGCGCAGCGGAAAACCAGTGATAAAAGTCCCGCAGCTATGAAAGCTGAGGATAATAGTCCAGCGATGCGAAGAACAATTTCACCATGTCGGCAGCGATACGGCACCAAACAGACGCGAGTCAACGACGTTGCCGCCATCGGGCCTTGACAAAGGACGCTGCAACGTTGGGCGCACTGCGTATGTTGCGGCGAGATGGCCATTTTCAATCGTCATGCGGCCTCCGGCTCTTGCGGACCTGTTGCAGACACCTCGCAAATGGACGCCCGCCCTTTCGGGGCACCTAAGATGAGTGCTACTCACATGTCGTTTTTGGGCGCGAAACATGCGGTTGTGATCTGATTTCGCAGCTGATGTCGTCCGCGCGGGTGACAAGGCCCCGATCCATTCACTGGTAGCGATGTCCAAGTATCAAAATCTTGGAGCGTTTAAATGGAAAACTGGGCACATATCGCACGCAACGCAAAGACACATGGCGACTTCGCGGGTCGCGCAACGGCAGATCAAGACGCGTATTTCGAGTTTTTCGCCGGTCCGGAACCCGGCAGAGTTGCGGCACGGGTCGCGAGGGTCTGTGACTTCATCAAACTGGCACGGGCCTTGCGGGGTGTTCGCGATTTGCGGTCGCGGATTTTTGACATACCTACAGCTAAAGAAACATCGAGGACTTAGAATGTCTGAAACCGTGATCGTCGATCCGCGCACAGCGATCCGGCGCGTTCTTGAAACGGACATTGCAAGCTACCTCGCGCGCGACAAGGACACTTGGCTGACGTGTTGGGCCGATGATGCGCGCTTCCAGAGCATCATGGAATGCGGAACGATGCAGATCGCGCGGTCATTCGATGATTTTCGCCGAAATGTGTTTGACGCAATGGACGCTGAACCTGATCCAGTCGAGGCGGACGTCCGGTTCGACAAACTTCATATACACGTCAGCGACAACCTCGCGTGGGCGACCTACGAAGAGATCGTTGCGCGCGCGTCAAATCCACATGCAACTCCAAGTCATTCGCACAATTTCCGTCTCCTGGAATACAAGGAGGGGGTATGGCAGATCCTCTTTGACGGCTGCTGGGCAGAGCCGCTTCGCGACATAGAGGAACCGGCGCTTGAGGTCTCCGTAGAGGGGCGCGTGCTTTGGATTAACACTGCCGCTGAGGCGGAACTGAAAACTTTCAAAGGCTTTGTTGTCAGCAACGGTAACCTCCGTGCCTCCAGGGCCGCATGGAGCGCTGAGTTGCTGGCGGCGATTTCAGGCGCCCATAAACTGACCGCTTTTGGAAACTACAATCGAGCAAAGTCTGCGGGTGGTGGAGAGGTTAAGTACCCTGTCGTCATTGGTGAATACGACGACGGCGGCGCAATGCTTTGCTGGGTCAAAGTCGCAGATGCGCGGGTTTACATTTTGTTCGGACAAAGCGGTGACCTCTCGGCACAAACTGACGTCGTTCAGACGGTTTTTGGCCTCTCTAAGGCACAAACCGATGTGGTCAGAATGATCACCAAAGGAATGGACCTGTCTGACGCAGCAGAGGAGTTAGGGGTTACCAAGAACACCGCACGCACACATCTCAGGCGGGTCTATGAAAAGGTCGGAGTGAACAGTCAAATTGAGCTTCTGCGTTTGATCGTCAGTTTTTCGACCTAGAGACTTACGCGACAGTGGATGAATGAACAATGTGCGGCGTGAACTATGTAAAGTTTGACCGGGACAGCCGCGACCAACGCAGGTGGTCTCGACGCGGTTGAGCGGTCCTGCTAGGGCAAGCCATGGCCGTACCCCTCGAAACCCACGCCCGCCTTAGTGTTGCCCCGATGATGGATTGGACGGATCGCCATTGTCGGTATTTGCACAGGCTTTTGAGCCGTGAGGCGTTGCTTTACACCGAAATGGTGACGGCGGCGGCCTTGGTGCGGGGCGGGGCGGTGCATTTGTTGGATCATAGTGCGGCCGAGCATCCGGTGGCGTTGCAACTTGGCGGCTCGGATCCGGCGGAATTGGCGCAGGCGGCGCGGTTGGGGCAGGATGCTGGGTATGTCGAGGTCAACCTCAACGTCGGTTGCCCGTCGGACCGTGTGCAGTCGGGTGCTTTTGGCGCGGTGTTGATGGAGAAGCCTGGCCTCGTCGCCGACTGTGTGGCGGCCATGCGCGCGGCGGTGGATGTGGATGTGACCGTGAAGTGCCGCATCGGCGTTGATGACCAAGATCCCGAGGCCCTGCTGCCAGAGTTTCTGGCTCGGATCGTCGCCGCCGGGTGCGCGCGGGTGACGATCCACGCGCGCAAGGCTTGGCTGCAGGGGCTCAGCCCGAAGGAAAATCGAGATATCCCGCCGTTGGATTACGATCTGGTGCTGCGGATGAAGGGCCTTTTTCCGAACCTCCATATCTCGATCAATGGTGGCATAGCTTCGCTGGATGCGGCAGAGGCGTTTCTGGAGGGCGGCCTGGACGGGGTCATGATTGGCCGGGCCGCCTATCACCAGCCTGCAGATATTCTATGCCAAGCAGATCGGCGCATCTTTGGCCGTGAGACGGACAGCGACCCGATAGACGCGGTTCACGCCATGTTACCATACATCGAGGCGCACCTGACCGGCGGCGGCAAGCTGCATCAGATCACTCGGCATATGCTGGGGCTTTTTGCAGGGCGACCGGGGGCGCGCGCGTGGCGGCGGCATCTCTCGGAAGGTGCGACGCGGCCTGGCGCGGGACCCGATCTGGTGCGCGAGGCGCTGGCATTTATCGACCCACTGGCGCAAACGCGTCAAGCAAGCTAGGTCTGCGCGACAAACGGTCGTGGGAAGAAGATGGGCGACATTGGTCTTTTGATACAGATGAGCGCGCTGCTCTTGGTCATCGGTGCGTTTGCCGGGGTTTTGGCAGGGCTTTTGGGCGTGGGTGGCGGCATCGTCTTGGTGCCGGCGTTCTTCTATGCTTTTCAGACGCTTGGCTATGATGGGCCGCAGCTGATGCAGATGTGTTTGGCCACGTCGCTGGCGACGATCATCGTGACCTCGTTGAGATCGGTGATGAGCCACAACAAAAAGGGCGCGGTGGACTGGGACATCCTGCGCGGGTGGGCGCCAGGGATTGCGATTGGCGCGGTTCTAGGCGTGCTTGTCGCGGCCGCGCTCCGTTCGACCACGTTGCAGGGCATTTTTGGCGTTTTGGCGATGATCATCGGGCTTTACATGCTCTTGGGGCGGGCTGACTGGCGCCTACGCGATACGATGCCGGGGCGCGCAGGCACGGCCGCCTTATCGCCCCTGATGGGGTTTGGCTCGGTCCTGATGGGCATTGGCGGCGGGTCTTTTGGCGTGCCGCTCATGAGCCTGATGAACGTACCCATTCACCGTGCGGTTGCCACGGCGGCGGGCTTTGGCGTTGTGATTGCAGTGCCGTCGGTCATCGGGTTTTTGATGGTGGAGATCGCGGCGGAGCAGCGACCGCCGCTCACGCTGGGGGCAGTGAACTTGGTGGCCTTTGGTCTTGTCATTGCCATGACGCTGATCACCACGCCATGGGGCGTTCGGCTTGCGCATGTGATGGATGCGGGGCCGCTCAAGCGCGCCTTCGGCATCTTTTTGACCTTGGTTGCGATCAACATGCTGCGCAAGGCGTTTGGGGCATGAGCCTCGCGGCTGATGGCGCGCTGATCTTTGAACCGACCCGTGACTCGCTTGCCTGGGCATCCGCCGCGCGCAGTGTGGCCGACGGCATTTTGGCCGATCCCGAAGCGCAGGCGGCGAACTTGCGCCATGGCCTGACATGGTTCGTGGGCGTCGATGCCCTGCCAAACGACGCGGAGGGGCGCATCGGTGGCGTGCCGTTGCGCGGCCCGTGGGATGAACATATCCCCCAATTGCCGCTCCACCGGGCGCAACTGTCGGTCATCTATCCTGGATACCCGCAGCCGGATCCGGACCAGTCCGAGGCCAATCACCGCTACCGCGTTGACCGGTATGCGGCGCATATGGATGGGCTTTTGCCAGAGGGGCCTGACCGTCGCCGCTATGCGCGGGAGTTTCATGCTTATGTTCTTGGAATCGCTTTGAATACGAGTGGGGCCTCGCCGACTGTCTATTGGCGCGGCAGTCACCACGTATTGCGCGCAGCTTTACGTGCTGCGTTGGAGGGCAAGGATGTGGCGACCGCTGACATAACCGACATCTATCAGGCAGCCCGACGCGAGATCTTTGAAACCTGTGAGCGGATCCCACTACACATCCCTTTTGGGGGCGCGTTTCTGCTTGATCCCTTTGTCCTTCATGGCACCGCGCCTTGGACGTATACGGGCCTGGATCACATCCGCATCACTGTTTTCTTTCGCCCGCAATACGACACTGTGGACGCGTGGCTCGCCTAAGTGGCGGGGCTTTCCTCGCTGACACGCTGTATCTCGGCCTCGAGCGCCGCGATGGAATCGCGAATGGTGGCCTCGGTCGTGCGGTGGTTCACGATGGCCGCCCGCACGCAACTGCGCCCCCCCACCATCGTGGTTGAGAAGACAGCGGCCCCCGAAAGCTGGAGCGCCTCGACGAGCGTCGAAGCATCGCCCGCGCGGGGATGCATCACGCAAAGGTTCGAGACAACGGGTGCTGCGAGGTCCAACCAGTCGGAGGCTTCGGCCAACGCGCCCATCAGGGCGGCTTGGCGGCAGTTGTCGACAATAACTGCGCCAATGGTCTCGGGCTTATGCGCTTGCAGCGCGGCCCAGAACTTCAGCGCTGTGAAGCCGCGGCTGAGGTCAATGCCATGCTCGGTCGGCCACCACGCGCCACCGGCCAGCGCCTTGCCCTCGCGCACCAGATAGTCCGCATCTTCGGTAAAGGCGTCGCGGAGACCCGCCTCGCTGCGCACCAGGCACGCCCCGCAGGCATAGGGCACGCCAAGCCACTTGTGGCCGTCGAGGGCCACGCTGTCGGCGGCCTCCATCCCAGCGGTCAACGCGTTCCAGGGGGGCGGGGCCAGGCGCATCCAGTAGCCAAAAGCCGCATCGACATGAAACCAAGCGCCGTGCGCCCGTGCGATTTCTGCGATCGCGGCAAGGTCATCATAGGTGCCCAGGTTGACGCTGCCCGCTGTGCCAACGACGGCAAAGGGGACGCGTCCGTCTGCGGCGTCGTCCGTCATCAGCCGGGCCAAAGCTTCCACATCCATGCGGCCGCCATTCACAGGTACCGAAACGACCGCCTGTCGTCCGTGGCCCATCACTTGCAAGGCCTTCGACACGCAGGAATGGGCCCCTTGCGCTGCATAAACGCGCAGCGGCGGCAGACCTGCAGTGCCCGCATCGCGCACAGCATCGCCAAAGCGCGCATGGCGCGCAGTGTGCAGGGCATAAAGCGTCGCCTGCGAGGTACCTGTCGTCAAAATCCCGCCCGCGCCTTCGGGCAGCCCCGCGTGATGCGCGAGCCACCGGATCACTTCGCGCTCCACATAGATCGCGCCGTGATCGCGTCCGCCGCAATTTGCGTTCATCGTGGCCGCCACCAACTCCGCCGCCAGACCAGAGGCTTGGCCGGTTCCATGAACCCAACCGAAAAAGGCCGGATGCGTGTTGCCGGTCCCGTAAGGCAGAACGTCCTCGGCCAGTCGCGCCATAACATCCGCGCCCTCTTTGATGCGCACTTGCTCTGCATAACCCCCTGGCAGCGGCGTCCAAGGCCGGTCGCGCGCGGCCTCTAGCTCTGTGAGGCACCGGTCCAAAAGCGCGTGCATCTCTGCGCGAAACGCGCCCCAGTCCTTGGGATCCATCCGATAACCTTCGTCCGACATCCCGCTACCTCCTTGCACGCTCTCGCTGCCCGCGTTATGGCCCGCGCTGATCCCCAAAGTTCAGGACCCATCGACCATGCAGGGCAGTGCCAATCTCAATATCATGCTCAAAGCCGCCCGCAAGGCAGGCCGGTCGTTGACCAAGGACTTCCGCGAGGTGGAGAACCTGACCGCCTCCATGAAGGGCGCGGGCGACTTCGTGTCCAAAGCGGATATCGCGGCCGAGACCATTTTGCGCGAAGAGCTGATCGGCGCGCGTCCGACCTATGGTTGGCTGGGCGAGGAAAGCGGCGAGACACCGGGCGAAGACCCCACGCGCCGCTGGATCGTCGATCCGCTGGATGGCACGACGAACTTTCTGCACGGCCTGCCGCATTGGGCGGTGTCTATCGCGCTGGAGCACAAAGGCCAGATCGTGGCGGGCGTGGTCTATGACCCTGTAAAAGACGAGATGTTCTTTGCCGAACGCGGGCAGGGCGCCTTTATGAACGATCAACGCCTGCGCGTCAGTCAGCGCCGCAACATGATTGAATGCGTCTTTGCGACCGGTATCCCCTTTGCCGGGCGTGGCGACCTGCCAGAGACCCTGCAAGACCTCGCCCGCCTGATGCCCGCCTGCGCCGGCGTGCGCCGTTGGGGGGCTGCTGCGTTGGACCTAACTTACGTCGCCGCAGGCCGCTATGACGGGTTCTGGGAGCGTGGCCTGAATATCTGGGACATCGCCGCCGGCGTGATCATCGCACGCGAAGCGGGCGCGCTGTTAGAAGCGGTCTCTGCGGATGAAGACCCATTGACCTCGGGGGCCGTCATTTGCGCCCCCGAAAGCATGTTCGCGCCGTTCAGCAAGGTGATCCGCGGCGGGTAAGCGTTAGCACGTGCGCTGACCCGCCAAAATCCGGTTCAGATTGCCGATCTCTGTGGTCATTTGCTTCCAAACGATCCGCAAAGTGGTGTTGCCGCGGTTTGCTCCATTCAAAAAGACGTTGGCGTAGTGGCTCAGTTGGCCAAGATTGCTGGTGGTTTTTGTGATCCGATCAATCTCGGCGTGAGCCGTTTTGCGGTCCTCGGTGTAGGCATCGCTCCAGGTGCGGGCACATCTCAGGCGTGCCTTAAGCTGCGATAGCTCTGTCGTCTGGCCCGCGATCTTGTCGCGCGTTGCACCAAGATCTGTGTCACGCGCAGCGAGATCGGTTTCCAACCCGCTGATCGTGGCCCGTAGCGATGCCTTGTCGGCCTCGTCGCGCGCCGCCGCCATAGCGACCTCGGACGGCATCGTGATCCCGAAATCAGATTCCGTCGTCGCGATATCGATGACAGCAAAGTCGTCCCCGGATTTGAAACAGGTAATATTAGCCGTCGCGACCTCGATCTCGACAGGCTGCCCTTCTTTCAGCGTTTCGCGGATGTCTTTCGCGCGAACTTCGCACGTCGCGTCGGTGCCTTGCGGTGCGACAACCGAAAAGCCCTCGATTGCATAGGTGAGGCGTGTGTTTGCAGTCACGCGCTTGGTAATTTGCGCGCGCAAAAGCCGGCCCTGCTCGGACACGTTGTACGTCATGAACGTACCGCCATCTTGCCGCTCCACGCAGAATTTGAACGCGTCAAACGCAAACTTGGCTGTACTGGTTTTGAACTGGCTTGCGGCAAGGTTTGCGACCTCGCTTGAACTTTGGTCGCAGAAGACAGAGTCTTTGTAGCTAAAGCTCGACTGCCCTTCGGTTTTGGCATCTGTGACCGACAACTCGCCATAACTTGGGATCTTGAGACCAAGCCCGCCGCTGCGCGCGTAGGATTGCGCAGCCTCTTTGGTTTCGAAGTCGCGCGAACAGATGTCTTTTTGAAAGTCCAGAATAAGTTCGACCCCGGTATCGGTGCTTGTCGTGTCGAGAAGCTTCTCTGACAAAACGGAACTGCAGTCGACATTCCACATCTCCTGCGCGAGCCCGGAAGTGGCCGTGGAAATTGCAAGTGCACAGCAAAAAAGTGAATTCTTCATTTTCGTTTCCCTTATCAATCTTAACCGGCCCGGCGAAAGTGAGTGTCTGTTGTTCGCAGTATCGGGCAGGCGCACCGCATGACTTACGGGGTGTCAGCGCTTGGGATCATGATCCCAAAGGATCATAGGGAACGGTTTTTAGTGTCTTGGCGTTGAGGGCTGCCCAAAGGCTGCGCGCGCCGTGGCGGCGACACGGCGCTCCTTAGCGGCGCGTACGAGACCGACGGCCTATCTTCGGTATACGGCTTTGGGTTGTGGCATAGCGTGCCTCGGGGTGGGGCGGGTGGTAATCGGTGCGTCGCCAAAACGCGGTGCCGCCTTTGCGCAGCCAAACCGGCAGAGTTAGGATCAATCCCGCCACGAAGCCGCCTGCATGTGCCCAATAGGCAACGCCACCGCCATTTGGATCTGCGCCAATGCCGCCGACAAATTGCATCCCGAACCAGACGGCAAGAACGATCCATGCGGGAATTGGGATGATCCGGATAAACACAACAAAGAAGATCAGAATGTCGACGCGGGCTTTCGGGAACATCAAAAGATAGCCGCCCATCACACCTGCAATCGCCCCAGACGCCCCGACTGTTGGGACGGTGCTCCAGGGTGCCGAGAGGATATGGATCACGCCCGCTGTGGCGCCTGCGGCAAGGTAGAACAGCAGAAACGGCGCATGCCCCATCTCGTCTTCCACGTTGTCGCCATAGATCCACAGAAAGAGCATATTGCCCGCCAGGTGCATCCAGCCACCGTGCAGGAACATCGACGTCACAACTGTGTGCAGCGCACCGCCGCGCGAAACCTCGGCTGGGATCATGGCCCAAGTATCGAAGAACCCATTGATTGCGCGCGCATCCTGAAAGAGTGCAACATAGCTCAAAAACACAAGGATGTTCGCAGCCATCAAGGCATATGTGACATAGGGAACGCGGCCGGAGGGATTGTGATCACGGATCGGAAACATGTGCTTTAGGTGGCGCGAAAGCCCTGGCCGGTCAAGGCAACGGGGCCAGAGAGTTGACACGACGCGACCTTGCGCCATTCTTTATCGCATGAAGCCCAGTGTTCTCCTCTTGGCCGCCTGCATTGGAAGCGTTGCCCATGCAGAGTGCCCGCCGGCGCCTGACCACAGCAGCGCCTTGAAGTCGCTTGTCGAAGACGCGCGCAAGGCCCCGAACGAAGCACAAGGGCGCAGCCTCTCTGACCAGATGTGGCAATACTGGCTTGATGCGCCCGATGCGCGTGCGCAAGACGATCTGAACGAAGGCATGGCACGGCGGCAATCCTACGATTTTGCCGGTGCCATTGCGGCATTTGACCGGTTGGTCGACTACTGCCCAGGATACGCGGAAGGCTACAACCAACGTGCCTTCATACACTACCTGCGCCAGGATTATGCAGCCGCCGTCGTCGATTTGACCAAAGCGCTTTCTCTGTCGCCTGAACATGTCGGCGCCTTGTCAGGACTGGCACTCAGCCAGTTAAACCTTGGTGAAATCGACGCGGCGCGGAATGCACTTTTGCAAGCCTTGGCCCTAAACCCGTGGCTCAGTGAGCGGCATTTGATGGCCAAAGGCGCCCCGTTGGAAATCCTTGGACAAGATCTCTAAGCGGCGAATGCATCAAAGCGCGCAGGCGCGTCAGATCATGCATTGTTTTCAATCTGCTGCCGACCTATCAAGAGCCGAGGCAACGCGGTGTTGAAAGATGCGACGCGATGCGTTGTCCGTTCGGCCTTCGGGTCGTAAGCGGTATGAAAAGGCCCCTGCAGGCCTGACACGCGGCCCGCGTGGTGGAATGGTAGACACAGGAGACTTAAAATCTCCAGGCCGAAAGGCCGTGCCGGTTCGAGTCCGGCCGCGGGTACCACGCCCAGTGCAAAACTGGGCTGGCTTCGGGTCGGTCAGGACTTTAGTTTTGCGAATTCTGGATCGTAGGGCGACGGTGGGATCACGCAGGCGTCGGCCCGTGTGCCGCATAAATCCAGCGCGACGCGGCGCCCAGGCTCAGCGAAATCAGGATTGACATAGGCGTATGCCAGGTTTTTTTCGACACGGTATCCCCAAGCGCCGGACGTGACCGTTCCGATCACGTGCGCGCCCTCCATCACGGACGCGCCGGGATGGGCCGGACGTTTGCGAGTTTCGACGTCGAGTGTCACGAGGCGCTTCTGCGGTCCATTTGCCTGGCGCGCAATCAGTGCGTCGCGCCCGACAAAGGGCCCTTTGTCCGGTTTTACAAAACGATCCAGGCCAGTTTCAAACGGGTCAAATTCGGTGATCAGATCCGCCTTCCAATGCAGAAACCCCTTCTCAAGACGCATCGCGTCAACGGCGCGCGCGCCGAAGAGTTGCAGATCATGGGATTGCCCTGCCGAGCGGAGCGCTTGGTATGCTGCATAGAGAGAGGCATTGGGGACGTGGATTTCATACGCCAACTCGCCCGAAAAGCTCACAGCCATGACCGTTGCAGGCGCAAACCCAACAAAGCACTCGCGGACCGACAGCCAGGGAAACGCCTCCCTGGACCAATCCGCGCGCGATACGATGGCCATAACCGCCCGGGCGTTTGGGCCTGCCAGGACCAGGATTGTTTGATCGTTGGTCAGACTGCGGATCTGCACATCTTCTTCGCCGCTTAGATGGCCCTGCAACCAATCCATGTCATGAAACTCCGCGGCGGCGGCAGAGCCGTACCAAACCCGCGCAGGTCCGCGATCTGACGCAGGCAGGTTGGCAATGGTGGCCTCGCTTTTGACCATGCCATGGTGGTTTAGCAAATAGCCCAATCCGACGCGGCCCTCGCGCTGTGTGACGGTGCCGCAAAACATCCGATCCAGAAATGCGTGACGGTCCCGGCCTGTAATTTCAAATCGGTTGAAGCCGTTCACTTCGCACAGACCTACGGCGGTCTGCACCGCATGTACCTCGGCACCGACAATGTCGAAGGTTTCGTCAAAGTCGAAGCTTAAGGTCGGAAGGAACTCCGGCGTGGGCTTGAAGTAGTCTGCGCGCTCCCATCCGTTGACCACAGTGAATTCCGCGCCTTCCGCTGCTAGGACGGGTGTCAATGGCGTGGTCTTGGCGGACCGCCCGGCGGGGCGGTGCTCGTGCGGGAAGTGAAACCGAAACTCGTTTTGGTAGTCTTCGATGGCTTTAAGTGCCGTCAATTCAACCGTCGCATGTCCAGTGAATCGTCGTGGATCCAGGCACCACGTGTCGTAACACGCCTCACCGTGGACGATCTGTTGCGCCAGGAGCCAACCGTGTCCGCCGCCCTCACCCACACCTGCGCGCAAGCCAATGATGCAGAACGCGTTGCGCTTGCCTGGAATCGGTCCAACCAGCGGCGCGCCATCAATCGTGTAAGTGATGGGGCCGTTGACGACCCGCTTGATCCCAACCTCCGCCAGTGCGGGCATGCGTTCAAACGCGCCTTCCAAGACGTCCATCACCCGGTCAAGGTCATCGGGACAAAGGTCATTGGCAAAATTGGGACTGATCCCGTCCATGCCCCAGGTCTTGCAGCCCTGTTCGTAGAAGCCCACCAAAAGACCGTTTTTCTCTTGCCGCGAATAGTAGTCTGAAATGGGGCAGCGTAAGAGTGGCATGCGGCGGTCTGCCGCGACGATGGCGGGAATGTCCTCGGTCACGAAGTACTGGTGTTCCATCGATGCTACGGGATGTTGGACGCCCATCATGGCGCCGACTTCGTTCACACGGTATCCGCAGGCGTTCACGACGATGTCTGCGTCGATTGTTCCATTAGTGGTCTCAACAGTCCATGTGTCGTCGCTGTGTTGCGTCAGGCCCGTGACGCCCGTATGCCGGTAAACCTCTGCCCCCGCCTTGCGCGCATGAAACGCCAACGCTTGGCACAGCTGCGCCGGATCGATATCGCCGTCTTCGCCATCCCAGAGCCCGCCGACCAGATTTGTCGTCGATATCAGCGGATGGCGCCGCGCGCATTCTTGTGCATCTATCACCTCAAATTCGACGCCCATGCCCCGCGCCATTGAGGCAAAGTGGCGATACCCCTGCATCTGCGCTTCGGTATTGGCCAAGCGAATCCCGCCATCCCCATGGTGGTACCCAACCGGGTAGTCGGGATCGTCCCGCAGCTTTTTGTAAAGCGCGATAGAATGCGACTTCAGCCCCACCATTGTTTGGTTCATGCCAAAGTTCGTGACCTGCGCCGCAGAATGCCACGTGGTGCCAGAGGTCAGTTCGTCCCGCTCGATCAGGACAACGTCGGACCATCCTTCTTGCGTTAAATGGTAAAGCGTTGAGCATCCTGCGATGCCGCCGCCGATAACGGCCACCTTTGTCCGTGTTTTCATAGTGATCCTCTCGCCCATCTCACCGCTGCGACGCGCATCAAATGCGCCGCTAAAGCAGTGATATACGCACCCTGTCAGAACTCTTTGGCGCGTCCTAGGCTGGAAGCGGCTTTTCTGGGCGCGCGTGTCGCAAACAGCGTGCCAAAGCTGTTGTGGCCGCGTAGATTGAAGGTCAATCCGCGCTGCGATCCCTTGAGCCCTTGGCAGCTGTCCGATACGCCTAGGCCGCGCATAGGGTTCACTGAGGGGAGACATCGGATGTCCGAACGACCAGCACTTTTGATCACAGGGGCGTCTGCCGGCATCGGTGCTGCCTGCGCGCGTTTGGCGGCGCCAGAGTACGATTTGTACCTCAATTATCGGACCGACACAGCAGGCGCAGAGGCGGTCAAAACTGCGTGCGAGGCGGTAGGTGCGCGCGTGACCCTTTTGCAAGCGGATGTTGCCGACCCAGAGGCATTGGCCGGGATGTTTGCACAGATCCCGCGCCTTGACGCATGCATTAACAATGCTGGCATCGTTGCTGAGACAGCGCCTGTGGCCGACATGGGCTATGATCGGCTTCGGCGGATGTTCGATGTGAACGTGATCGGCGCGATCATGGTTGCACGGGACGCCGCAGCGCGCATGGACGGACCTGGTGTGATCGTCAACATTTCCTCTGCCGCCGCACGGCTTGGGTCGGGCAACCAGTATGCCGATTATGCAGCCTCGAAGGCCGCGATTGATACCTTTACGAAAGGGTTGTCGGACGAGCTGGCCCCGCGCGGCGTGCGCGTTATGTCAGTGCGACCTGGCCTGATTGACACTGAACTTCACGCCAAGGGTGGTGAGCCGGGCCGCGCGCAGCGTCTGGCCCACATGGTTCCCATCGGTCGCGAGGCCAGCGCAGATGAAGTGGCAAAGCCCATCCTGTTTTTGCTGTCGGACGCTGCAAGCTATATGACGGGCTCTGCGATTGAGGTCACGGGCGGGCGCTAAAGCACCACAAGTTGGCCAGCGCCACACTGGTTGCTCCGTCACATTGTTTCCGATCTCGTCACAAAACTGTCGTGACCCGGGCGTTAGAAACCGCGCGTTAATACCGCAACGGGGGACGACCATGCGCCGCACACTTCTCATTTCCACCGCCTTTGCTGCACTGGGCACAGCGAGCTTTGCTGCCTGCCCAGCCGTGACAGTAGCTGATCCAATGGGCGTTGCGCCCGGTGAATTCCCACAGCAGTACGAGCTGGCAGAGTTCGAAGCCGCCGCAAACTGCACCATGGAATTCTCGGCCAACCCCGAGATCGAGGCGCTCAACAGCGAAATCCAAGGCAACCCAGCCCTGCCACCCCTGGCGGAGCGTCTTCCGGCAGAGCCGCTGGTGATGGCGCCCTACGAGATGGTCGGGACGTACGGCGGTACGCTTGACGCGCTCTCCAACAACACCGAAGCGGGCACATCTGACTTCCTGTCCATCCGTCACGTGAACCTGGCGCGCTATTCGGACGATTTGCAGACGATCGTGCCGAACGTCGCGAAGTCCTGGGAATGGAACGCTGATTTCACCGAGCTGACAATGTCCTTGCGCGCAGGCCACAAATGGTCGGACGGCGCGCCATTCACCACGGCGGACGTCGCCTTTTGGTTGAACAACCTCGCCCTCGACAGCAACATCATCGAAAAGCCAAAAGACTACGTTCTGGCTGGCGGTGAGCCGATCCAAATCGAAGTGATCGACGAAACCACGATGAAGTTTGTGCTGGCCGCGCCAAAGCCGGGTCTCTTGGTCCACTTCGCGACGTCTTACGCGCAGGCCTTCCAGCCGATGCACTTCTTGGGCCAGTTCCACCCAGCCATCGACGCGAATGCCGATGCCAATGCGCAGGCGTTAGGCTTTGCAAATGGCTACGAGGCGGTGAACTACTATTACGGTGCATCCGACTGGACAGACACGCCCACTCCGATGCTGCGCGACCCGGCAAAAGTGGCATCCTTGCCTGCCGCCACACAGCCGACGTTGGAAAGCCACATCTATACCGCAGACACCACTGAAGGCCGCAAGCTGGTTGCGAACCCTTACTTCCACCAAGTGGATACGACAGGCCAGCAGCTGCCCTACATTTCGCGTCAGGACGAACTTTATAAGAACGACAATGAAGTGCGGATCTTGGCCCTTGTAAACGGTGAAGTCGATTACAAGTCGCAATCTGTTCAACTGCCCTCCGCGCCGATCCTGTTGGAAAACCAGGAAAAAGGCGGCTACACCGTTCAGTTGAAGCCAACCATCGCGGTCCCAGCGTTCTCGTTCAACGTCACCAGCGCCGACGAAGCCAAGCGCGGCGTATTCAACAACGTTGAGTTCCGCAAAGCGATGTCCGCTGCAATCAACCGGGACGAGTTGAACGAAGTTGCGTTCTTTGGCCAGGGCGAAGCTGTTGCCTATACTGGCTTCTCGCCCGTACCGGAATTCGCGGCACCCTTTGCCAAAGTCGGCACCGAGTTCGACCCAGACGGCGCCAAGGCGACACTCGACGCACTCGGCATGGTCGATGCGGACGGTGACGGCTTCCGCGACCTGCCTAACGGCGACAAGATCACACTGAATATGCAGTTCGCCACACAGGGTGTTGCAGGCGAAGTTGTTGAGCTTGTCGCACAAAACTGGGCCGATGTTGGCGTGCAAACCACAGTGAAGGAGGTCACGCCTGACGAGTACCGCGCAGCACAGTCGGCAAATGAGTTGGACGTGATGATGTGGGCCCGCGGCGAGCCGGTTGCAGTTGCGCTGGGTACGTCCGAAAGCTTTGTTCCACCCTACAGCTCTTACTTCGGTCACCGCACCGGCATGGGCTGGGCCGAATGGCTCGACAGCGATGGCGCATCCGGCATCGAACCGCCGCAATACGCCAAAGACATGATTGCGGATATCGAAGCGTTCCAGCAGGCTGTTCCTGGTTCGGCGGAGGCGTCCGAAATCGGTGCGCGTTTGGCCAAGAACTTCACCGACAACATGCTCTTCATCTCCACGGTGTCGGCGCCTAACCCAATCGTCGTGCGCAATGGTCTGAAGAACGTGCCAGAGTTCAAAACATGGTCCTATGAATACTACCGGACGTACCCCTACCGGGCGACCCAGTGGTTCTTGGCCGAAGATAACTAAGGCACTTTCTTGAAAAAGGGCGAGGACCGAGCCGCAGAGCGTGCTCGGTCCTTGCCTTGCCGGAGCAGGTTCGCCAAGCTTCGGAGGAAGGGTTGGGACGATGGCGAACTTCCTGAGATTCGTAGGCGTGCGAGCGGTGCTCGCCGTGATCACCTTGCTCTTGGTGTCATTGCTTGTGTTTTCCTTGATGGAACTTGTGCCGGGCGACTGCGCCGAGCGGTACCTGGCTTACAAGAACACCCAAGGTCAGAACCTGACCCGCGAAGACATCGACGCAGAGCGCGCGCGGCTGGGCCTGGACCAGCCCTTCTTTTATCGGTGGGGCACCTGGGTCGCGGGCGCATTTGTCGGCGATTTTGGCGAAAGCTGCATCCTACGCGTGGGCATCAGCCAGCTTTTGGGTTCTAAGTTCCTGATTTCTGCAGGCATTTGCTTTGCGGCCCTGTTTCTGGCCTATCTTATCGCGATCCCGGTTGGCATCTACGCTGCATCCTCGCGCAACCCTGTGGTTAACAATCTTCTGCGGGTGGTGTCCTATTTGGGCTTGGCGTTGCCGAACTTCCTTTTAGCGCTGATCATCATGTTGATTTCGACCGTCTATTTCGGCGACTCGCTCAGCGGGCTCTTTTCGAAAGAGTTCCGTGACGCGCCTTGGTCGATGGCAAAGTTTTGGGATTTCATGAGCCGCGCTTGGCTTCCGGTGTTCATCCTGGGCTGGTCGGCGACCGCCTTTGCGCTGCAAACTGTGCGCGCCTTGATGCTGGATGAGCAATCCAAGCTTTATGTGACTGCCGCCCGTGCGCGTGGCCTTTATGGGCGGCGGCTCTTGTGGCGGTACCCGGCGCGGCATGCGCTGGGGCCGATTGTGAACTCGCTGGGGTTCGATCTGAACCGGATCTTTAATGAACTACCCATCGTCGCCATCATCCTGACGCTGACGGAGGCGGGCGCGCTTTTGTTAGAGGCCTTGGCGCGGTCGAATGACCAGCAGCTTGCAGGCGCGATCATCTTTCTGCTCACCGCCACGATTGTGGGGTTGAATTTCATCACCGATGTGGCCTTGGCAGCACTCGACCCGCGCATGCGTCGCTCTGTTATCGGAGGGACCGCGTGATGGTTGGACGGTTGCCCTTGGGCCCGGAGGGGCAGGTGCGATGAGCGATGTGAGCCAACAGGCTAAAGAGGCGTATTTCACCGCGTCACAACGTCAGCTTGTCTGGGCGCGGTTCAAAAAGCAGCGCGCGGCGATGTTCGCAGGGATCATTTTGATCGTGCTTATAGTGCTCGGTCTCTTTGCTGATTTCGTGGGCCCCTATAACCCCACTATCGCAGGTGCGAACAAAGAGTACACCAATGGCGCCCCGCAGATCCCGCGGTTTTGCGACGACGCTGGCTGTTCCGCCCGTCCGTTCATTTATGGCGTGAAACGCGAACGCTCGCTGGCCACGAACTTCCGCTGGGTGACAACGATCGACACGGACGACCGCCGCTATGTGCAGTTTTTCGTCAAGGGCGATGAATACAAGTGGTTCGGTATCCCGCTGGACCGGCACCTTTTTGGCGTTGATACCGGCAAAATCCACCTTTTTGGCACAGATGATACGGGCAAGGACATCTTCTCGCGCACCTTCCACGCGATCCGCACCTCGCTTGCGGTGGGGACTTTGGGCGTGCTGATCTCCTTTGTCCTGGCGCTCGCCATTGGGGGAATTGCGGGCTATTTCGGCGGTGTGGTCGACGGGGTTTTGCAGATGATCACCGATGCGATCCGCACGGTGCCCGCGATCCCACTGTTCATGGCGCTTGCGGCCTTTGTGCCCGACACGTGGTCGGCTGAGACGCGGTTTTTCTTCATCTCCATCATCCTCGGGCTGATCGGTTGGCCGACACTGGCGCGGCGCGTGCGCACCCATCTGCTGGTCGAGCGCAATCAGGATTACGTGCTGGCCGCGCGACTTTCTGGTGCCTCGTCGAGCCATATCATCCGCCGCCACCTGCTGCCGAGTTTCACCAGCTACATCATCGTCGATCTGGTGATCTCGTTCCCGTATATGGTGCTGTCGGAAACCGCGCTCAGCTTTATCGGGCTGGGCCTGAAGGACCCGGTCACCTCGCTTGGGGTGCTCTTGCAGAACACCACGCAGGCGGATGTGCTGCTGAACTATCAGTGGTATTTCATCCCGGTGATTTTCTTTGTCACGCTGGTGATGGCCTTCGTCTTTGTGGGCGACGGGCTGCGCGACGCGGCGGACCCCTATTCGGGAGGCGGGAAATGAGCCTGATCTCGGTCCGCGATCTCACCATCCGGTTCAAAACCGACGAGGGGCTAATCACGGCTGTCGAAGACGTGTCCTTTGACATCGAGCAGGGCGAGATCCTTGGCCTTGTGGGCGAAAGCGGCTCGGGCAAGTCGGTGACGGCGAAATCCCTGATGCAGTTGAATGGCGACAACACGGTCTACGACCCGGCCTCTCGGATCACACTGCACGGCGACACGCCGGTGGAGATCCTCCAGTTGCGGCGCGAACGCGAGATGCGGGTCATCCGGGGTGGCGCGATTTCGATGATCTTCCAAGAGCCGATGGCGAGTTTTGCGCCTGCGATCACTGTGGGCGCGCAGATGGTCGAACAGCTCTTAATCCACACCGATCTGAACAAGAAACAGGCCCGCGCGCTCTCCATCGAAATGCTCGACCGGGTGGGCATCACCGAGCCGTCCAAGCGCATCGACCAATACGTGTTTGAGTTCTCGGGCGGGATGCGGCAACGCGCGATGATCGCCATGGCGCTCTCGACCAAGCCGCGGCTGCTGATCGCGGACGAGCCAACCACGGCTTTGGACGTGACGATCCAGGCGCAGGTGATTGATTTGATGAAAGAGCTTGTGGCCGAGTTCGGCATGGGCATCCTCTTTATCACGCACGATCTGGGGGTGATCGCGCAGACGGCGGATCGGGTCGCGGTGATGTATCTGGGCCGCATCCTTGAGACTGGGCCGGTCCGCGATGTGATCCGCACGCCCGCGCATCCCTATACCCAAGGCCTTCTGAATGCGCTGCCCAAGTTGGACGATCTAGAAGCCCCGCTGACCCCGATCCCGGGCGACATCCCGTCACCGCTGGAACGCCCGCAAGGCTGCGTCTTTCACACCCGGTGTCCGAAATTCGTACCGGGCGGGCGCTGCGCGACCCAAGTGCCGCCGATGGTCGAGGTTTCGCCGGGGCATCACGCGGCCAGCTTTTCGCTGGTGCAGAAGGGGGCCGCATGACCCAGCCATTGGTGTCGATCAAGAACCTGACCGTTGGCTTTCCGCTGGGTCGGCGGCTCTTTGGTACGCCGCCCATGTTGAAGGCGGTGAACAAGGTGTCGCTGGACATCCCCAAGGGCGCCTTTGTGGGGCTGGTGGGCGAGAGTGGCTCTGGCAAAACGACGCTGGGCCGCGCGATCTTGAAGGCCGCGCCGATCACCGAAGGCACCATCACCTATGATGACGGCACGAACCGCTTTGATGTGGGATCGATGACCGCGGCCGAGGAGAAAGCCTTCCGCAGTCACGCCCAGCTGATTTTCCAGGACCCTTACGCCGCGCTGAGCCCGCGTATGACGGTGCGCGACATCATTGCCGAACCCCTAGAGGTGCTGGGCCTGACCGCCTCGCGCGCAGAAACCGATGAGCGGGTGCGCGAGATTGCCTCCAAATGCCGCTTAAGTCTCGAACATTTGCGCCGCTATCCGCATGCGTTTTCTGGTGGGCAGCGGCAGCGGATCTCGATTGCGCGCACGCTCGCCTCGCGCCCGAATTTCGTGGTGGCCGATGAATGTGTCGCCGCGCTCGACGTGTCGATCCAGGCGGATATCCTGAACCTTCTTAAGGCGTTGCAGCGTGATCTGGACCTCACCTATCTCTTCATCAGCCATGATCTCAGCGTTGTGGCCCATGTCTGCGATTACGTGGCGGTGATTTATCTGGGCGAGATTGTCGAACGCGGCCCCACGCGGGAGATCTTCGCCAATCCACAACATGACTATACCAAGACGCTGCTGGCTGCGATCCCATCGCTTGACCCGGATGTGAAATCGCGCGTGCCGGCCCGCTCTGCCTAAAGGACCCCCCCGATGCCCGACTATGATCTAGACGCCGCCTACGAGATTGACGGGCCCGACGATGCCGCGAAGCTTTATGGCAAATGGGCCGCGACCTATGAAGACAAGTTTGGCGCGGCTTGGGGCTTTGTCGCGCCGCGCAAGATCGCGGAGCTTTACTTGGCCGAAAGCGATGGCGATGAACCGATCCTGGATATCGGGGCAGGGACAGGCCTCGTGACCGAGCATTTGCAGGGTGCCACAACCGATGCGTTCGACATCACGCCCGAGATGCTGGATGTGGCGCGCCCCAAAGGGATCTACCGCACGCTGATCGAAGGCAATCTGCTCGAACCGCTTGAAATAGCAGATGACAGCTATGGCGGTGTGATCTCGTGCGGGACGTTCACCCACGGCCATGTGGGGCCTGCTTGTTTTCCCGAGCTGCTGCGCGTGACCCGACCTGGCGCGTTGTTCGTCTGCGGCACCATCCCGGCAGTGATGGACGGGATGGGCTTTGGCTCTGCCCTGGCCACGATGCAAGCGCGCGGGCAGATCTCGCCTCTGCGCTTTGCTGAGATCGAGATTTACGACCAAAAAGACCATCCGCACGCAGAGGATCGCGGGCTGGTGATGATCTTCCGCAAGCTATGAAGCTGACGGCGGCCAAGCCTGAAGATGAAGCGGCCGTGACCCAAGTCGTGGAGGCCGCGTTTGTGGATTATGCCCAAGCCATGGGCCGCCCATGGCCAGGCCCGTATCCTTGGATGGCCTCTGCGATTGCAGATGGCGAGGTGTGGTGGCTGGATGCGCCAGAGCGGATCGGGGCGGCGATGATGTGGCGCGACGATGACACGCTTTACATCAATCAGATCGCCATTGAGCCCGACCAACAAGGCAAGGGCTTTGGCGCAAAAGCCCTGACGGCGATTGAAGACAAAGCCCGCGCGGACGGTGTGCGGCAGATCCACCTCTACACCGCGCAGATTTTTACCCGGCTCGTCGCCTTTTACTCTCGTGAGGGCTACCGCGTGTTGCGCGTAGGCCCGTCGCCTTCTGGGCGCGATGACCGCTTGCGCGTTTTTATGGTCAAAGCCATCGACTGACAAAGGACCTCACCCATGCATGATCCAGCCTTCTCCGCCCCCGGTCGCTTCTGGCGCGGCAACTTGCACACCCATTCCAATCGCTCGGATGGTGTGCTGACACCAGAAGAGGTGTGCCGCCGCTATAAGGCCGAAGGCTATGATTTTATCGCGCTGACCGATCACTTTATTGGGCCCTACGACTACCCGATCGTCGACACGAAACCATTCCGCGACGATGCCTTTACCACGATCCTGGGCGCAGAAGTGCACTCTGGCGCGATGGAGAATGGGGAGCTGTGGCACATCCTCGCTGTGGGCCTGCCCGAGGACTTCGCGCCTTCGAACTCCCCGGGTTTCGTGCCGATCGACGATCAGGAAACTGGACCCGAACTGGCGCAGCGTGCGCGGGATGCCGGGGCCTTTGTCGCTGTCGCACATCCCGAATGGGGTGGTCTGAGCTTGGCGGATGCGCGGTCGCTCGAGGCGGCTCACGCGGTGGAAGTCTATAACCATGGTTGCCAGGTCGGTGCCGACCGGGCCGAAGGGTTTTGGCATCTTGATCGACTTTTGGAAGAGGGGCGGCGCCTGAACCTGTGTGCCACAGATGATGCCCATTTCTCAGAACCCGATCACTTCGGCGGTTGGACCATGGTCAAGGCCGAAGAAAACACGCCCGAGGCCTTGTTAGCGGCCCTAAAGGCCGGACATATGTATGCGTCAACAGGGCCCGAGATCCGCAACGTGGCGTGGGAAAAGGCCGCCGTTCACGTAGAGTGTTCCGCGGCTGTGACGGTGATCGTTCAGGGCAAGGGGTGCGCCGCCGTTGCGGTGCACGGTGAGAGCATGAGCCGTTGCGAAGTGCCGCTTGTGCGGTTCTACGATAGCCCCTGGTTGCGCCTGACGGTTATTGACCGGGCCGGTAAGCGCGCTTGGACCAATCCGATTTGGCGCGACATCTGACATCTGGTCTGTCTTAACCCGGCGACGGTTCATAGGTTGCTGACGCCGCTGACCGGTGCACAAGATTGTGCAGCGCGGACCGTTGCCGCTCGCGTTAGTATGTGGCCGCGCCTTGACCAGCCCGTCGCCCGAAGACAGCGCCCGAAGTCAGACCTGATCCACCGGGATATCCGCCATAGAACACGCCGCCGACGAGCTCTCCACAGGCATAAAGACCATCGATGCTGTCGCCGCCGTCGCGTAGGACACGCCCTGCATCGTCGACCTTTAAGCCTCCGTATGTGAACGTGATGCCACCTGTGACTGGATATGCCCGGAACGGCCCGGTATCGAGTTTCTGCGCCCAGTTTGATTTCGCCAGTGGCAGTCCGGTTGTGCCCTTGCCGTCTAGCACGGTCGGGTCAAAGGCGGTCGCGTCGTCAACGGCTGCGTTATAAGCCGCAAGCGTCGCACGCGCGGCATCCTTGTCGACGCCGTCCAGTTGCGCGATCAGGGCGTCAAGCGTGTCCGCCTCGACAAATGAGGCATCCTGAAAGTGATACTCGCCGTAAAGAAGATCAAACACCTTCGCGTCAAAGATCTGCCAAGCGAAGTGGCCCGGTTGTTCCAGCACCGCGCGACCGAACTGCGCATAGGTGTAATTTCGGAAGTTGATGCCCTCGTCGACGAACCTGTCTCCGTGCGCGTTCAGCATCACGCCCAGGAAATAGCAGATCTTGCGGTAGTTCTTGCGTTCTTTCGGGGGCAGGTCGAGGTTGCCGAAGTCCTTCATGTGCAGGTCCATCGGCGTGGCATGGCACCCGGTGAAGCTGCCATTGCGCGCGGCACCCAGCTCCATCGCCATGCGCAGCCCGTCGCCGGTGTTCATCGGCGTGCCGCGCACTTTGGCGACGGACCAGTCCGGGCCAATCTCGGCGCTGCGCATGGCTTCGCTCGCTTCAAACCCGCCGCTGGCTAGGATCACCGCATCTGCGTGTAGCGTTTCGTCGCCGACTTTCACGCCAGTGACACGGCCATCAATTGTGACCAGGTCGGTGACGCCCGCCTCGAACCGGATCGTACCGCCGAGCCGTTCGAACGCCGCGCGCTCCATCTCGTAAAGTCCCACGCCCTCGTTCGCAGCCGCCATGGTCAAGCCGCCCCAAAACACAAAGCGCCCGTCCTTTTCAAAGCTCTGGCGCCCATAGATGGGTTCATAAGTCACGCCATGCCCGGCCAACCAACGTACCGCGTCATAGGATTGGCCGACCAACACCTCTTGTTCGGGCGACAGAGGGCGTCCTTCGTTAAAGCCCAATAAATCCTGCGCAAACTTCTCTTTGGTGTAGCTGCCAAAGTCCGACCGGGGCAGGCGCGGGTCGTCGGGATCCGCCAAGAGGGGCAGAAGATCGTCGCCGCTGTCATAGGCAAACCGCATCGCGCCTGCGGTGTAGGCCGTGTTGCCGCCCGCGAGGCTTTCATCGGCCTTTTCCAGCATCAGCACCTCAGCGCCCGCGTCCAATGCGGCGATGCCTGCGCACATCGCGGCGTTTCCTGATCCAACAACGATAATCTTCTTTGACATGAGCCTATCCTCCGGTTACGGTTCTTGTATCCATTTGGATACAATCTGCAAGGACAAAAATGTCAGCCCCCAAATCACAGTCCAGCGGTGCTGCGGCCTATGACGCTTTGATGGCCTCGTTGCGCAGTGGGGTATACCGGCCTGGCGACCGACTGCGCGAAGAGGAAGTGGCCGAGCGGCTCTCGCTCTCCCGCACGCCTGTGCGCGAAGCGCTGCGCCGTCTAGAGGCCGAAGGAATTGTGGAACACCGCCCGCGTCTTGGGGCCGTTATCCGGCAGTTGGGCCATGCTGAGGTTGTCGAGCTTTACGAAATGCGCGCCGTTCTGGAGCGCACCGCGGCAGAGCTATCGGCACAGCATGGCACAAATACCGAGTTTGACGCGCTTGACGCGCTGAATGGGGACATCGCGGCAGAGCGAGAAAATCCTGCGCGCGCAGCGGCGATCAATCAGACCTTTCATCGGGGCCTATACCTGGGATGCCGCAACCGTTTTCTGCTGGAGGCGGCGCGGGGGCTCAACCACTCGCTGCTTTTACTAGGACCGACGACTTACACGGATGCGGCGCGTGTCGACGTGGTCACCGAAGAACATGCGGCCATCATCGCCGCGTTGCGCGCCCGTGATCCCGTGGCGGCAGGCGCCGCCGCCGACCGGCATTTGCAGACCTCTCTGCGGGAACGCCTCTTGGTTTTGGCCAGATGAGCGGCGTGGCGCTTGGGTTCGGGGTGGCCGGGGCCGGGGTCGCGGCCTTCCTGGTTCTGGGCCTGCCGCTGCCATGGCTTTTGGGGCCGATCACGGCGGGACTGCTCGCCGCACTTCTGGGGCTACGGGTCACAGAGGTCAAACCGCTCAGCGCTGGAATGCGCACGATCCTCGGCGTGGCCGTTGGTACAACGCTCACGCCCACAGTCGTGGCCAGCCTGCCGGGCATGTGGAGCACGTTGATCCTGATCCCGCCCCTGATCCTCGCCATCGGTCTGCTGGGTGTGCCCTATTTTGAGCGGTTCTGCGGCTATGACCGCTCGACCGCCTATTATGCGGCCATGCCAGGCGGGTTGCAGGACATGCTGGTCTTTGGTGAGGAGGCCGGAGCCAGCGTGCGGGCCATGTCGCTGATCCACGCGACGCGCGTCACGGTGATCGTCGTGGCGCTGCCATTTCTGCTAAAACTTCTTTGGGCGTCGGACCTGTCGGCCCCGCCCGGCGCGCCCGCGTCAAGCATTCCGCCGCATGAACTTCTTCTCATGGTGTTTTGCGGACTTTTTGGGTGGTGGGCGGCTGTCCGTGTGGGCCTCTTCGGTGCGACAATCTTGGGGCCCTTGATTGTCGCCGCCGCCGTGACGCTGGCGGGCGGGTTGCACTTTCGCCCCCCGGCAGAGGCGATTTGGGCCGCGCAGTTCTTCATCGGCATCACGATCTCCGCCAAATATGCAGGCATTACGATGGCTGAGATCCGTCGCGACGTTGCCGCAGGGTTGGGATTTTGCCTGATCCTTCTGATACTCACGGTGATCTGGGTCGAAACCATCGTCTTGACGGGTCTTGCGACGGGGCGCGAGGCGCTCTTGGCCTTCGCACCGGGCGGGCAGGCGGAACTTACGGTGCTGGCGTTGATCGTCGGGGCCGACGCGGCCTTTGTCGTCGCCCATCACGTGGTGCGTCTGATCCTGGTGATCACTGGGGCCCCGCTTGCCATGCGGCTTTGGCGCACTCGCGGTTAGGGGCCTGGCAAGGCGCATGAAGCGCGAATTTGCCGGGGCAACAACCCTTCGGAGGCCATAACCGCCGCCGACGCCGTGTTGAACGCCGCATAGCCGGTCCAGAGCGTGTCTGCCCCAGCGGCGTGAACGCGGGCTTTCACGGCGCGGATCAGCGCTGAGCCGATGCCTTGGCGCCGAACGTTTGCGTCAACCCCTAGGTGATGGAGCATGCCGATCCGGTCGGCCTTGCGAAAGATGTTGCCCGCGCGGCTTTCGATTTCGAATATCGTGTACCCTATCGGGTCTGCCCGAGACCCCGCGACCAGCGCATGCATCCCCGGCGTTTCCAACCAGCGTTGCAGAAAGATGGCGACCTCGTCTGGGTCGGGATCTGCTACGTATCGTTCGGGGTCTTTCGCGGCGTGAATGGCTTGCACCTGCAGATTCAGGGGAACAAGGCAGGCGGCGTCTTCGGGGCTTAGGTCTAGGATGTCCATGCTGTCGGTCCGTTTTGCAAAAGAAAAGGGCCGGTCCCTGCGGACCGGCCCTTGCTTAGCCTTGGTATTGTGAGGCGTTATTCTTGTTGTCCCATGAACATCAGCAAGAACTGGAACATGTTGATAAAGTCCAAATAGAGGCTCATCGCGCCGTTGATTGCGGACTTTTCCAGCCACGCTGTGTCGCCATGGGCGGCGTGCATGATGTACTCGTTCTTGATGTTCTGCGTATCATAGGCTGTGAGGCCCGCGAAAATCAGGACACCGATCATGGAGATTGCGTACATCATCATGGGCGACTGTAGGAAGATGTTGATGATCATCGCCACCAAAAGGCCAATTACACCCATGATCAGGAAAGATCCCCAGCCGGAGATGTCTTTCTTGGTGGTGTAACCCCACAGGCTCAGACCCGCGAAGGCGATCGCTGTGACCAGGAAGGTCTGCGTGATCGAATACGCGGTGAACATGATGAAGATCGAGCTGAGCGACAGGCCCATCAACGTGGCAAAGGCGAAGAAGCCGAGCTGCACAGCAGCGGGCGATGCGCGGCGCAACAGAGCGCCCCAGCCCAGGAAGATGAACGCCAAAGGTGCCAGCATCACGACCCAGCGCAGCGGAGAAGTGTAAAGGGCAACGCCCAAGCCTGTTAGATATTTGCCGTTGCCCATTTGTGCCGCCGCCAGTGCGGGATCAGTTGTGGTCGCAAGACCCGCGATGGCCCAAGCCGCCAAGGCTGTGATGAGCATGCCCACGGACATAGTGCCGTAGACTTTGTTCATATGGGCGCGCAGTCCTTCGTCAATCGCGGCCGAACGGGCGCCTGCCGTTGTCCGGATCGTGTTCAATTCAGCCATTGAGACCTCCACAGTGGCAAAAGAGAGGCGCAGACTTACCTCTGCGCCGGTTCTGCCGTGAATATTGTTACAGTGGGGGCTAAATTCAAGGTTTTTCGGTCGGGAATACGCGGGTTTCGGCGGCATTTGGGCGAAATAGTTAATACCGCCGAAACCATGGCCTAGCGGGGCCGTCTTGGGGGGAGGGTTTTAGGCCCGCCAGGTGTGCGGAACGTCCCAAAAGCTGCGGTTGGCTTCTTGCACAACGTCAGCGCGGGTCAGTCCGATGTCGCTCAACTCAGCATCTGTCAAGCGCTGCAGCGCGAGGCGCTGACGGCGAACTTGCGCAGCTTTTTGAGCGAAGGAAAACAGGCCGCCAGCGCGAGAGGTGCGGGGGCTGCCTTGGATCAGGTCGAGAAAGGCCATGTCTGTCTCCATATGTTAAAGTTTGATGTAATTCGTGGGTGAGATCAAATCTCTTGATCCATATGGCACTCTGTGATTGATTTGTGAAACGAATGTTCTTGAACCTTTCAATCAAGGAATGTGATGAATGAGAACGCTGGACCTCACAACGCTTCGCTCCTTCGTTGCCGTCGCCGATAGTGGCGGCGTCACGCGCGCGGCTGGCGTGCTGCACCTGACGCAATCTGCGGTTTCCATGCAATTGAAACGCCTCGAAGAGACGCTGAACATCCAGCTTCTTGACCGATCTGGTCGCGGGATTGCTTTGACAGCCGCGGGAGAACAGCTTTTGGCTTACGCCCGCCGCATGCTGGACCTGAATGATGAAGTGGTCACGCGCCTGACATCGCAAGAGTTTGAAGGCGAGATTGTTCTCGGCGTGCCGCATGACATTGTCTATCCGTATTTGCCGCCTGTGCTGCGTCGGTTTTCGAACGATCTGCCACGGATGCGCGTGCGTCTTATTTCGGCGCCGACGCGCCGGTTGCGGGAAATGTTTGGGCGCGGCGAGGTAGAAGCGATCTTGACCACAGAAGAGCAGGCGGGCCCGGGCGGCGAAGTGTTGGTGCGCCTGCCGTTGCAATGGGTTGGCGCCATCGGAAGTCAGGTTTGGCGCCAAGACCCGTTGCCCGTCGCGTTTTGTTCGAACTGTATTTTCCGACCTGACGTTCTGCGGCGGCTGAATGATGCGAACGCGCCCTGGGACATGATTGTTGAGAGTGAGTTCGACAACGCCGTGGAAGCGATTGTCAGTGCAGGCCTTGCGGTCACTGCGATGCTGGAGGCGGCGCTGCCGCCGCAAACAGAGGTGATCCAACACAAAGGCGCATTGCCCGATCCCGGCGAGACCCGGATCATCCTCTATATGCAGCGCACGGAAGAGCCTGCTATGGCGACGCTGCGCGAATTTCTGCGCAGCGCCTACCGAACGTCAGGATCTTTGGAAGATCCATCCATTCGCTCGGCGTAAGTGCTGCCAAATTGCGCAGTCCTAAAGGCCTGCAAGACCTTCTATGGGCTCTGCTGTGGCCGGGTCCGCCAGATTGGTTGGTCCGGCGCGGCGTTAGGGCGTGATGACGACTTTGCCCGTGCTCTTCCGGGTGCGCAGAAGCTCCAGCCCTTCTTCGACCTGGTCTAGGGGCAGTGTGTGGCTGATGTGCGGTTTGATGGCGCCATCTTTGTACCAGCTCATGAGAGTATGGAGCGACTGAAGGATGACCTGCGGCTTGAACCGCATGTAGCCGCCCCAATAAAAGCCCATGAGCGTGATGTTCTTGACCAAGAGGTGATTGGCCGGGACCTGCGGCACATCTCCAGAGGCAAACCCGATGGTAAGAATGCGAGCCTCGGGCTTGCAGGCGCGAAAGGCGGATTTGAACGCGTCGCCGCCCACAGGATCATAGACCACATCGACGCCGCCAAGGTTCTTCAGGGCGCCGCGCAAGTCGGGATGGTTGGCATCAATGAGGTGATCCGCGCCCGCGGCGGCGGCCACCTTCAACTTGTCATCACCGCGCGCCACAGCGATCACCGTAGCGCCCATCTTTTTGCCGATTTCGACGGCTGTCAGGCCGACACCGCCCGCCGCGCCCAAAACAGCGAGCGTCTCGCCGGGCTGAAGCTTGGCGCGGTAATCCAAAGCAACGTGGCTGGTTCCGTACGCGATTTGGAATGCGGCCGCGTGTTCAAAGCTCATTTCGTCTTCAAGGGGAACACATTGCGCGACCGGAAAAACGCCCTGTTCGGCCAAGCCGCCTTGCCCACCGAAGACAACGACGCGCTGACCGGATTTCAGTGACGTAACCCCTTCACCTGCCTCTGCGACGACCCCTGCGACTTCCATGCCGAGCGTGAAGGGCGCGTCAGGCGTCTCTTGGTAGGTGCCTTTGACCATTAACAAGTCCGCGAAGTTCAGGCCGCATGCCTTGATGTCCAGAAGGACTTCACCCCGGCCGGGCGTCGGGGCGGCGATATCTTGCAGGCGGGGCGTGGCGCCGGTCTCGTGTATGTGAAATGCGCGCATGGTATCGGGCTCCGGTCTAGGGTTCTTGCATTTCAAGCTCGCCCAGCATGCG
This sequence comes from uncultured Aliishimia sp., assembly GCA_963922415.1. Taxonomy (GTDB): domain Bacteria; phylum Pseudomonadota; class Alphaproteobacteria; order Rhodobacterales; family Rhodobacteraceae; genus Aliishimia. The sequence continues at coordinate 3,010 of CAWUIP010000005.1, read as the reverse complement.
CCTGCGCGCAAGACAACACACGGCATGTCGCTGCGTTACTTTGCGTTTTGACCGCGCGCAAGATTTGTGCTTTGGTAATCCCGTGCGCGCGCTATTATGCAGAAAACTTGAGTTCTGCGGTAAATTATGTCATACTTGCAGTTGCAGGTATGTGCTCCATGTGGACTTCGGCTCCCCCTGCGTTACTGCGCGATGCGCGACCCTGTGATCGGCGGCTGGGCCGATTGCTTTAAGGAGCGAAAAGATGCCGCATATCGTTGATATTCATGTGGGAAAGCGGATCCGGCAAAGGCGCTGGCTGATCGGCATGACGCAGCAGCAGTTAGGCGATAAAGTCGGAATTAAGTTCCAACAAATCCAGAAATACGAGACAGGTGCGAATCGGGTCAGCGCCTCGCGGCTGTGGGATATCGCGGAAACGCTCGATGTTCCGGTCACCTTTTTCTTTGATGGTCTCTCCCCGTCGCAGGACAAAGACGTGGTTCAGCCAGCGGGCTTTCCAGCAGATATCGCGGAAGACAAGGAAGCAATGGAGTTGGTTCGGTCCTATTATGCCATTCCCGAGCATCAGCGCCGGCGCCTCTTCGAACTTGCGCGCGTTTTAAGCGACGTCGCTTAAGCGCTTTTTCGAGACGGGTCTTCTCTTGCAAGGCCGCCTGGCGTCTGGCACGCCTGCATCATGGAAGTAATAGACGACACAATTCGGGCCGTGGCGCATCGTTTGGCAGATGCCGCGCGCGCGGCGATCTTGCCGCATTTCCGGTCCAGCGCGCTTTCGGCGGATAACAAGGCAGACGACCAGTATTTCGACCCGGTGACAGTTGCGGATCGCGCCTCGGAAGAGGCAATGCGTGCCATTTTGGCGCAAGAGCGGCCGAATGACGGGATTTTGGGCGAAGAGTTTGACGATGTGGCAGGCACAAGTGGCCTGACATGGGTGCTTGACCCGATCGACGGCACACGCGGGTTTGTCGCAGGCACGCCCACCTGGGGGGTTTTGATCGCGGTCAGCTCGGCCGAGGGGCCGCTTTACGGGATCATCGACCAACCCTATATCGGCGAACGCTTTGAGGGCGGCGGTGGTGTGGCGCAGTCGGTGGGGCCATTGGGCACGCACCCTTTGGCCGCGCGGACGGGCCGTGCGCTTTCTGACGCGACGGTGTTCACGACCTTCCCAGAAGTTGGCACCCCGTCCGAGGGGCGGGCGTTTCATGCTGTCGCCAACCAAGCACGCCTGGTGCGCTACGGGTGCGACTGTTACGCCTACGCGCTGTTGGCCGCAGGGCAGTTGGATCTGGTCATCGAAGCGGGCCTTGCGGCGTACGATATCCAAGCGCCCATCGCCGTGGTCGAGGCGGCGGGCGGCATCGTCACGAATTGGGAGGGTGCGCCGGCACATCACGGTGGACGCGCCTTGGCAGCGGCGACACCCGAACTCCACGCCGAAGCGATGGCAATCCTGCAGGCGCATCTATGACGTCGCTCCTGCTGCGCGGTGCGCGCCTGGTGATCACGATGGACGCCCAGCGGCGCGAGTTGGCGGATCACGACATCTTGGTGCAAGACGGGGTGATTGCTCAGATCGCGCCCAACATTGAGACAGAGGCACCTGCCTTGAACGTCCAAGGCGCGCTGGTCACGCCGGGCCTGGTGAACACGCACCATCACCTATTTCAGTCGATGACGCGGGCGGTCCCGGCAGTGCAGGACGCGATTTTGTTTGAGTGGCTGCAAACGCATTACCCGATTTGGGCGCGGATGACGCCCGAGCACGCGTTTGTCTCGGCACAGCTTGGTTTGGCTGAACTGGCGCTTTCGGGCTGTACACTTTCGTCGGATCATCTGTACGTCTATCCCGGCGGGATCCGGTTAGAGGATACGATCCATGCCGCCGCCGAATTGGGTCTGCGCTTTCACCCCACACGCGGTGCGATGAGCATCGGCGAGAGCCTGGGCGGTCTGCCGCCAGACAGCCTGGTCGAAGACGAAGCCGCGATCCTGGACGACTGCATTCGTGTGGTTGATGCCTTCCACGACGACGCGCCCGGGTCAATGTGCCGGGTCGGGCTTGCGCCCTGTTCGCCGTTTTCAGTCAGCCGGGATTTGATGCGCGACACGGCCCTTTTGGCGCGGGACAAGGGCGTGCGGCTGCACACACATCTGGCCGAGAATGAGGAAGACATTGCCTATAGCTTGGCGCAGTTCGGCTGCCGCCCGGGTCAATATGCCGAAGACCTGGGCTGGACCGGCGCGGATGTCTGGCACGCGCATTGCGTAAAGCTGGACCAGAGCGAGATTGACCTCTTTGCCCGGAGCGGGACAGGGGTTGCGCATTGCCCCGGCGCCAATACGCGGCTTGGATCTGGGATCGCACCGATTGCCCAGATGCGCGCGGCCGGGGTGCCGGTGAGCGTGGGCGTTGACGGGTCGGCCTCGAACGATCAAGGAAACCTGGCGGAAGAAATCCGGCTGGCGATGTTGCTGCAACGTGTGTCCCAGGGCGCCGACGCCATGAGCGCGCGCGCAGCCCTTGAGATGGCCACACGTGGCGGCGCGCAGGTTCTGGGCCGCGACGATTGCGGGCAGATCGCGACAGGTGTGCGGGCGGATTTGGCCATTTGGGATATCTCGGGGGTGGAGGCTGCGGGCAGTTGGGACCCCGCGGCGCTCTTTCTTGCGGGGCCGCGGCGGGTAAAACACCTGATCGTGGAAGGTCGCATCCTCGTCGAAGACGGGCACATCGCCACGCTCGATTTGCCAAAGCTGATCGAACGCCACACGTCCCTGGTGCGTGGTTTGAGGGAGAGCGCATGATGCGGCGTCTTGGCTCAATCGTTGCGATCTGTGTGGTCTTGGTTCTGTCCGTCGCTGCTTGCAGTCCACCAACGCCGCCAGTCGCGACTGGCCGCGCGCCGGTCACTGGGCCGACTGTGGCGACATCGGGAACGGCTCAAGCGGCAGAGGTGCTGGCATCGGTCAACGCGTTTCGCGCGTCGCAGGGCCGCGCCGC
>CAWUIP010000004.1:0-78466 GCA_963922415.1 uncultured Aliishimia sp. | reverse complement strand
CCGGGTCGAACGTGACATCGCCATCCTCGGTCACAATCAACGTGCCGAAACCCGCAAGGGCCGCCCCGCCAAGGGCCGCGGCGTTGCCCGCCGCATCCCGCACCGAGATCACCTTGATCTCGTCCCAGACGTCCACGTCCTCGTCATTCTCCAGCAAATTGCCCAAAGACGCCTGGCCTGCGTCCTCATCGGTCACAAACGCGTCCGCGTTAGCAATCGGCGCCTCGTTGATTTCCTCAACTTCGAGAGTCACGTAAATTGTCTCGCTCTCCTGAAATTCATTCTGGATATCGTAGGAGAAAGTCTCGACCCCTTCGAAGCCCGGATTGGGCGCGTATTGTAGCTGCAGTTGATCCGGTGAAATCGTCAATTCGCCATTCGCAGGCTGACTAACGGCAATGATCTTCGGGTCTCCACGGAGGGCGCCATCGTCGTTTGCCAAGACGTCCAACGTGAGCAGTAGCTGCGGCTCCAGTTCAAAGAAATCCAGAAAATCCAGAACGCGCACCGGGGCTCTAACAGCGATCCCGACAGTTGCCTCATCTGTTTCACCCCATTCGTTTCGTACGCGGTATGTGAAACTGTCGTAGCCTGTGAAGCCTGCGTCTGGTGTGTAGGTGAAATTGCCGTTTGCGAAGACAGACAAGTTGCCGTGGTCTGCATTTTCGGTGATCAGAACAACATCGAGATCCGTCCCGGTCGGATCTACATCATTAAACAGCAGCCCGTCGGCAACACTGACGGTCAGTGTCTGACCCGCTTCGGCAAAATACGCATCGGCCAATGCGATGGGATCTGGCGGATCCAGTACCGTCAGGGTGACCGTTGCCTCATCTGTGGCACCATCCTCATCCCTGATGCGATAGGTGAAGCTGTCCGTCCCAACGAAACCGATATCCGGCGTGTAGTTGAAGCTGCCATTGCCGAATACCGAGACTGTGCCGTTATCGACCGTGTCGGTGATGAGGACCACGCTCAGATCCTGCCCGATTTGATCAAGATCGTTGGTCAAAACGCCATCGGTCGCTGACCTTTCAAGGGTCTGGTTCTTGTAAAGAACGTATATATCGTCCGCCGCCACCGGCGGCGTGGGGGCGATCACGTTCAGCGCAACTGTGGCTTCTGACGTCTTACCGTCTTCGTCTCGAACGCGATAGGTGAAGCTGTCCGTCCCAACAAAGCCGATATCTGGCGTGTAGTTGAAGTTGCCAGGACCGAAGACGGTAAGTGTGCCGTTGTCTACAGTGTCAGAGATCAGGATCACGTCTAGCTCGCCGCCCTCGGGGTCGAGATCGTTGCGCAGCACCCCGTCCTCGGCGGAAATCTCAATCGTTTGGTTGCGCAGAACGGTGTAGCTATCGTCCTTGGCGACAGGCTCGACCGAGTCGCGCACATGCAAGGTGACCGTTGCTGACGCCGTCGCACCGTCTTCATCCCGAAGTCTGTATGTGAAGGTGTCAATTCCGGAAAAACCGGGATCAGGTGTGTAGTTGAAGCTGCCGTTGCCGAATACCGAGAGTGTGCCGTTATCGACGGTGTTTGAAATCAGAACAACACTGATGTCGTCGCCTTGCTGGTCAAAGTCATTTGCCAGAACGCCATTTGCGGCGTCTATGTTCGTGGTCTGGCCGGGTTCAATCGCGTAACTATCGTCGGTGGCGACTGGGGCGGCCGGTGCCACGACATTAAGCGTGACTGTCGCTGATGATGTCCCACCATTGCCGTCTGACACGCGGTACGTGAAACTGTCTGTCCCAGTGAAGTTTAAGTCGGGCGTGTAGTTGAAACTACCCGGACCGAATGCGGAGAGCGTGCCGTTGTCCACAGTATCGCTGATCAGCGTAACGCTGATGTCTTCCCCCTCCGGGTCGACATCGTTGACCAAGAGGCCTGCTGCCGCGTTTATCATCAGGGTTTGGTTGCGCAGCACAGTGTAGCTGTCGTTGTTTGCGACAGGGTCGAGATTTGGCACAACCGTGATCGTCACAACGGCCTCGTCACTAAACCCATTGATGGAGTTCATGCGGTAGGTAAAGCTGTCGGTGCCTGTGAAGCCAGCATCAGGTGTGTAGTTAAAACTGCCATTCCCAAAGGCGCTCAGCGTTCCGTTATCCACGGTATTCGTGATCAGCGAAACGCTGTCTCCCAGCAGATCATTGTCCAACACGCCGTCGTCAACGGATATGTTGAGAGCTTGCCCTTCGGTCGTGGCGTAGAAGTCATTCACCGCCAGCGGGGTCGACAGGGTGATGACTTCGAAATTTGCTTCGCTGTTGCTCGCGAGTATGAGATCACCGCCAATCGGAAGCGAGCGCAACGGCGCCACCTGTATCGTAACCGTTGCCTCGTCCGTCAGGCCATCATCGTCACTGATCCGGTAGGTGAACGTATCAGTGCCCGAAAACCCAATGTCTGGCGTGTAATTGAAACTGCCATTTCCAAATACGGAGAGCGTTCCGTTGTCTACGGTGTTTGAGATGAGGACGACGTCTACGTCAGTGCCGTTGGGGTCGAAATCATTTTTCAGAAGACCGTCCGCCACAGAAACCGACAGGGTGCCGCTTCGCATGGCGTAGGCATCGTCAATTGCTATGGGCGATGGTTTTTCGATGACATTGAGTGTCGCGGTGGCGGTTGCAAAGTTCCCGTCATTGTCGCGAATACGGTAGGTAAAGCTGTCTGTTCCGGTGAAGGACGGATCAGGCGTATAGTTGAAACCACCGTTTCCAAACGCGGAAAGACTACCATCATCGACCGTGTTTGAGATGAGCGTTACGCTGAGCGTACCTCCGTCAAGATCAATGTCGTTCCGAAGGAGCCCGGCGTCCGCAGGAATTTCAAGCACCTCTCCGGCGAACACAGTGTAGGTTTCACCAAACGCTTGTGGACCAGGTGTGGCTAGGACGTTGATCGTTGCGGTCGCGGTCGCGGTGTTCCCATCCGCATCGCTGATCCTGTACGAAAAGGTGTCGATTCCTGTAAATCCAGGATCCGGCGTGTAGTTGAAACTGCCGCTTCCGAAAGCCGTCAGGGTACCGTTATCCACGGTATTCGAAATGAGTGAGACCGAGACAGCAGTCCCTTCGGGGTCAAGGTCGTTCTTAAGAAGGCCCAACGCGGCAGAGATATTGAGGCTTTGCCCTTCGAGAACGGAGTAGGTCTCGTCGCGTGCCAAGGGGTCCAGATTTGCAACCACGTGGATCGTTGCCGTGGCCGTGGCCGTTTTGCCGCTGTCATCCGTGATGCGATACGTAAAGCTGTCAAGCCCGCTAAAGCCTTCGTCGGGGGTGTAATTTAAGCTGCCGCTCTGAAAGACCTGAAGAAAACCGTTATCCGCATTGTCAGTTATCACCGTGATGCGGATGTCTTCGCCTTCGGGATCCACGTCATTGATCAGCAAACCGGGCTCAGAGATAGTCAGCGTTTCGCCCTCAAGCACGGTGAAGTGCTCGCCATAAGCCAAAGGCGCTTGGTTCTCCACAACGATGATGTTCGCGGTCGCCGTTGTCGTGCTGCCGTCTGCGTCGCTTACGCGGTAGGTGAAAGTGTCGGTGCCTGTGAACCCAGTGTCCGGCGTGTAGTTCAGGCTTCCATTCTGGAAAACCTGAAGAAATCCGTTGTCTGCGTTATCCGTGATGACGGAAACACTGATGTTTTCGTTTTCGGGATCGATGGCATTCTTCAGTACCCCGATCTGCGACGCGATGTTTAGAACTTGCCCTTCCATGACAGCGAAGTAATCGTCCAGCACCACAGGTTCCGGATCGCGGTACACGGACAGGGTCACCGTTGCGTCAGCGGTGTTTCCGTCTTCGTCCCGAATTCTGTAGGTGAAGCTATCTTGCCCTTCAAAGCCCTCATCGGGCGTATACGTGAACCTCCCGTTTCCGAAGAGCGACAGTTGGCCGTTGTCGACAGTGTCGGTGACCAGAATGACATTTATGTCCTGATCGGCGCTGTCGCCGTCATTCGCCAAAACACCCGCGCCCAAGACGGACAACGGCATTCCCATCTGCACCGCAAAAAAATCGTCGATAGCTATTGGGTCGTCTAAGGCCGCGAGCACGAGCTCTTCTGGATTATGCACAGTCATGTTACCCCCAAACAGCAAACCGGTTGGCGGGAGGGCAAAGATCTATTATCCAACACAAAATTCAGACTATGAACGGTCGAAAATCTTCACCCGACCCGATTAAATGTTGGGATAGTGGCAGAAGGGCACTTTGTGACGCAACTTGTTTTTGCAAAATGCGAACAAAACCGCCGACACTTCGGGTCTCGGGTGAGCCTATGGGGTGATGCAACCTGACATCGAGGCACGCAAGAGTTCCGCTCAGCTCGCCTTGACTGCAATCCAACCAACAAAAAGAAACGGGAACGGATCCGACACCTGAACGGCCCGGATTAGGGGGCTGGGTCGGCGTGATGGGCGGGATCTACAACTCCTGCGTGTTATCCACAGGCGATGCACCAGTTTTACAAAGCTGTAATGAAACTGACTCCTTACGGTCATGCTGCACGCGCACACCGGGTACGCATAATCCTTCAAGGGGGCATCCATGAAAAACCTAACTCTGATGGTCAGCGCGTTTGCGCTGAGCGCCGTTTCTGCAGTTGCGGAGCCGGTGAAAATTGAATGGTGGCACGCGATGGGCGGCCGTTTGGGCGAAGTCGTGAACGACATCGCTGTCCAGTTCAACGACAGCCAGTCCGAGTACGAAGTTGTTCCGACCTACAAAGGGAACTACGAAGAAACGCTGACAGCGACCATCGCGGCGTTCCGCGCGGGCGAGCAGCCTAACATCGTTCAGGTCTTTGAAGCTGGCGCCGCCACGCTGATGGGCGCACCTGGCGCGGTTATCCCAGTTGAAGATCTCTTGAAAGCGAACGACGTTCCCTTCGACATCAACGACTACATCTCCGGCATCCGCTACTTCTATGCGGACGAGACCGGCAAGATGGTTGGCATGCCGTTCAACTCCTCCACGCCGATCCTCTACTACAACGTAGAAGCGCTGGAGAAGGCAGGCGTAACGCCTCCGAAGACATGGGAAGAGTTCCAGTCGGTGACAGCACCTGCACTGAAAGAAGCCGGTTACGTGCCTGCTGCTCAGTCGCACCTGCCTTGGATCTTCACCGAGAACTTCCACAGCCGCCACAACCTTCCGTTTGCAACTGAAGACAACGGATATGGCGACGGTGTTCCACAGCTTCTGGTCAACAACGACGCGCTGAAAGCGCACTTCACAGCCGTGAAGGGTTGGGTCGATGAAGGCCTCTTCGGCTACTACGGTGCAGGTTGGAGCGACAACCAAAAGCCGTTTGAAACTGGTGAAGTGGCAATGTGGATGGGCTCCTCGGCATCGTTCGGCGGCCTGACGCGCACAGCGGAATTCGAATTCTCCGCAACGTATCTGCCTTACTGGGAAAGCGTCACAACAGAGCCAACAAACACCTTCATCGGTGGTGCTGCTCTGTGGGCCCTGACGGGGCACGAAGGACCAGAAGACAAGGCGACAGCCGAGTTCTTCCGCTTCCTGACATCGGCCGAGCCTCAGTTCTACTGGCACCGTGAAACAGGTTATGTGCCGATCACCAACGCTGCTTACGACCTCGCAAAGGCAGAAGGCTGGTACGAAACCACACCGCAGGCCGAAGTTGGCATTACACAGCTGACACTGCCATCGGGTGATTGGTCCAAAGGCTACCGCCTGGGCTTTTATGTGCAGATCCGTGACGTGATGAACCGTGAATACGGTCGCATCATGGCTGGCGAAACCACCGTCGAAGAAGCTTTCGAAGTGATTGAAAAAGAAGGCAATCAACTTCTGGAGCGCTTCGCCAAAACGGCTGGCTAATAATTTGATCTACTGAAAGGGGCGCCCATCGCGCCCCTTTTTTCCGGACGGCCGGAGGGCACATGAAGAAGTCTGTCTTTACCAATCCGTGGTTGCCATACCTGCTCTTGGCGCCACAGTTAATTATCATTGCCATATTCTTTTTCTGGCCTGCCTTCGAAGCTATCAAGTCAAGTTTTTACATCGAAGACCCGTTTTTTGGGAACGCGACCTTTGTTGGGCTGGACAATTACACCGAAGCCATCACGCGGTCCGACTACATCCGAACGGCGGTCTTCACCTTCTGGTTCACCGTCTGTGTTGCGTTCTTTTCGCTGGCGCTGGGGCTTTGGTTTGCGGTCTCGGCCGACCAAGTTTTGCGCGGCAACAACACCTACAAGACTTTGTTGATGTGGGTTTACGCCATCGCGCCGCCCGTTGCCGGTTTGATTGCCTTGATGCTGTTTGACCAACACATCGGGCCGTTGGTCGATTTCGCGGCCCTATTCGGTTGGGACATGCGTGTGGGCGTTTCGTACTGGGACACCGCCTTCGCTATGACGGTGACTGCGACCTGGAAACAGATCCCGTATAACTTCATCTTCTTCCTCTCAGGCTTACAATCGATCCCCAACAGCTTGCGTGAGGCGGCCGCCATCGATTGCAAATCCGAAACGCGGCGGTTTTGGACCATCGTCTTTCCACTCTTGGCGCCGACGTCGTTTTTTCTGCTTATCTTGAACATCACCTATGCCTTCTTCGAAACCTTCGGGATCATCGACCTGATGGTAAAGGGCGAACCTGGGAACAATCCGATTACCTTGGTTTATCGAGTGTATCAGGACGGCTTCCGCGGGCTCGATGTGGGCGGGTCCTCCGCACAATCGGTGATCCTGATGATCCTCGTTCTGGTGCTTACCATCGTGCAATTCCGCTTTATCGAGCGTCGCGTGCACTACAGCTAAGAAAGACTTTCGCCATGAAACGCACGCGTCCTTACGACCATATCGTCCTGCTCATCGGGGTTTTCTTGATGATGGGACCTTTGGTCGTGACCATCACCACATCGTCCTATGAAGCCGAAGTTATCCACCGAGAGGGCCTGCTTTTGGGCTGGGGCGGCAACTTTACGGAAACTTACACGAATGTGCTCACCGCAAAGGGTGGCTTTACGCAAGAAATCACAGGGCTTCTGATGACGCAGAACTCGATGATTTTGGGGATCGGGTTCGCTATTGGGAAAATCGTGATCTCTATGCTCGCAGCCTACGCGATCGTGTACTTCCGCTTCCCGCTCGCAAACTTTTGCTTTTGGCTCATCTTCGTGACGCTGCTGTTGCCGCTAGAGGTGCGGATCCTTCCGTCCTACGAAGTGGTACAAGGGCTGGGTATGCTCAATTCCTACACAGGTTTGATCTTACCGCTGATTGCATCTGCCACGGGTACGTTCTTCTTCCGGCAGTTCTTCCGCTCCATCCCCGATGAATTGATAGAAGCGGCGCGGATCGACGGGGCGGGGCCGGTCCGATTTTTCTGGGATATCCTTGTGCCGCTGTCGCGCACGATGATCGCTGCGATCTTCATCATTATGTTCGTGGTCGGCTGGAACCAGTACCTGTGGCCCACGCTGATGACGACCGAGGAAAGCTATTTCACGCTGGTACGCGGCATCCGGCAGGTGATGCAGGTCTACATCGGATCGAACATCCCAGACTACAACGAAGCTATGGCCATGGCCGTTCTTGCCATGCTGCCCCCCGCGCTGATCATCGTGATCTTCCAGCGCATGTTCATCAAAGGTCTCGTGGAGCAAGAAAAATGACAACGCTCTCTATTCGCAATGCGGTCAAACGCTACCCCAACGGAGCCTTGGCGGTAAAAGGTGTGTCGGTCGATGTGGAAGACGGCGAACTGGTCGTCTTCGTGGGTCCGTCAGGCTGCGGCAAGTCCACGCTGTTGCGCATGGTTGCGGGGCTCGAAGAGGTGACTGAGGGTGACATCGAGCTGGCAGGCAAAGTCGTCAATGACATGGAGCCCGCCGACCGCAACATTGCCATGGTGTTCCAGAACTATGCACTCTACCCGCATATGAGCGTGCGGGGAAACTTGGCCTATGGCCTCAAAAACCGAGGCACCGCGAAGGATGTCATCGAAAGCAAAGTGCAAGAGGCCGCGGCCCTTTTGCAAATTGCCGACTTCCTTGACCGCAAGCCTTCGCAGCTTTCCGGCGGTCAACGGCAGCGTGTCGCGATGGGGCGCGCGATTGTTCGCGATCCTGCAATCTTTCTCTTTGACGAGCCGCTGTCGAACCTCGACGCAAAGCTGCGCAACCAAATGCGGCTGGAAATCAAGCGCCTACAACGTCGACTGAACGTGGCAGCGATCTACGTGACCCACGATCAGGTCGAAGCGATGACACTCGCCGACCGGATCGTCGTGTTGAATGCTGGCGAGGTGGAGCAGATTGGGACCCCCAACGAGGTTTACACAAATCCCGCATCCACCTTTGTCGCAAACTTCATTGGCTCGCCCCCGATGAACCTAGTACCAGGCGTGGTCGCGAACGGTGAAATCAAGATCGGGGATGCAACGCTGCCCGCGTCGGGCCTTCCTGACGGGTCACATACGATAGGGATCCGGCCCGAGCATATTTCACTGTCCACCAATGGCACAGGGCTGCCTTTGGATCTCGACACAGTCGAGGATCTTGGTGCGAACCGTCTCATCCACGCCCGGACCGGCGCGGAAACGCTGACGATCAACTCGTCGCTTCTGCCAGGTGAAATGCAAGAGGGCTTGAAGGCGGTCGTGTCGCCGGAGGATATGCGGCTCTTTGATCCAACCACGGGCAAAGCGCGGTGAGCCTAGCTGCCCGTGTCGCGACAGCCGCAATCAACGGCGCCCCGCGCTTTTTGGACCGCCGTTTTGACGGCTCTGGTGGCGAAGTTTCCTGCCCCGGAAACACGGTTATCGCACATATCTATGATACCGCCGCGCTGCAGGCTTTGACCGCCGCACAGTCAGCCTTGGCGGCAACAGAAGCGGGCGCGTGCTTTGCTTGGCTGCCCAAATCGTCGCTGCACTGCACACTCTTCAATGGTCTTCTTTACGCAGAGCGGGACGCTGCACATTGGCCGCGGACGTTGCCCTTCGATGCGTCTCGCAATGAAGCTGACGCGCATATGGCCACCGGGTTTCACGAAACGGCCGTCCCCGAGACAGCCATAACGATGTGTCCGGATGCAATGAGAGGACTTAGCTCTGACGCGTTGGGCGTCAGCTTGTCGCCATCGACACCAGACACGAACAAGGCTCTGCGTGCCTACAGAGATCGGCTTGCGGCGGCGACGGGCCTCGCGCACCGCCCAGGACACGACGACTACATTTTTCACATCACTTTGGGATACCTGATTGCATGGCCGACACCAAAGGCCGCCGCAGCGTTTGACGCAGTAGCAGATCAACAATTGAGCCGCTTGAAACAGGAACTGCCTTACCTGCTCCTGGCCAAAAGTGAGTACACGCGCTTTGCTGGCATGACTCACTTCGCAGTTCAGTCTTCCAAAGACCTTCCCAAAGACCAAGCATAGGGGCAGAACCCATTCATTCCCCATTGCCAGTTCAGTAGATTTTGTTTCTGACAAATATCAAAGCCGCAGGAATAGTGGATCTGTTTCAAGCCTTTGATCTGCAGCCAGGGGCAAAATCCACTGAACCCGAAGGGCGCGGTGAACTCGCACATCCAGGGCTGTGCCACAGTCCGATCCTAAGCACCCGTCCGCTGAACGCGTGCGTTGATATAGTGTGCAAAGTCGTAGTTCGGTCGCTCTAAATGCGACAGGTGGCCTGGCGCGGCGGCATTGGACATAAGGCCACGATAGACCTTTTCGGTGCAGCCTTTGTCTTCGACATTCACGTCGTCCAAGAGTGCCTTGAGCTTTGCGAAGTTCGACTGTGCATCGGGATCATCCACATAGTCCTTGGACATACCTCCGCCAAAACCGATGCGCACTTGGCCCACTCCGTTGGGATGCAGGCTGAGATACCAGAAATAGCCCGGCGTCAGTGTGATCATCAGGCCGGGATAGATCGCGATCAGGTAGGTCATCCGCCGCCGGTCGCCGACAATCCGAGTGTTGTTGGGATGCGCCGTCGCAATCTGCAGCGTGTTATCTTTCAGGATGGTATGGTAGTTGAACGCTGCTTCGCCAGGTGGGCAGACCATCTCCTCCAGCTTGGACAGCCCACCGATTGTGCCCGCATGGCAGACTGGCAAGTGGTAACTTTCCATGAAGTTTTCCGCCAGAACCTTCCAATTCGTGTTCCAAATATGGGTCTCGTAGAAAGTCTCGGTATAGTTGACCATGTCAAAGTCGGCGATCATGTCTTCCAGCGTGGCAAGCTGCGTCGCCACCTGCGGCGCGTCGGGGTTCAGCGTGACAAAGACCCAACCCAGCCACTCTTCGCAGCGCACCTTGGGCAGCTTGTAGTCGTCCTTACAGAAGCCCGCGTTCTGCGTCATCGCAGGCGCCCCGCGCAATGAGCCATCCAGGTTATAGGTCCAGGCATGGTACGGGCAGACGATGCTGCGCGCGGTGCCGCGCCCCTCCAAAAGCGTGGACATACGGTGCAGGCAGACATTCGACATGGCCGACAGCGCCCCATCCCCGTCGCGGACCACCAAGATAGGCTGGCCTGCCAGGTCCAGCGTTGTGTAGTCGCCTGGATTGGCCAGCGCATCCGCGCGGCCCACGCAGAACCAATCCTTGGCAAAGATCTTGTCCAGTTCTTCCTGCAAAAACGCATCCGACGTGTAGACCGACGGCGGCATGGCGCGGGCGCGCTCAAACGGTACGGCCACGTTCTCGCGGAGTTCGTCGACGGCGTCCTTCATGGGCTTGTCCTTTGTGTTTTTGGCGCAGGTGGTCGTCCGCGAACCGTCGCAGAGTTTGGCGGCAAATGCGCGATGCGTAAAGTGGTGAGGTCCGCGCGCTGGGTGTGCGCCCAAAAGATCAGCGGGGCCGGAAGTCTTATGCTAAGGCGCGCTGCAGGAAAGCCCGCGTTTCCGGCTCTTTTGCCGCGCCAAAGATCTGCTCGGGCGCACCAGATTCCCAGATGCGCCCGTCTTTGAGAAAGCAGACCTTGTCGGCGGCTTCACGGGCGAAGGCCATCTCATGCGTGGCCAGAACCATTGTCATGCCAGAGGCTTTGAGTTGCCGCAGCACGTCCAAAACCTCGCCCACCAACAGCGGATCCAGCGCAGATGTGATCTCGTCAAAGAGCATCACATCCGGCTGCATCGCAAGCGCGCGCACGATGGCCACACGCTGCTGTTGCCCGCCAGAGAGCTGATCGGGGTAATGCTCCATTCGGTCTTTCAGGCCAAAGCGGTCAAACAGGGCCTCCACTTCGGGACGCAGTGCTGCGCGCGTCAGACCGCGCCGCAGCCGTGGGGCCAGCATCACGTTCTCTGCAGCGGTCATATGCGGAAAGAGGTTATAGCTTTGGAACACAATCCCGATGCGCTGGCGGATCGGCTGCGGGTCGAGGCCAGGTTCCGAGATATCTTCGCCGTCCAGCAAGATCACCCCGTCATCCACCGGTTCCAACAAGTTGACACAGCGCAAAAGCGTGGATTTGCCCGACCCGGACGCGCCAATCAGGCAGACAAGCTCGCCCTCGGCCACATCCAGATCAACGCCATCCAGGACCCGGGTCGTCCCGAACTCTTTGACCACCGTTTGCAAAGAGAGGCGCGGCGTCATGAGCGTTCTCGGGCTTGCCGCGCCATCAGGTAGTCTGCGTAGCGGGTTGCGGGGATCGTGACTGCCAGGAAGATCAACGCCGCACCGACATAGGGCGTGAAATTCGCCAAGAGCGATTTGAAAACACCCGCCTGCCGGAAGATCTCCACTGGGCCGATAAAGCTGAGGAGCGAGACATCCTTTTGTAGCGCGATCAACATGTTCATCTGGGCAGGCACCACGCGCCGCAGGGCCTGCGGCAGGATGACGTATCGCATCGCCTCCCGTTCACTTAGCCCCAGCGAAAGCGCGGCTGCCTTTTGGCTTTTGTGCACACTGTCGATGCCCCCTCGAAAGATCTCGGCCACATAGGCGGAATAGGTCAGGATCAGCGCGAGAGAGCCCCAGATATAGGGCGAGTTCCAAGGGCGCGGCAGGCCCAGGCCGGGGATGCCAAAGCCAATGAGGTAGACGGTTAAGATCACCGGCACTCCGCGAAAGACATCCGTAAACGCCGCCCCAAAGATCCGCAGCGGAAAGAGCGCAGGCGCCGAGGCCCCCCGTGCCAGCGCGATCAAAAGGCCCAGAACCGCAATCGCCGGGGCGGACCACGCAAAGATCGCGATGTTCAGAAGGAAAGCATCAAGGAGCTTCGGAAAGGTCTGCGCCAGGACCTCTCCGTTGAAGAAGGCCGCGCGTACCTTCTCCCAACCTGGCGCGAGCGGCACCAGAAGGTAGAGCGCCAAGCACACCGCCGCCGTGCTGGAGGCCGCGATCAGCCCGGCCCGGCGGCGCGCGCGCGCCTCGTAAGCTTGGCGGCGCGTTCGCACGCCGCCCTTGGACGGTGCCATGTTATTTGATCAGTGGCACGCCTGTGGTGTCCTGCAGCCAGGTGGCTTCGATTGCTGCCAGCTCGCCGCTTTCGGTCAGGCTGGCGAGTGCGGCGTCAACGCAGGCTTTCAGCGCGCTTCCATCTTCCATCAACATGCCGAACTCGTCCGGATTTTCAGAGTTCTCAGATGGGAACTGACCCAGGATTTTAGAGCCAGAGACCACCACCGCGCTCAGATAGAGCGCCGTTGGCAGATCAAAAAGGGCCGCGTCAATCTGATTGGCCTGCATCGCGGCGGTCACGTCTGCTGTGTCGCCATAAAGGAGCGGATCGCTGCTGGGCTGGATGACGTCTGATAGCATCGGCACTGCTGTGGTCGTGCCAACAGCGCCCCAAACGAGACCCTTCAAGCCCTCCATCGTGGCTGCCGTCCCAGCCGCACCTTCGGTCACCAGAACCGCCATGGGTGCCGCATAGTATGGTGCCGAGAAATCGACGACCTTCTCGCGCTCTGCGGTGATCGAATATTGCTGCATGTTGAAATCGAAGTTCTTCGCGCCCGGCTGGATCGCCTCGTCAAAGGACGACCGCACCCACACGACATCGTCTGCGGCAAAGCCCATCTCTGCGGCGACGGCATAGGCTACTGCGGCCTCAAACCCCTCGCCGCTTTCGGGCGCATCGTTCATGACCCAGGGGTAATAGGCCGGATTGCCTGTTGCGATGGTCAGCTTGCCCTCGGTCAGCGTTTTACCCGCCGCGCAGTGCCCGTCGGCGAAGGCCAGTGTTGCGGCAAAGCTCAGGCCTGCGGCCAAGGTGACAGTGTGTTTCAGCATCTCAAGCACTCCCGGTTTGTTTGTCGCGCCCACTATGGGTCGGGCTCTGGGCCCTGTCCAGCATCGGCGCGGCGATAGAGCCATCCCAGCAGCAGCGGTGTCAAAAACATGGGGAATTGATAGGCAGCCAAGAGCGGCAGGAAGATCGCCGTCTGCTCGGCCGGGACCGAGGCGAACAGGAGGGCGATGTTGCGATTGGCCGTTGCCATCGCAATGGTGCCCCGCGCGCCATGGTCCTGCTGGCCCAGAACGCGCCAGGTCGCAATTTGCAGCCCGAAATTGACGCCAAAGGCGAAGAGAAACCAAGCGATCAGCAGCGCGAAGCTTTCCCGATACGTGTCTTGCAGGCCTGCAAGGAGCGCGATGACGAAGGCCGCAAGCGCCAGGACCGAGGCCCCGTCAAACCGCGCCACGACTGTTGCACTTGCGTTGGGGAAAAGGATGAGCCGCGCAAGAATGCCAAAGCCGCCCGCGACCGCGATGATCACCGCAAGCCTAAGGGCCGCAAAGACGACGCCCAACAGGTCAGCTTGTCCGAAGAGCAGATAGAGGGCCGGTAAAGCTGTCAAAGGCGTCAAAGCGGTGCCGAAGATCAAAAGCTGCATCGCCTTGACGCCATCGAGCTTCAGCATCGCCGCGATGTTCGGGCTCGACACCAGAACGGGTGCGGCGAAGATCAGAACGAAGGACTGCGCCCAGACGGTATCCGCGACACCCAAGAGCGCCTCACCTGCCGCTGCTAGGAGTGGGAAGACAAGCTGAATGACGAGCACCCAAAAAAGCGCCCGCCCAGGCTGGGAAAGAACCGCGCGCATGTCCGAAGGTGCCAGGCGCAATGCGCCCAGAAACATCACCAGCATGATCAACGGCACTAGGAACTGCGCCATGACCTCCGCCAGCGGCGGCAGGGCCACAGCGATGGCGAGGCCAGCGGCCAACACCCAGCGGGCGTGCACCGCCGCCAGGGACAGTGGGTCGATCACGATCCGCGCTGGCGAATGGTGTCGGGCAGCCAGGTCGCAAGCTCGGGCCAGATGACCAAGATGATCACCATCACAAGCATCAACAGCACCATCGGAATCGCGGTTTTTGCGATATAGCCGATCTCGTGCTTGGTCATGCCTTGCAGGACGAACAGGTTGAACCCGATGGGCGGCGTTACTTGCGCCATCTCAACAACGACCACGATGAAGATGCCAAACCAGATCACGTCGATCCCGGCTTGGCGGATCATCGGCTCCACAATCGCCATGGTCAGCACGACTGACGAGATGCCATCGAGGAACATGCCCAAGATAATGTAGAACACCGTGAGCGCCGCGATCAGCGTAATCGGCGACAGACCCAGCGTGTCGATATAGGCCGCAAGCGCGCGCGGCAGGCCGGTAAAGCCCATCGCAAGGCTTAGGAACGCGGCCCCCATCAGGATCAGCGCAATCATGGCCGAGGTCCGCGTGGCCCCCATCAGGCTTTGCGTGAAGGTTCCAAAGGTCAGCGATCCTTGAAAAAGCGCCAGCAAAAGCGCGCCGATCACGCCCACTGCCGCCGCCTCGGTCGCGGTGGCCCAGCCGAAATACATCGACCCGATGACCGCGAAGACAAGGCAAAGCACGGGGATCAGAAACCGGCTTTCGGCAAACATCTCGCCGTAGGTCATGCGCGGCTCGGGCCGGGCATGTTCGCCTGGGCGCAGGTAGTGCCATCCGATGATGTAGCTCATGAAGAGGCCAGCAAGGACAAGGCCCGGGATGATCCCCGCCATGAACAGCTGCGTGATCGACTCGTTGATCGACACGCCATAGACGATCAGCGTCAGCGAGGGCGGGATCATCAGGCCCAAGGTCGCAGCACCCGCCAGAGTGCCGATGATCATGTATTCGGGATAGCCACGCGCGCGCAGTTCCGGGATCGACATCTTGCCCACAGTCGTCAGCGTCGCGGCGGAGGAGCCGGACACAGCCGCAAAGACAGTGCAGCCCGCGATGTTTGTGTGCAAAAGCCCGCCCGGCAGCCCCTTCATCCAAGGGGCGAGACCGCGGAACATGTCCTCGCTCAACCGTGTGCGGTAGAGGATCTCTCCCATCCAGATGAAAAGCGGCAGCGCGGTCAGCGTCCAAGACGAGGACGAGGCCCAGATGGTGGTGAGCATCGCGTCGCCTGCGGGCCGGGTCGTGAAAAGCTCCATCCCGATCCAGGCCACGCCCATCAACGCGAGCCCGACCCAGACCGACGATCCCAAAAGCGCGAAGAGTGCGACCAAAAAGATAACTGTTGCAGCGACTTCGGTCATTCGACGGCCTCCCGCACGATTGCGGTTTCACGGTTCACCAAGAGGCGCGACAAGTAATCCCAAAGCGCCACAGCAAGGAGGATGGTGCCGATGGACATCGGCAGTTGCGGGAGCCAGAGGGGTGTAAAGACCCATTCGTCGCCCGTCTCAGCCCAAAGCTGCGCCCACTCACTGGGCCAGGTGCCAAGTGTGAGCACCGCCGACAGCACCCATTCAGGCACCATGTCTTGGCCCTGCGTCCGGTCATTCAACAGCGCCGAGAAGGCATTGGTTTTGATCGCGTAGCGCGCAAAGTAGGTCGCTGTGATCGCCGCGATGAAGGTCGCCAGCGAGTCGAGCCAGAATTTTGTGCCCTCAGTCATATTCAAAAAGACCGACACGCGGATATGCGCCCCGCGCGTCAAGGCGTGTGCCAGGGCAAAGAACGACGTGGCGGCCATGGCGTAACCGGCAAAGTCGGTCGATCCGGGAAACGCGACAGAGGACCACCGCGCGACCATCTGCGCGACGATCAGCAAAAGGATGGTGACCATCCCGCAGGCCGCAATCACGCCAGCCCCCAGATAAACGCCATCCAGCACACGCCAAAGCGGGCGCAACAGAGGGCGTGCACGGTCCGGCGCCAGACCCGCCGCGAGAACGATCAAAGTCGGCAGCACAAAGAGCCAAACCCATAAGGGCAGACCCAAAAAGGGAGCAAAATCTCTCATGATGGAAAGGGCCCGGCGCAGAACCGCCGGGCCGCGCCTAGCTTATTTGCCGTAGGCGTCCAGGATCGCCTGACCGGCGTCTCCGGTTTTGGCCAGCCAGTCCGCAGTCATTGCGCCACCGATCTCTTGCAGCTCGGCCAAGAACTCTGGCCCTGCGTCGACGACGGACATGCCGTTGGCTTCCAGCTGCTCAAAGTACCAACCCGCCAGCTCTTCAGATTTCGCGGTGCAAGCAGCACCCGCCTCATCCGCTGCGGTTTGGATCGCGGCTTGGGTGTCGGCGCCAAGACCGTCCCAGACCTGCTTGTTCACCATCACGTAGTTGCGCGGCATCCAGGCGTTGACCTTGTAGTAGTGGCTCAGATGCTCCCACACCTTGCGGTCATAGCCGGTGGAGCCGGAGGAGATGAACGCCTCTGCCACGCCGGTGGCCAGCGCTTGGCTGAGTTCAGCCGCCTCGACCTGCACGGGGATCATGCCCAGCTTCTCGGCAATCTCTGCTGTTGCGGCATTGTACGAGCGGAACTTGAGCCCGCCGATATCGTCGGACGAGGTCACTTCACCCTTGAAGTAGAAGCCCTGACCCGGCCATGGGCAGGTATAGAGCGCGACCAAGTTCTGCTCGGCCAGTGCCTCGTTCACGGCGTCTTTCGCCGCGCCCCAAAGAGCCGTGTTGTCGGCATAGGTCGTTGCAACAAAGGGCAAGTTGTCCCAAGCAAAGAGCGCATCTTCGTTGGCATGCGCGCTCATCAGACGCTCGCCAATTGGCACCTGGCCCGTTTGGATCGCACGTTTGATGTCACCACCGCCAAAGAGCGAGCCACCGGGATGCACTGTGATGTCGATCTCGCCGCCCGTGGCTTCGCGCACTTTGTCGGCAAAGATCACGCCGTGCTCGGAATGGAAGTTGGACGCGGAATAGGCCATCGGCATATCCCAGCTTTCGGCGGTTGCCGCGGTGGCAAGCGCGAAGGCGGCGACGGAGAAGGTTGTAAATTTCATCGTGATCATCCCTGTAGCTAGTGCGACGACAGAATTTTTCGGTCCGGGGCATAGGCAGACATGTCCGCGTTAGGCCCGTCGCCTGTCATCATTTGCGACAGCCAGCGTCCCGTTTTTGCGCCACCAGTCAAGCCTATATGATGATGCCCATAGCCAAGATGCACATTTGACAGGCGCGGCGCGGCGCCGATGACCGGAATAGAGTCTGCTGTGGCAGGTCGGTGGCCCATCCATTCGGTCGTGTGGCTGTAGGTCAGGTCAGGGAACAGTTCGGCCACTTGCGCCTTCAAAAGCGCGAAAGGTGCTGGGCTGGGGGGCGCGTCAAGGCCGCCGAACTCGACCACCCCTGCCGCGCGCCAGCGGCCTTGCATCGGGGTCACAACGAACTTGCCCGAGGCCACCATAACAGGCGCGCGCAGGGTCAAGTTGGGGTCATGAAACTCGACGTGATAGCCGCGCTCGCTTTCCAGCGGAACCGCGATGCCCAGCGACTTGGCCAAGGGCCCAGACCACGCCCCAAGTGTAAGCGCGAAGGCGTCCGCAGCGATCTCGCCCGCGTCGGTCTGCACAGCGCGGGCCCTGCCCCCTTCGGTGACAAACCCGGTGACCGAGGCCTGCCGAAACTTGCCGCCCAACGCTTGGAACGCGCCCGCAAGGGCACGCACGTAGGCGCCGGGGTCAGTGATGATGGCGTGATCTGGAAGCTCGACCCCAAAGCCAAAGCGCCCGGACAGAAGTGGGTCAAACGCGGTTAACGCCGCCCGATCCAAGGTCCGGATCGGCACGCCTTGCGCCGCGCGCAGTGACCATCCAAAAGCATCCGCCTTGTATGCCGCCCCATCCGCATACCCATAAAGGTAGCTCCCGCGCGCGATGTACTGGGCGGCTTCCGTCCCCTCTGCCAATGCCGCATGTTGGTCCGGCGCATCATAAAGAAGCGTCATCAACGCCTGCGCCGTCGCCGCGGCCCGGTCCGCACGGGCATGCGGCAAGTAGCGCGCCAAAAAGGGCGTAAGGCGCGGCAGGTAGGACCACCACAGAAAGAGCGGGCTGGTGGGATCTAGCAACATCTTGGGCACTTTGCGCAAAAGGCCTGGCACCGGCACGGGCACAATCGCGCCAACCGCCAGAACGCCGCCATTGCCCTGGCTTGCGCCCGCCGCAGGGGCCTCGCGATCAATCAGCGTGACCTCCACGCCCGCGCGATGCAGCCAAAGGGCCGTCGACACGCCGACGATCCCCGCCCCGATGACCACCACTTGTTTCACAAACGCGCTCCCCCTTTGGCTTGCGCGAGACTGGACCATCGGCCCCGACATGCGCAAGATGCACCAGCTTATTCGCCAATTTGGACTTCGAACATGCGCGCACTTGCCCCGGTAGGGGTTCTCATGCTCGAAACGCAGTTCCCGCGCTTGCTGGGCGATGTGGGGCATGCGGGGTCGTGGCCCTGCCCGGTTCTTTTCGAGACCATCCCCGCCGCCACGCCGGACCGCGTTGTGCGCAAGGCGGACCAGGACCTTTTGCCCGACTTTATCGCCGCCGGTCACCGGCTTGTGGCGCAAGGGGCCACGACCATCACCACGTCGTGCGGATTTCTAACGCTGTTTCAGCGCGAATTGGCGGAGGCCCTGCCCGTGCCGGTGGTCACCTCATCGCTGTATCTGGTGGCGGATCTGGCCGACGACGTGCCGCCAAAAACGCAGCCCGGCATTCTGACCATTGCCGCCTCCGCGCTGACACATCGCCACTTGGACGCGGCAGGGGTGCCGCCCGAGACGCCCATAGGAACCACCGAGACCGGGCAAGAGTTCACCCGCGCCATTCTGTCGAACGCGCCCGAATTTGATGTAGACTTGGCGCGCGCCGATAACGTGGCGGCGGCCTCTGCCCTGAAGGCCGACGTTCTAAGCCTCGACGCGCTGGTCTTGGAATGCACGAATATGGGCCCCTATGCGGACGACATCCGCGCCGCCACGGGAGTGCCCGTCTTCACGATCATCGACGCCGTGATGCGCGTTCATGGCAAGCGCAGCGCCGACCCAGCGAACTGACCGCGAAACGGTCACCATAGTGCAAGGCCGTGGCTCACCGGCTCACTTCTCTGTGTGAAAATGTCACACCAGCAAGACAGGGCGAGACGGCGGGCCATAATATGGTATCCTCGGTGCTCGGATAGGCTTTGTGATGACCACACCAGATACGTTTACAAAATCTGAGTTGTTTGAGCGCGCGCTGCGGCGTATTTTGCGCCCGCTTGTCCGTGCGATGATCGCGCAAGGCGTCACTGCGCCGGCGCTTTATCGGGTGATTAAGGACACGTATGTGCATGTAGCGGCCGAAGACTTGCAAGAGGCCGCGACGGACAGCCGGATCAGCATTGTCACGGGCGTGCACCGGCGTGACGTCAAAGCCTTTCGCGCCGAGGATGCCGAGGTGGATCAAACCTTGGCACGCAAAGTCTCAACCCTGGCGACAGTTATTGGCCGGTGGCTGACGGACCCGGATTTCACCGATGCGTCCGGGTCGCCCAAGCCATTGCCGCGCCTCAGCATGACCGATCCCAGCTTTGAAGACCTCGCCCAGCGGATCAGCCGCGATATCCGTCCGCGCACGGTTCTGGACGAGTTACTGCGCCAAGGCGTTGTGACCCACGATCTTGACAGCGACGTTGTGCATTTGGATGCTGACGCCCTGGTTGGGCCTGCGGATTTGGATCAGAAGCTGCACTTTTTCTCACATAACTTGGGCGACCATATGAACGCCGCGGTCGACAATCTGCTCAGCGATCCCTCACCCTTCATGGAACGTGCCGTGTTCTACAACAGTCTGACAGCAGAGAGCGTCGACGCGATCGAAGCCAAGGCGCGCGAGGCCGGATCCGCCGCGCTGCGCCAAATCAACTCGGACGCGGCCAATTTACAAAACGAAGATATGAACACGCCAACGGCCAACCAGCGCTTCCGCTTCGGGCTCTTTTTCTACCGCGAAGATGAAGGCCCCGAGGCGCCAGAAGACGCGGCCTCCCAATCGACCACGAAAGACGCAGAATGAGCCGTTCCTTGTTTCAGCGCCGCACAGTTTTGTCGGGACTTGGCACCGGGGCCATTGGGATTTTGTTGCCCGGGGCGGGTCGGACGCAAGACAGCGACCGGCAGGTTGAGGGCGGCATCGGCGGCACCGGCATTGTTGGCATCCTAACTGACTTCGGCAGCGTGATTGTAGCAGGCTACCGCGTGGCCACGCCATCTGGCGTGCAGGTTACCGACGCGTTTGGGGCGCGCAGTTTCGCCAGCCTCTCGCGCGGCGACAGCCTAACCGTGGAAGCATCCGGTCCAACCAGCGCTCTTGAAGCCCAGCGTATCCACGTGACCCACCCGCTTGTCGGCACAGTCACAGATGTGACCGACGGTGGGCAACGTCTGACAGTATTCGGCGTGACAGTTCGGTTCGAAACCGCCGTGCGCCGCGTGAAGGTCGGTGACCGCGTTGCGATCTCGGGCTTGTGGAACGGGTCGGAAGTGGCGGCCAGCAGCGTAACTTCCGCGCGCGCCGAGCTGGATTTGGTCGCAGGCACGGTGACGCGCCGGGGCGGTCGCGCCTTTGTTGGACCAGTTGCCGTTTCGGGCCGCGGGCTTACGGCGCTGCGTTCTGACGGCTATGCCGAGATTGTCGGCAAGTTTGACCCGCAATCGCAGCGTATGGTCGCGCAATCCGTCCAAACGGCGCGGTTCACCGGAGCCGCAGGCCCGCTGCGCCAACTGGCCATCGAAGGCTACCTGGAAGCAACGTCTGGTGCGCCGGGCTATCGCGTGTCGGGCCTTGGCCACAGCTTTGAGCGCGACCTGCAACTGGCACCTTTTGCACAGAACCGAGTCCTTTTCCGTGGGGCTTATACCGGCCTCTTTGACGCCCAAAGCGCCTTGGTATTGCCTACCGATCCGTCGGCGCGCCGACGTGTCTTGGGGCGTCTCAGCCGATCTGACGGCTAGCGCCAGCATAGGACTTGTATGCGCTGGTGTTTCGCGCGGAAACGCCAGACCTTCGCAAGTCGCGCACTTTGCGAACTCAGTGACGATCCGTTCGCAAAAGCCGCAGTGACGAAAGCCACTGCTATTGGCATCAGGCGTATGAGGTATGCTAAGCGGGGCCAAACGGGCCATCGGCTGCCAATGTGGTCGCGAAACGCAAGCAGTCAAAGCCCAAAGAGACGACAACTTCAGCGCGAAACAAACACTGGATTTCTTAACGATGGCCGTCCAAATTGGAATTTCTCCGATCGCCTGGCAAAATGATGATCTGCCCGACATCACGTCCGCCTATACCATGGAACAAGCGCTCGAGGAAGCGCGCGAGATCGGTTACACAGGTGTCGAACGCGGGCAACGGATGCCAAAAACCACCGAAGGGCTGCAAGAATACCTCCACAAATATAACATAGCGCTGTGCGGCGGTTGGTGTTCCGGCGCGTCACTGGTGAACGACGTCGCTGAAGAGCGCGCCGCCGTTGAAGCGCAAGTCGAACAATTCGTTGCGCTAAGGTCGCCTTGCATCGTCTATGCCGAGTGTTCGAACACGATCCAAAGCCAGCAAAATGTGCCCGTGGCCGCACGCCCGACGCTCGACCGGGACCAGATCAAGACGTACGCTGCGCGCCTGACCGAACTGGCCAAGTGGATGGCGGATCGCGGCATGCCGATGGCTTACCACCATCACATGGGTACGATTATTGAATCTGAAGATGACGTAAACTGGCTGATGGATGGGTCGGGCCCAGAGGTACATTTGTGCTTTGACACCGGCCATCTTCTCTTCGCGGGAGGCGACGTGATGGCCACGCTCGACCGCTGGGGCGACCGCTTGCACCACGTGCATTTCAAAGACATTCGCCCAACCGTGGTCGAGGATGTGAAGGCCAACAACCGCTCTTTCCTAGACGCCGTCATTGCGGGCGCTTTCACAGTGCCAAGCGATGGCTGCATCGACTTTCAAGCTGTGGCCAAAGCGCTGAAGGCCATGGATTACGCCGGGTGGATCGTGGTCGAGGCCGAACAAGACCCGGCCAAAGCGCCCCCTTACGAGATGAGCCAGAAGGGCTTTGAACACATCAAAGCGGTCTGCGCAGCGGCCGAACTCGAGATATCGGAGGGCGGGTGATCTGCGGAGTGACGGCCCGACTACAACGAGGTCGGGTCTAAAATACGCGCCTGAGCGAGCCGTCCGTGGGCTTTTTTTGTGGGGCGCGCGCGGACCTTCAAACAGATCGGCCTTGCTTCTCCAAATTTGACATTCCGCAAAAAGCCGGATCAGGCTTCGCAGGACAGAGCGATCAAAGATCAGGGGGATGCGCAATGTTGGATTGGCACGGAGCAGGAGCGATTGTGACGGGCGGCGCCTCTGGGCTTGGGGCCGCGACAGCCATGCGTTTGGCCGAAGATGGGCTCAGGGTCACACTCTTTGATCTGAACGAGGAGGCCGGGCAGGCGCATGCAGCCGCAATCGGTGGCAGCTTTGCCAAGGTCGACGTGAGCGATCCGGCCAGCGTTGCCGACGGTATCACTGCTGCAGAGGCTGCACACGGGTCACCCCGCGTTTTGGTCAATTGTGCGGGCATAGCACCGGCCGCCAAGACCGTCTCGCGCGGAGCGCCGCACCCAGCTGACAGTTTCATCAAGACGATCCAAGTGAACTTGATCGGCAGCTTTCTGTGCGCCAGCCAAGTTGGCGCGCGCATGGTCGCGGCAGAGCCCCTGGGCGATGATGGCGCACGCGGCGTGATCGTGAACACAGCCTCGGTCGCCGCCTATGACGGCCAAGTGGGGCAATTGGCCTATGCGGCCTCAAAGGCGGGCGTGGCGGGGATGACCCTGCCGATGGCGCGCGATCTGGCCGATAAAGGCGTGCGCGTCTGCACCATCGCACCGGGCCTTTTCCTGACACCGCTCCTCGAAAGCCTGCCCGAAGAGGTGCAAACCTCGCTGGGACGCCAAGTGCCCTTCCCGTCACGCCTCGGCGATCCGGCAGAGTACGCGGCCATGGTCAGCCACATCACTCAAAACCCGATGCTGAACGGCGAGGTTATCCGACTTGACGGCGCGATCCGGATGGCGCCGCGTTAAATCGCGACTTTACGGCTTTCATCCAGATAAATCTCGCGCAGTCGGGTTGAGACCGGGCCCGGCGCACCGGTGCCCAAAGACGCACCGTCGATCTCAACAACCGGCATCACAAAGGCACTGGCCGAGGTAAAGAACGCCTCGTCTGCTGCTTTCGCCTCTTCGATGGTGAAGGAGCGTTCTTCAACCTCCATCTGCGCCTCTTGCGCAAAGCGCAGCACAGCAGCGCGGGTGATCCCGTGCAGGATGTCGTTGGACAAAGCGCGTGTGATGATTTTGCCGCCCTTCACAATATAGGCGTTGTTGGACGTGCCTTCGGTGACATAGCCATCCTGCACCATCCACGCATCATCCGCGCCCGCCTTCTTGGCCATCATCTTACCCAAGGATGGGTAGAGCAACTGCACCGTTTTGATGTCCCGCCGCCCCCAACGCAGATCGTCGACCGAGATCACCTTGATCCCCGTCTTCGACGCTGGGCTGTCGGCCAGTCCGGGCTTATTCTGGGTAAAGAGAACAACCGTCTGTGGCGTGTCCTCGGACGGGAAGGCGAAGTCGCGATCCTCTGGCGCGCCGCGCGTGATCTGAAGGTAAATGAGGCCCTCTTCGATCTCGTTCAGACGCACCAACTCACGATGCACCTCCAGCAGGTCTTCTTTGCTGATCGGGTGGGCCATGTCCAACTCGTTCAACGAGCGTTCCAAGCGCACCGCATGGCCATCGAAGTCCACCAGCTTGCCGTCTAGGACCGAGGTCACCTCATAGACGCCATCAGCAAACAAAAAACCGCGGTCGAAGATGGACACCTTCGCCTCCGTCTCTGGCAGGTATTCTCCGTTTACATAGACAGTCCGCGACATGGGTCAGGCCTCCGGCATTAGGGTCAGCGCTGCATATTGCAGCAAAATAACGGTCTTTGCATCCTGAATGCGACCATCCGCGATCATGGCAAGCGCCTCGCTCAGCGGCAGATCAAGGATTTCGATCTCTTCGGCTTCCGAGGCCAGCCCGCCAAACTTGGCCTTTGCATCCTCGGCAGAGTAGGTGGCGACAAAGTAGTGCAGCTTTTCGGTGATTGAGCCGGGCGAAGAATAGAGGTCAAAGAGAAACTGCACGTCGGTCAGGACCAGTCCCAACTCTTCTTGCGCCTCTTTGCGGATACAATCCTCGGGTTCGTCCTGATCCAGAACGCCTGCAGCCGCCTCGACCAAGCGCGGCGCGGGGTCTGCGCGATACGCGGCGGGCCAACGGAACTGACGACCCAACAGAACGTGGCGGCGCACTGGATCATAGGGCAGAATAACAGCACCATCCCCGCGGTCATATGTTTCGCGCCATTGTTCCGTAATACTGCCATCGGCCAAAGTGAACTTCAGCTTGGTGGTTTTGAGAGTGCCCCAATTGTCCGACAGCAGCCGCGTCTCTAGGACTGCCCAGGTCGTTGTCAGCCCCATAGGTCCTGCTCCGGTGCATGCACGCCCGCAGTATCATAATGCAGCGGCGCCGCGCGGTCTTCCGCCAAAAGGAGCGGTCCGTCCAGATCCACAACTGCGGCCCCTTGCGCTAGAAGCGTAGCCGGGGCCATCGCCAGGCTCGATCCCACCATGCACCCCACCATGATTTGATAGCCCTGCTCCAACGCTGCGCTGCGCAGCGCCAGCGCCTCGGTCAAGCCGCCGGCCTTATCCAGCTTGATGTTCACCATGTCGTACTTGCCCGCTAAATCGGGCAGTGACGCCCGGTCATGGCAGCTTTCATCGGCGCAGACGGGCAGCACCCGGTCCAAGTCGCGCAGGGCAGCGTCGTCGCCGGCGGGGAAAGGCTGTTCGACCATTTCAACGCCAAGCCGCACGAGGACCGGCGCAAGTGTCTGATAAAGCTCGGGCGTCCAGCCCTCGTTCGCGTCCACGATGATCCGCGCATCCGGCGCGCCCGCGCGCACCGCCTCAATCCGCGCCACATCCTCTGCGCCGCCGCCGAGCTTGGTCTTCAGCAAAGGCCGCGCCGCGTTCTCTGCCGCCTGCTTTTGCATGGCGTCCGGGGTCGCAAGGGAGAGCGTATAGGCGGTGATCTCAGGGCCCGGCGCGGGCAAGCCTGCCAAATCCCACATCCGGCGGTTCGCCCGCTTTGCTTCCAAGTCCCACAACGCGCAATCCACCGCGTTGCGCGCCGCTCCAGCAGGGAGAAGTTCTGCCAGCGTGGTACGATCAAACATGTCCGGCAGGCCCTCGATCTGCGCGGTCACGCTGTCGAGCGTTTCCCCATAGCGCGCATATGGCACGCATTCGCCCCAGCCCACGTGCGCCCCATCGCGCAAATGGACTGTCAACACCTGCGCCTCGGTCCGCGACCCGCGTGCGATGGTAAAAACCTGCGCGAGTTGGAACACATCGCGCGTGACTTGCACTTGCATCTTTATCCTCCGCTTGCGCACCGCGCGTGTTTCAGACGATTGGACCCCGGGTCAGCGCAGGTCTACAGCGCCAGCAAAGGGTCCACCAGCTTCGCTGCGCCAAACCGGTAAGGATCCGTGGCCGGAAGCCCCATCCGTGTCTCAATATCGGCAAGCAGCGTCAACGCTTCGTCTTCGCCCAGCGCCTTGGTGTTCACCGACACGCCGGTGACCTGCGCCGCCGGGTTGGCCACACGCGCAATCGGCAGGGCCGTGTCGCGCAACTGCTCCAGTGTCGGCAGAGTGTAATGCGGCAGCCCGCGCATATGGGTCCGCGTCGGCTCGTGGCAGAGCACAAGTGCGTCCGGTTGCCCGCCATGGATCAGGGCCATCGTGACGCCGGAATAGCTAACATGGAAGAGGCTGCCCTGCCCTTCGATATGATCCCAGTGATCATCCTCGGCATCCGGTGTCAGATACTCGACCGCGCCCGCCATGAAGTCCGCAATCACCGCGTCCAAGGGCACGCCCTTGCCGGTGATCAGAATTCCGGTCTGGCCGGTTGCGCGAAAATCGGACTTCAGACCGCGCTTCACCATTTCCGCATCCATGGACATGGCGGTGTACATCTTGCCGCAAGAACAATCGGTGCCGATGGCCAGAACCCGCTTGCCGCTGCGCTTTTTGCCGTTCGCGATGGGGTACGCCACCGAAGGCACACGCACGTCATGCAAAGTGCGGCCATTGACCTTAGCCGCGGCCTGCAAATCGTCCTCGTTTCGCAGCAAGTTGTGCAAGCCCGCCGCAAGGTCATAACCCTTCTGCAGCGCTTCCACCAACACGACCTTCCATGCGTCTGAAATCACGCCGCCGCGGTTCGCAACACCAATGACAAGCGTCTTTGCCCCGGCTGCCAAGCCTTCGTCCAGCGACATATCTGTCAGACCCATATCCGCACCACAGCCCGGCAGGCGGAACTGCCCAACAGCATTGTCAGGCCGCCAATCCGTAATGCCTTGCGCGACTTTCGCGGCCAGGGCGTCGGGTGCATCACCGAGGAACAGAAGATAGGGCGTCTGGATCATAGCAGCCTCCAATGGGGGAATCAGTCTTTGGCAGAGTATCGGATATGCGCCGCGGCGCGTTCTTGCAATCTTTGCTGCACAAGACCCTTTCACGCAGTTTTTTCCCACCATGTGCAAAAATCTTGCAAAATTTTTGCGCCTGTTTCCGCAACATCGCCGATGCTGCACATGCGAAATCGCGCTTGCAAATATGCGCGCAACTTCCTAATCCTCCAGGCCAGATCAGTGAAATAAAATTACCGGAGCATACATGTCCTTCCGCTTGCAACCCGCCCCTGTCGCACGCCCCAATCGGTGCCAGCTTTTCGGCCCCGGCTCGCGCCCTGCTTTGTTTGAGAAGATGGCCGCCTCTGCGGCGGATGTGATCAATATCGACCTGGAAGACAGCGTGGCGCCGAGCGACAAAGACAGCGCCCGCGCGAACGTGATCGCGGCCACGCATGACGTCGATTTCGGCAGCAAGACACTCTCGGTCCGGATCAATGGCCTCGACACGCCGTATTGGTACCGGGACGTGGTCGGCCTCTTGGAACAAGCGTCCGACCGGCTTGACCAGATCATGATCCCCAAAGTTGGCTGCGCCGCAGATATCTACGCGGTCGACGCGCTCGTCACCGCCGTTGAGGCTGCAAAAGGGCGCCAAAAGCCGATCAATTTCGAAGTCATTATCGAATCCGCGGCAGGCATCGCCCATGTGGAAGAGATCGCCGCCGCTTCACCCCGCCTGGTCGCGATGAGCCTGGGCGCTGCCGACTTCGCAGCCTCCATGGGCATGGCCACGACCGGCATCGGCGGCACACAAGAAAACTATTACATGCTGCGCGACGGCGAAAAGCACTGGTCCGACCCCTGGCACTGGGCGCAAGCCGCCATCGTCGCCGCCTGCCGCACCCACGGCGTGCTGCCCGTGGATGGACCTTTTGGCGATTTCTCGGATGATGACGGGTTCCGCGCGCAAGCCTACCGCTCGGCCACGCTGGGCATGGTCGGCAAATGGGCCATCCACCCCAAACAAGTGGCCCTGGCCAACGAGGTCTTCACCCCGTCCGAAGCCGCCGTGACCGAAGCGCGCGAAATCCTCGCCGCGATGGAGACGGCCAAAGCCGAAGGCCAAGGCGCCACCGTCTACAAAGGCCGCTTGGTCGATATCGCTTCAATCAAGCAAGCAGAGGTGATCGTGCGCCAAGCCGAAATGATCAACGGATAAAGCACCCTGCGGGACGGCGGGTGGGGCGCCTTGGCCGCAGGCCAACAGCGACCCGCCGACCCCTCAATCTGGCCAGACTTTCTTACCGTCAACGCCGGTTTCCGCCAGAAGCCCCTGTCGCTTGGCTTCAAAGTAATAGCCGCGCGCGTACCAACTGACCGCCAACGCCTCGTCCCCATCCGACACCAGCCACGCGCCTCGCAAATAGCGGACTGCATATTTCAGATTGGTCTCGGCATCCAAAAGATCGTTTGGCTGGCCGCGAAATCCCATAGACCGCGCTGTGGCGGGTAGGATTTGCATGAGGCCGTAATACGGGCCATTGCGTGCACTGGGGCGGTGCGTGCTTTCTCGGATAACCACCCGCTGAACCAACGTCACCGGCACATCGTTTTCGGCCGCAGCCGCCACGATCAACGCGCGCAACTCGGGCGTTTCATTTGGATAAAGCGGCACCGCATCGACCGCATCAGATGTTGGCGCTTGGGCCGAGGACCCACCGCAGCCCGCCAAGACCACACCACATAGAAGTACAACAGAGAGTGTTCGGATGATCATGAGCCCCCTATGCCACACCTCGCCGCTACTTTGCCAGAGCGCTGCGGCAAGATCCGGCCCAACTAACGCACCCTGAGCGAAGCCTTGCCGCACCCCACTGACTTGTGATTTTGGCTCACGCCGCTGGTATGCGAGCTCACGGGGTGAGCTATCCGGAGACTTCTTATGCGCCGCCTTTTCCACGCCTTTCTGATGATCGTTCTGGCCACGGCCACTGGGGCCGAGATGGCGCCCCGCGACGGCTGGTCAGTTCAGCCGACCGACAAACCCTACGCCCAACTCATCGATGACGTGAAAGCCGCCGTGAAGGCCAACAAATTCGGCGTCGTGACCCAAGCGGGCCCCACCGGGGCGGCGAAAAAGCGGGGCATCACGATCCCTGGCAACCGTGTCATCGGGGTGTTCAACAATGTCTATGCCGTTCGGGTGCTAGAGCTTTCGACAGCCGCAATGATCGAAGCCCCGATTCGGATGTATGTTACCGAGACGTCAAACGGTACCGCGACGTTGAGCTACAAACTGCCCTCAACGGTCTTTGCCCCCTATGTCAGCGAGGCCGGCTCGGAACTAGAGGCCATCGCCGGCGAACTTGACGCCCACTTCGCAAAGATTGCGGCAGCAGCCGTGAACTAGGCGCGCGCGTCCTTCGGCGAGCCCAGCACAACATAGGTCGTGATCGTGGCCACCATCGGCAACGCGCCCAGAACATCCGTGTGAAAGACCTTATAGGCTTTGAGATCCGCTGACTCGACCCGCAGCAAGTACTCGATGGTGCCTGTGGTGTTGTGACACTCCACCACGTCCTCGGCGCGCGCCATCGCCGCCTCGAACGCGGCCTGTGCGGCTTTGTTATGTTGGCTGAGACCAACACCCAAATAGGCCAGAAATCCGATGCCCATCTGCGCGCGGTCGATCTGTGCGCGGTAGCCGGTGATAATGCCCCGCCGCTCCATCTCTTGAACGCGGCGTAGACACGCAGACGGCGACAACCCGACGCGGTCGGCCAGATCAATATTGCTCAACCGGCCCTGCGCTGTGAGGTGGCGCAATATTTCGTGCGATTTATCGTCAATTTCTCTCATGTATTGCCAAGTATTCGACCACAGCCGTATGATTTGCAATCACTGATCTTGGAACACCGCATAAATTGTGCGCCATGACTTCAGATCTCCTGACTGCCCTGGCCGTTTTCGCGTTCGTGTCGTCGATCACACCTGGCCCGAACAACTTGATGCTGATGGCGTCGGGTGCCAATTTTGGCTTCCGCCGCAGCGTCCCCCATATGCTGGGCATTGGCGCAGGGTTTGTCTTCATGCTACTCCTCGTGGGCGCGGGTCTTATTCAGCTTTTTGACGCTTGGCCGCCAAGCTATCAGGTCATGAAGGGTCTGAGCGTCGTCTATTTGGTCTGGTTGGCCTGGAAAACGGCAACGGCGGCCGGACTGTCGAACCCGGACACCGCCGGGCGGCCGATGACATTCATAGAGGCCGCCGCCTTTCAATGGGTCAATCCAAAGGCTTGGGCGATGGCGCTGACCGCGATGACGGTCTATGCGCCGGATCGGACGGCTTGGGCGATTGTGATTGTCGCGATTGTCTTTGGGACGATTAACTTGCCATCGGTCAGCACCTGGACCTTGCTGGGTCAGCAAATTGCCCGGGTCCTGACCAACCACCGCAGGCGCGTGGCCTTTAACTGCGGGATGGCGGTTTTGCTGCTGGCGTCGCTCTATCCAATTTTGTGGCCCTGATTGCACCCTGGGCGCGGCGCTGCCATATAGGCGCAAACCAGAGGCAGAGATGACGCAATACCTAGATTTTGAAAAGCAGTTGGCCGAAATCGAAGGCAAGGCCGAAGAACTGCGCGCGATTGCGCGCGAAGCCACGGATGGCATGGATGTCAGCGACGAGGCGGAGGCGCTGGATGCTAAAGCCGCGCAGATGCTGGGCGACCTCTACGCGAATTTGACGGCGTGGCGGAAATGCCAAGTGGCGCGCCACCCCGACCGCCCCCACTGCAAAGACTATATTGCGGCGCTCTTTACCGACTTCACGCCGCTTGCGGGCGACCGGAACTTTGCGGATGACCACGCGGTGATGGGGGGGCTTGCGCGGTTTGAAGATCAGCCCATCGTGGTGATTGGACATGAAAAGGGCACAGACACGAAAACGCGGATCGAGCGGAATTTCGGCATGGCGCGACCTGAAGGATATCGCAAAGCGATCCGGTTGATGGATCTCGCGGACCGGTTTCGGCTGCCGGTAATCACACTTGTCGACACACCTGGCGCCTATCCTGGTAAGGGGGCGGAAGAGCGCGGCCAGTCCGAGGCCATCGCGCGGTCGACCGAGAAATGCTTGCAGATCGGGGTCCCGATGGTGTCGCTTGTGATCGGCGAAGGCGGGTCCGGCGGGGCGGTGGCCTTTGCCACAGCAAACCGTGTGGCAATGTTGGAACATTCGATCTATTCGGTGATCTCGCCGGAGGGCTGTGCGTCAATCCTTTGGAAAGACGCAGAGAAGATGCGTGAAGCGGCGGAAGCGTTGCGCCTGACCGCACAAGATTTGCATGGGTTGGGCGTGGTCGACCGGATCGTCAAAGAGCCTGTGGGCGGTGCCCATCGCAACCCAGTCGAGACCCTGGACGCGGTTCAGTTGGCGGTGCGCGATCTTTTGGCGGAGTTGACCCCGCAGGCGCCCGAGGAGTTGATCGCCAATCGTCGTCGCAAGTTCCTGGATATGGGCAGCAAGGGTTTGGCTGCTTAGGGTCAGGTCCGGCAGGCTTTCGGACCGCAAGCGGTCCGACCAAGGCGGGGGACGCTGTCCCCCGCACCCCCTGGAGTATTTTTAGAACAATGAAAGTCACGCCGAGAGCAGCATGCCGGCTTGTCTTTGTCGGGGCCGCAGGCTATTTGGGCGTTTTTGGTGACTTTGGTACGCCCGGTGTTTCGGTCGGCAGTGTCGTGGCAGTGACCATTGCGGCGCTGTGTTTCTTCTTGCTGCTGGTTGACTTTTTCTTTGGTGTGCTGGGCAGATAGATGCCTCGTGTTCGCCCGGTGGACTGCGACGCCCGGCCGGAGCACGACGTCTGCCGCAGCGGTCAACTCGCCAACATACGCAGGCCCTGGGTTACGTCTGAACGTACGGCAAGCCTGAGGCTTGGCTCGTCACCGGCGCGCAGGGCTGCGATAATGTGCCTATGGTATTGCGGCGGTTCGGTGCGGCGTAAGCGCCCGTAGAGGCTGCGCATAGTGGGGCCAAGTTGCAGCCAGACGGTTTCGGCCATGGCGAGCATGGCTGGGGCCTGTGCCCGCAGGTAGAGTGTGCGGTGGAATTCGAGGTTGGTCCGGATGTAGCGGACGGCATCGCGGTGGGCGACCGCCTCGGCCACATCGCCATTGATGGTCTGCAGGCGTTCGATGAGGGCGATGTGCGCGCGCGGAAGCGCCCGCGAGGCAAGTTCTACTTCGATAAGCGCGCGCAAGGCTGCAAGCTCTTCGATCCTTTCATTACTAATTTCGGGTGTTGCCACGCGTCCGGACGCGGAAAGGGATAGCGCTCCCTCGGCGACCAGCCGTCGCACGGCTTCGCGCGCAGGCGTCATCGATACGCCGTACTCCGCCCCAATGCCACGCAGCGTAAGCGGCTGGCCTGGGAATATGTCGCCATGCATGATTCTGCTGCGCAGACGACGATATACCTGATCATGTGCAACGGCGGTTGGGGCCGTTTCTGTCAATTTCCTTGGCATAGTGGATTTGTGATCACAAAAATACGTGACGTCAATCTTTGAAACGGATGGCATGGAGGTCGTGCCCATGCGCCTTGAGCCAGGCACGCGGTGGACGCGTATCGCCGTATAGCTGTTCAACGAGGTCCCAAAAGGCCGACGAGTGGTTCATTTCTTGCAGATGCGCGACCTCATGGGCGGCGACGTAGGCCAAGACTTCGGCTGGCGCCATGATCAGGCGCCAAGAATACATCAACCCTCCCTCAGAGGTACATGATCCCCACCGAGAGGTGGTATCCCGCAGTGTCAACTTGGCATAGGGCCGACCCAAAGCCTTTGCGTACTGGTCGGAAGCAAAGCTGAGTTCGGACCGCGCCATTTGCTTGAGCCATGCTTGCAGCTTCGCACCGACTTGGTTTTCGGCACCTGGCACAGCGATCTCGGTATCGGTGAGCCGCACGCGACGGCCTTGGCCCGCGACGACGCGGCGCGCCTCTCCTAACACTGGCAGCATGGCGCCCAGGCGCACGTGGGTGTGCGGGACCTGTGTCGCGAGATGCTTGGCAATCCAATCTCGGCGCGCGTCCACGAAGGCCCACATTTCGGCCTCCGCAACGCCGCGCGGCACCGTCAGCGTGACACGCCCGTCCAACCGAGAAACACGCAAAGTCATGCGCCGCGCGCGCGGCGACCGACGCAATGTGACATCAATCTCGGGATCGCCTTGCAAACGCAGGTTTTGCATCCTATCTCCCCAACCTCACATTGAGGCTTTGACTCGCGCCAGCCGCTGTGGCAAGTGCCCGGAATCGTCGACATGTGCGACCTAAGTTGCAAGAGGTATTCTGCATGCCAAAGGAAGAATGGGGCACCAAGCGCGTTTGTCCCACGACAGGCAAACGGTTCTACGACCTGAACGCAAACCCAATCGTCTCGCCCTATACCGGCGAGATCGTCGAGCGGGAGACCGGCAAGACCCGCATGATCGCGGCGGATGCGGAAGACGCTGTCACAACCAAAGCCAAAGCGATGGCCGAGGGCGATGACGATGTCGTTCTGGACGATGACGACACGGATGTTGATGTTGAACTCGATGATGATCTGCTGGATGACGATGACGAGGGGGATAATGTCTCGCTTGAAGAAATCGCCGACGTGCCAGCCGACGACGACGAAAGCTAATTCTGCGCTTAAGATGGTGCGCTGCGGTTTTTCACTTGATCCCGCTGCGTCCAACGCCTATCCCACGATCCACCACTAAAGGGATCTTTGCATCCCTCCTGATGGGGCATTAGCTCAGCTGGGAGAGC
This sequence comes from uncultured Aliishimia sp., assembly GCA_963922415.1. Taxonomy (GTDB): domain Bacteria; phylum Pseudomonadota; class Alphaproteobacteria; order Rhodobacterales; family Rhodobacteraceae; genus Aliishimia. The sequence continues at coordinate 44,818 of CAWUIP010000004.1, read as the reverse complement.
GCCTGCATGGCATGCAGGAGGTCAGCGGTTCGATCCCGCTATGCTCCACCAAATCTATGAATTCGTTGAGATCCCAGCCCGATGGACATGCCTCTTTGTCCACGCCTGATCGTCTCACAGCGTGCCGACTGCGACGGCTAGAGCCTTGACGTCGCTGTAATCCAGCCCCTGTTTTGTGCCGCAGAAAGTCCAGGCCGGTAGGTATCGCTGACCGGCAACACCTGACCTGTCCGTGTACGCACCCGTAGTTTACGCCCCTGTCGTTCTACGGCCTCTATCGCGTCAATCGACACCCAGTGCGATCGATGGATGCGCAGACCGGGATGGCCGGACACCTCTGCCAGCGCGTCTTGAAAGCGTAGGTGGATCATGATCGTGTCCTGATCGGTCACCGCCTCAACATAATGATCCCGCATCGATAGCGACACCAGCCGGGTGCCAGCATGTTCGGGCAGCCTGTCCAGGAAGGGAACGGGCCGCGGCGGCGGTGGGCGCAACGGGGCAAAGAGCGGGTGAAAACTCAGAAAACTCATCGCCACCCCAACCAGCAACACACATAGATAAAGCCAAGGCCACTGCGCCACAGGCATGCCATCCCGAAACAGCACCTCAAGACCGAGTATAACGGCACTGGCGGGCAGCGCTGCGAGACCGGCACCAAGGCTGATATGCACTGGTAAGCCGCCCGGCGTGCGCAAATGGAGGATTGCCGCTTCAACCGCGACCTCGAACACGATGGCACAGCCAAAGATCGCCAGCGCCCAATAGAAAAACCGCGATCCAAGCGATAGGGCGTCATAAGTGCCAAAGGGTCCCATGATGGTCATGACCCCGGTCACCACTGCCGCGATGCGCAGTTTGTGTCGCAGGTTTTCAGGTTGCAGGAGTGTCCACATGTCTGACCTTTGCAAATTCACGAAAAACGACTGCGATTCCACGAAAAGACCGCGCCGTGCCGTTGAACGGGGCAAAAAACTTGGACTACCACTTAGGGAAGTTCCAAGCGCGTCAAGGTTTCGCACATGTGGTTTAGGTCTTTTGTTTTGGCAGCTGTTGGCGCGGCAGCGACGTGGCTGGTTAGCAGCGCAGCGCAGTCTGCGACGCTCACACTAGACAACGGGTCTTTGATCGGCGCCGAGGGTCTTGAGATCGGCGGCGCGCGCTACTCTGTTCGGTTTGTGGACGGAACCTGTGTTAGTCTGTTCGACGGGTGCGACGACGTTTCTGACTTTGCGTTCACGACACAAAGCTCGGCCGTCGCAGCCGCCGAGGCTTTGTTGTCTGAGGTGTTTGTGGTTGGCCCAGTTGGCGATTTTGACGCTGTGCCTGCGCTGACCGCGGGCTGCACGTCATCGATCCTTTGCAACGCGATCATCCCTTATGCGCGCGCCACAGGAGCTACATCCGCGCATGTGGTCTTTGCACGCAACTTTAGCGATGCACCCAATCTAAGCGCGCAAAGCATTGACAGCCCTTTGGTTACAACTGTGGCATCGACGAGTTTCGCGGCTGGGGATCGCACATTTGCAGTCTTTACTCCGGCGATCAGCACGGTTCCTCTACCGGGCGGGGCTGTCCTTTTGTTGACGGCGGTCAGCGGTTTCGCTCTGCGCCGAAGCCTGCGCCGCCGCAGACCCGATTAGCCCCAGACCACCCCGAGTGTTTCTTGGACTTTGCCAACGCTGGTTGCGCGACCACGCCAGAGACAGTGGTTTTCTGCGTAGGATGCACGTTACCCCCAATAGTCGCGTGCGAAAAATATTATATTTTCCAGATAGTTAGAGAATCTTCAGCGCAGTTTCTCCGAAAATTCTTCAGATTCGAGTTGCCAGATCACGCGCGCGCCCCAAATAGCGGATCGTGGCGTGTGCATTTTGCACACACGCTTTAATCGCGGTGATAAAGGGGGCTTCGTCAGCGCATGTCAGTCTGTTTGCACCTTGCCGCGCGCGCGGTCGGTCCTCTGCCGTCGACCGCGATACCACCACGCCTGATCCCACTTTTCGGAGGATAGTCTTTTGCAAACTTTCAGTTTCACCGGCTTTGCGCAGGCCGACCTGTTCGGACCCTCGTCCATCGCGCCGCATCTTGGCTTTACGATGCCAGCCGCGGCCACGCTCGACATCACAGTCACCGACGATGACACGCGCCTGTCGGGCGATGCGTTCCGTAACGAGCGCGGCGACGACACGCATGGCCAAACCGCAACCATCAGCCGCGACGGCGAAGAGATCGGCAATGGCGGCACGCTTTACGCGGAACGCATTTGGCACGTCTATGACGATCAAGGCGTGCAATACGTGTTGGTCGAGCTAGAGCAGCCAGGCCACCTGCCCGACAACTTCACATTCCTCGGCAAAGTCCCGCCCGCCGGGGCCGCGCTGACCGTCGGTGGATCGGCCAACGTCTTCGGTAAAGGTCTGAAATACGAGGACCTGTCCGCCGGTGATCTGCCGGAGCCGAACATCGTGGATATCGCGAGCGGGTCGGATGACTTCAACATCCTGGTCAAGGCGCTTTCTGCTGCGGGTCTTGTGGGCACTGTCGAGGGGTTGAACGACATCACCGTGTTCGCGCCAACCGACGCCGCCTTCACGCAACTGGCCCTTGATCTGGGCTTTGCGGGCGACATGGCCGACGAAGACGCTGTCTTCAACTTTATCGCGGGCGCGCTGGCCGGGCTGGCCCCCGATGGCGATCCCATCCCGCTTTTGACTGATATCTTGCTCTACCACGTGTCTGCCGGTGCCAAGACGGCAGCCGAGATCGACGCGGCAGAGGATGTCTCCACATTCCTCGCAGGCGCCAGCTTTGGCTCGCACGGGACCGAGTTGGAAGACAACGAGCCTGACTTGGAAAACCCAAACATCGTCGTGCCTGACATCGCGGCCTCGAACGGGACGATCCAGGTGATCGACCGCGTTCTGATCCCGCTCGACATCCCGGGCAACGACCTGCCGAACATCGTGGACATCGCGACAGGCTCGGACGACTTCAACATCCTGGTCAAAGCCCTCTCCGCAGCCGGGCTGGTCGAAACGGTGCAGGGCCTGACAGACATCACGGTCTTCGCCCCCACGGACGCGGCCTTCACGCAACTGGCCATGGACCTTGGGTTTGATGGGGATGACACAGACGAACAAGCGGTCTTTGACTTCATCGCAGGTGCACTTGCAGGCCTTGCCCCTGATGGTGATCCAATTCCACTCTTGACCGATGTGCTGCTCTATCACGTCTCGCCAGGTGCCAAGAAAGCGTCGCAGATCGACGATGCGGACACGATCGAGACCCTATTGCCCGACGCGACATTCGCGACCGAAGGCACCGAATTGATCGACAATGAGCCCGACATCACGGACCCCAACATCGTCATCCCAGACATTGCAGCCGATAACGGCGTTATCCAGGCCATTGACCGGGTGCTCTTGCCCTTCGACATTCCGGGCAATGAACCGGACTTGCCGACCTTGGCCGGGATCGTGGCGGCAAGCGGCGGGACCTTCGACGACAACGCCGAAGACTTCGACTTGCTGCTTACCGCCGTCCAAGCCGCCGATCTGGTCGATGCGCTGAACAATCCGATGGACGATCTGACCGTGTTCGCCCCCAACGACGCGGCCTTCGTCAAACTGAGCCAGACGCTTGGCTTTGACGGGTCTGACGAGGGCGAAGCTTTTGCCTATCTGGTCGACGCACTGTCGCTTTTGTCCGGCGGTGGCGATCCAATCCCACTGCTTCAGACCGTGCTGACATATCATGTGGCACCAGAGGCGCTCGACTCCACCGCTGTTCTGGCCAGCAGCAGCATTGCGACGTTGCAGGGTGGATCGCTTGGCGTTGATGGCGCCAGCCTCGTTGATGCCGATCCAGACGTGCCGAACCCGAATATCATCGCGCTCGACATCCCAGCCTCCAACGGCATTGCGCATGTCCTGGATGGCGTGCTGTTGCCGGTCGACGTGCTACAATCCGATGGGTCGAACAAGGTTGACTTCATCTTGGACGACGACACCAGCAGCGTGATCCGAACGGGCCGCGACAACGACTTCGTCGATGGCAATGGCGGAAACGACAAGATCTTCCTCGGCTCGGGCAACGATGTTGGCGTCGGCGGCGCCGGCCATGACTTGATCAAAGGCGGTCGCGGCGATGACCTGATCAACGGCGGCACCGGCAATGACCGCCTTAACGGCCAGGCCGGAGAGGATACCTTCGTCTTTGCCGATGGTGACGGGCACGACTTCATCCAGCGCTTCCAGCAAGGCCATGACCTGATCGACCTGAGCGCGACATCGGTGTCCAGCTTTGCTGAGTTGGAGGACGACATCCACTATGGCCGCGCAGGTGCCAAAATCGAACTGAGCGATGATCAAAGCATCTTCGTTCAAGGCTGGCGCTTGACCCTGACAGAAGACGACTTCCTCTTCTAAGACCGACTAGCTTCGGCGCGCGTTTGGTCTCGCGCGCCGAAGCCCACTTCTTGCGCAACGCAATCGCAGCCTGTCGTTGCGATAACACAATTTGCGCCACTTCAACGTTGCTCCACAACTTATTGCGGTTATCCCCAAATAAAGGGTTGCCAGGCTCTAGCGGGTCAAGCAAGGTCAAGACACGGGCACAGGGGATCGCCCTGGTCCGATATCGAGCAGGCACTTGAGGCGCCGGGGGGCGCTGCTGCCCCCGCGACATCGCTTCAAGCGATTTATGAGGTGGCATCTATGGCCCTTTCCGAACACTTTCTGGAAGACGAAATTCACCCCATCGACATCGTTGAACATCTGGCGGAGCATCATGAGTGGGATTTTGATCGCATCGCCGACGACCAGATCGCGATGGCGGTCGAAGGCCAGTGGCGGACGTATTCGCTCACACTCGCATGGTCTAACTACGACGAAACGCTGCGGATGGTGTGCACGTTCGAAATGGAGCCACCAGAGGACCGTCACGGCGCTCTTTACGAGCTTTTGAACCTTGTCAATGACCAGTGTTGGGCGGGCTCTTTCACGTATTGGGCCGAGCAAAAACTGATGGTTTATCGCTATGGGCTGGTTCTGACGGGCGGCCAAGTGGCGACCGCGGATCAGATCGACACGATGATCGGCGCCGCGGTCATGAGCGCCGAGCGCTACTACCCCGCACTCCAGCTTTTGGTTTGGGGCGACAAAACACCCCGCGAGGCCATGCAGGTCGCCATCGCAGAGGCCTACGGGCGCGCGTAACTAAAAGGTCGCGCACCAGATATCGGTGCGCGACGCCCTCTCACCGACCGGAGCCTTGCCGCGCGGGTCGGCTTGCTACTTTTTTAGGCGGATTTTGCGAACGCGCATATCGCGCGAGACAAGTTCATAGTCGAACATGTTTTGCGAATAGGACCCGTGCTTGAAGTAGAAGAACTTGGACACGAAATAGCCTTTGCCGGGTTGAACGGTATAGGCACCTTGGATTTGCAGCGCGTCGTCCAGGTAGACAAAGACGTCAAAGCCGCTTTGCCCGTTGAAGTCCAAAACCACGTCAAGCTTGTATTCAGTGCCATCTCGCCGAAGCCGCGCATGTGACTTTCCGCTTTTGGCCAAAACGTTTCGCACGCAGTTTTCGCCCGGCTTGGATCCGATCTTGTAGTCGCCATTGATCGTTAGGTGCCCACTTGGCTGGACGCGCACCATCAAAGGCGGCGCACAGCCAAACCGCCCGTCGTGAATTTGAAAAATGGCAAAGGTCTCTTTTGACGGCGACCTGACAGAGACGAGCGAAGTGAAGCGGTACGTGCCTTTATGGGTGGGCTTGATCCGGTCCGTGTAAATCTCGGCCCGTTGGTTGAAGATCCCGCCTGGGCATTGGTTGCTGCTTGTTTTGAAGGTCCAGGTCTTGCCCGACTTCGAGATCGCGCCAGCATCAACGCCGCACGAGATTTGCCATCGGTTCAAAGGGGTCGCTTTCAGCGTCCCGGCCAGAAAAACAAGGGCCACAAGCGCACAGCACAAACCTTGCAGCAGCCTCAAGACGATCCCCTATCGACATGTTCACATATTCGATCATCGACGCAAGGCGGTTGCTCTTCCGTCAAAGGCACGGGCCCAAAACCACCGCCCGCAGATCAGTTCCCGGCTTCCAGCCCTTCCGGTGCGCCGACCACAACGAAGTGTAGACTGTCGGGCTGATAGAGCCATTTGGCGACGGCGTTTGCCTCCTCCAACGTGACCGCATTGACCTTGTCATTGCGCGTCGCGATGTAGTCGATGGGCAGGTCTTGGGACTGCATGCCCACGAGGATCCCCGCGATGCGGGCGTTGCCATCGAACCGGAGCGGATAGGCGCCCGTCAAAAACAGTTTTGCATCTTCAAGCTCTTTGGCCGTCACGCCGTTTTCGGCAATATCGCGCCACTCGTCGCGGATCACGTCAATCGCTTCGGCGATGCGATCATTGGCGGATGACACGGACCCTTGGTAGGTCGCCGCGTAGTCTTTGGGCGACAGGAACGCGTAGACGCCATAGGTCAGCCCGCGCTTGACCCGGACTTCTTCGGTGAGGCGACTTTCAAAGCCACCGGCGCCAAGGATCTGGTTCAACAAGTAAGCTGGGAAGAAGTCAGGGTGATCCCGTTCAATGCCCACATGACCGAAGAGGGCGACCGATTGAGGGGTCTCGAAGGGTACAACTGTCACGCCTTGCGCGATCTGCGGCTCCACCGGGCCGGGCATCGGCGCACCGGTTTCAGGCAGGTCGCCCAGCAACGTGTCCATCAGCGCGCCAAGCTCTTCGGGCGTGATGTCACCGACCGCGCCGATCACGACACGGTCGCGTGCAAACACGGCCCGATGCGCAGCAATCAAATCGTCCCGCGTCAGATCCGTGACACTGTCTTCGGTGCCATTGGGGTCGCTGCCATAGGGATGCACGGTGCCATAGGCCATCTCGTCAAAGGCCTTGCGCGCCAGCGCGCGGGGATCTTTGGCATCTGACCGGATGTTGGACAAAAGCTGCGCGCGGACCCGTTCCACGGCATCTTCGTCAAAGCGTGGCGCAACGATGGATGCCCGGAGCAGCGCCACAGCCTCGTCCCGGTTTTCGGTCAGAAAACGGCCCGACACGGTCAGGCCATCATCGCCAACGTCGTAGCCAAAGGACGCCGCCAAGCCTTCGGTTCTGCGCGCGAATTCACGCGCGTCCATATCTTCGGCCCCCTCTTCCAAGAGCGACGTCATCAACGAGATGGCACCGCGCTTTTCGGGCACGTCGAGAGAGGCACCCCCCTTAAAGTACAGCTCCAGCGCCATAAACGGGATGGACGGCTCGCGCACCAGCCACGCGGTCAGGCCACCCGGCGAAGTCACTTCTTCGATCTTGACCTCGGCGCGAGCGGGCAGCGCAACAATCAGGGCGACAAATAGGAGTGCAAAGCGCATCATTGGCTCACCTCTTCAGATTTCATCAGCCAACCCGTGACCGAAGTTTCGTCTTTCCACACGGCCCGGGCCGCTTCCAACACATCTTCGGATGTGACCGCCTGGATCAGGTCGGGCCAGGCTTTGACATCCGCGACGGTCAAGCCAGAGGCCATCGCCGCGCCGTAGCGCCGCGCAATCCCGTCGACGTTATCGCGGGCATAGATTTGCGATGCGCGCACCTGCATCTTGATCCGGTCCAGCGCGTCTTCATCCACGCCGTCTTCCAGAAATTGCGCCATGACCCGTTCCATCGCGGCCTCAGCTTCTTCAAGGCTCACGCCAGGGCGCGGCACAATCACAACGTCGAACGTCGTGTCATCCAACGAAGTGCCCCGATAAAACGCGCCCGTGTAAACGGCGGTTTGTTCTTCGAACTGCAGTTTTTCCGTCATGTAAGAGGTCTGCCCCCCGCCCAAAAGCTCTGCCAGGATCCGCAGAGCCGCGGCCTTTTCCTGGTCGCCGGGATCCCGTTCGGGTGCCAGGTAGCTGCGATAGACATACTCGCTGGCAACGCGTGGGTCTTCGAACATCACGCGCCGTGCGGCAATCTGTGGGGGTTCTTGGCTCCTCTCGCGCGGTTTGATCGCGGGATTGGCCGGGATTGGGCCGTAATGTTCTTCGGCAAGGGCGCGCACCTCGTCCGGCGTCACATCGCCCGACACGACCAGGATCGCGTTATTGGGCGCATAGTGATCCGCATAGAAGGCCATCACATCCTCCATACCCAACTGCTCCATCTCGTGCATCCAGCCGATGATGGGGATCGCGTAGCCGTGGTTGAGGTACTGCGCGGCGTTCATTTGCTCCCCAAAGAGCGCGCGCGGGTTGTTTTCGGTGCGCTGGTTGCGTTCTTCTAAGATCACGCCGCGCTCGTTGAGGATGTCATCTTCGGTCAGGCGGATGTCGGTCATCCGGTCCGCTTCCATTTTCATCATCAAGCCCAGCCGATCGGCAGCGACTTTCTGGAAATAGCCCGTGTAATCGTAGCTGGTGAAGGCATTGTCTTGCCCCCCATTGGCCGACACGGTCGCGGAGAATTCACCCGATTCCAACTCATCCGTGGCTTTAAACAGCAAATGCTCCAAGAAATGCGCGACACCCGACTTGCCGGGCGGCTCGTCAGCGGACCCCGCGCGGTACCACAGCATGTGCTGCACGACCGGCGCGCGGTGGTCTTCGACCACAACAACCTCCATCCCGTTTTCCAGCGTGAATGAGGTCACCAGATCTTCGGCGGAAGCCGCGATTGGAACGGAAGCGATCAGAGCAATCAGAAGACGGCGCAGCATAAATTCTCCTTCGCAAGGATTGACGATGTTGTTTTTAGATGTACGGCGCAACGGCGCGCATTCAAGCGCACTGGCGCGATCGTGAGCGCTTACTCTTGCGGAGGTGCCGAGGCGGTCCGGGCCCCAGCCGCACGCCAGCGGCGCTGTTCGGCAAAGGCGTCAAGCACTTCGCGGCGATAGACAAGCTCGTAGCTGTCGCGGCGCACGATGCGGATATTGGTGAAACGCCCGCGCCGTTTGCGGAAATCCGCGTCTTCCGCAGCCAAGGTTTCACGGATCGTGCCATCGCGACCAAAGCGCGAGGCATAGTTGACGATACCGCCGTCACTTGCAGGTATCGTTGTGCTGTTGGTGCGCCGTCCGCCCAGGGCAGCAACGGAGGTTTCCAATGGCAACTGATCCGTGAGATTGCTTCCGCCCGGCGTTGGCTCAGGCAAGAACGCGTAGTCGTCAGGCGATTCCAGCGGAAGGCCCGGCGTAATCTTAAATTCGTCTGGCCCTTCGGACGGATTGCGCAATTCACGCAGTCGCACTTCGCCACAGGCGCTCAGGCCAACGATGGCCAGTATCAAACCGATTTGCACGAACCGCATTGGCTGCGTCCCCCATGTCTGACACCTTGGATACGCCAAACCAGCCACCCTTGTCACGCCCCCTTCTTGCCCTTGCGCGGCGTATCTTCGGGCGTCAGCAACACCAAGCCGAGCGCGCCTGCGAAGATGAAGATATCGGCGACATTGAACACATAAGGGTTGTCGATCCCACAGCAGGACATGTTGAGAAAGTCCAGGACATAGCCATAGACGATGCGGTCAAAGACATTGCCCAAAGCGCCGCCGACAACGAGCCCGCCGCAAAGGCGCGGCACGATCGGCAGCGCGCGCGTCCAAAGCCACCACAGCAGCCACGCGCAGATCGCCAGCGCCAAACCGATCCAGACCCAGGCATTTACGTAATCGCCGCCAATGCCAAAATTGATCCCGTGGTTTTCGCCGTAAATGAACCGCAAGAGTGGCGGCGCTACGTTGATGGGACCGCGCAACTCAACCTGCAGCGTGTGCACAACCACATATTTGCTGATTTGATCCAACAGGAACGCAGCAAGGGAAGCCCAATAAACGACGCGCATCAGTGCCGAAAGTGCCGCTGGCCGGTGAAGACCATCGCTAGGCCCGCCGCGTCCGCCGCTGCAATCACGTCGTCGTCACGCATCGCACCGCCCGGCTGGATCACAGCTGTTGCGCCTGCGGCGGCGGCCTCCATCAACCCGTCTGGGAACGGAAAGAAGGCGTCGGACGCGACCGCACAGCCATGGGTCAACGGCGCCGCGAGGCCCAGGGCGTCTGCCATCCGCTCTGCCTTTTTTGCCGCGATCAGCGCGCTGTCCACACGGCTCATTTGGCCCGCGCCAATGCCGACGGTCGCGCCGTCTTTGACGTAGACGATTGCATTGGACTTCACGTGCTTTGCGATGATCCAAGCCAGGCGCAAATCGGCCATCTCAGCCTCGGATGGCGCGCGCTTTGTGACCACCTGCGGATCCGGGACACCGGCGCGGTCCGCGTCTTGCACCAGCCACCCGCCAGACACTTGCTTGGCCGCGATCCCCGCAGCACGGGGGTCGGCCAGCCCGTCGGTTGTCAGAAGACGCAGGTTCTTTTTAGCCGAAAAGACCTGTTTGGCGGCCTCCGAGGCACCCGGCGCGATCACCACCTCGGTCAGGATTTCGACAACCGCCTGCGCCGTTTCACCGTCAAGCGGCTGGTTAAACGCGACGATCCCCCCAAAGGCCGAGGTCCGGTCGCAGTCAAAGGCGCGCTGATAGGCGCCGAGAAGCGTCTCGCCCTGCCCCACGCCACATGGATTGGCGTGTTTGATAATCGCGCACGCGGGCCCCTCTGCTGGATCAAATTCGGAAATCAACTCGAACGCGGCATCCGCATCGTTGATGTTGTTGTAGCTGAGCGCCTTTCCCTGATGTTGCGTCGCGGTCGCGACACCCGGGCGCGGCACGGGCTCGGCGTAAAAGGCGGCCCCTTGATGAGGGTTTTCGCCATATCGCAGCTCTTGCCGCACTGTACCCGCGAAGACCCTCCGCCGCGGTGTTCCGCCGACCTCACCCGCCATCCACGTGCTGACCGCCGCATCATAGGCAGCCGTGCGCGCATAGGCGATTTGCGCCAGTTTTTGACGCAGTATGTAAGGTGTTCCCCCATCATGCTCCGCCATCGCAGCCAGCAGAGAGGCATAATCCTCAATATCCGTCACGACAGTCACAAAGCGATGGTTTTTCGCTGCAGAGCGCAGCATGGCGGGCCCGCCAATGTCGATGTTTTCGATCATCTCGGCATAAGATGCTCCACGCGCGAGCGCGTTTTCAAAAGGATAGAGATTCACGATCACAAGATCGATGCCCGCGATCCCATGCGTTTCCATCGCGGCAACATGATCCGCTTTGTCACGCAGCGCCAAAAGACCGCCGTGCACGACTGGGTGCAAGGTCTTAACGCGGCCATCCATCATTTCTGGAAAACCGGTGGCTTCGGCCACTTCGGTGACCGCGCAGCCCAGATCACGTAGCAGACCCGCCGTTCCCCCGGTTGACAGGATCTCGACCCTATGTGCCGCCAACGCGGCGCCCAATTCCGGCAGTCCTGTCTTGTCAGAAACAGAAATCAGCGCGCGACGCACGGGCACAATGTCGGTCATGGGAAAGCCTGTCTGCGATATGTGTTTCGTTTTGCAGGCTGCATACCCTTGAACGCCCGAAGCTGCAAACGCAGCCGTTTAGGCAAGTGACACCTGAGCCGTTTTTCGGTCAAAACTCGCCTTCGGGCAGTTCGAACGTATCTTGCACGAGGTCGCGCACCCCAAACCCTGCATCGTGCGGCTTGGTAAGTGACCATCGCATCCGGTTAGAATAGTCGGTAACTGTTCCTGATAGAACAATTTGGCGCGTCGCGCGCGGCTTCAATCGGCCCGTTTCCAAGTAGACAGAAGGCTCAATACGCAACGGCGCGCTCTCACTGCGAAACATCCAGACCTCGCCGCTTTTGAGTGTAATCGCGACAACTTTGCCGCCCTGGTCAAGTTCGACATCCGCGTCGGGGTGCAAATGAAAGCGGATGTCATAGAGTACCCCGCGCAATCCAGTTGCTTCTAACGCGCGATCGAAGCGGCGTTTGTCGGCGGCGTCGAGCGCCAGAAGCATGTCCTCGCCAGCCAGACCGCGACCATCAAAGGTCAACTCCAAAGTCCGCGCATGGGTCAACCCATGTGTCTGGACATATCCGTTGTGACCGCCCTGAAAGCGTTGGCCATCCGAAACCTCGCTGATTTCAATCGGCACGTAATCCGGCGCATCCAGAAGCGCCTCGCGCAGCGATTGCTTGTCTTCGTCGCCCAGTCGGGCACTCGAAAAACCATCTAGACTCAACGCGCTGTGCGACGGTGTGGCACGGCCCGCACGCCGCCAATCGGCCCCAAAAGACGAGCCTGCGCCGCAATTCACGATCATCGGCCGACGCCCACACGTCATTTCGAAAGCCAACGTAGAGGCATGTGCGTTCAGGCTTGCAGCGCCGCCTGGTGGTGGGCTTGCGTCGATAATGATGGAACTTCGCCCGGCCGACAGTCGTGCGAATCCCATCGCAAGTCCGTCTGGAACGCGCCGTCTCACCCCCGAAGCCGCCAGCGCGTGGTCCAGCCACCCCTCTGTGCCGCGTCCCCCGCCATGAAACCGAGCCAGTGCGCCATCGGCGTGGCGTAACGTCCGCAGCGTCGGCGCGATCCGGTCAATTGCAGCCGTATGGGCCGGGTCCAGCGGCCGATGCGCCTCGGCAATCGCGGATGCGGTCCAGGTTAAGAGCGTAAAAACCTGCAACAACTCTTCTGGATTTCGTGTTGGGATACCGCCATCAGCGTCGATTTGGGTTTCGCAGTCACTCGACAGCGCAGCGATGGCTGGATCGGCCAAGCCTTCCAACCCCTCGAGCGCAAGTGAGGCGTACACCAACCCAGACAGCGCCTCAAATCGCGGCAGCCCTGCCGGGGTCGAATGCCACCGGCGCGACAGGAAATGGGTCTGATGCGTGAGCGCGCGAAAGAAGGCAGCGGACGCCCCAGGGTCGCGCCCGCGCAAGACCAGAGTTGCGTGGTTGATCCAGCGGATCAACCGGCGGCCTGTCAGGTCTGGCGTCCACCCCGGACCGGTGCCTTTGCCGCACTGCTCAATCCATTCATCGACCCAGGCAGACGCAGCCGCACGCGCTGCTCTGTCACCGACTGCCGCCAAATCGTCAAGCCATGCAAATCCTTGCCGTTCCAGGTCAAAGGCGGTGTCCGGCGCTTTGATCTCCCAAATGGTCTGACCCGGCGCGGTGACGAGATGCCCCGCCAACAGGTAATTGCCAGCGATAAGCTGCCGCCCCTTAGCAAAGCTGCCGATCGTGCGCGGTTCAGGTGGTTTGACAAAGCCCTTCGCTGGTTCCGCGCGCGCGGTTAGGCGGGCTGCAAGCCTGTTCATGAACCGCGTTTGTCGCGCGCGAAGGCTGTTTTGGGTGCTCATGGAACTGCGTCAGACGCTTCTTTTAGGCGTGTTTTTGAGTGTATATGTCATACGCATCCACCCAATCCGTGTCACGGTCTCAATTTTTGGGCCGGTCACGTTTTTCGCAATGCAGCGATGTAAAATCCATCCATTCCACCCCAATCCGACCAAAAATCAGGGCGCACGCGAAGGCCGCCCTCGGAACTGCGCCAAGCTGATTCGATCCAGCCATGCGCGAGGGCATCACGATCAATCACAAGGTTCGGATGGCGGGCCAACGCCTCTTCAACTTGGACTTCGCCCTCATCCGGCAAAAGCGAACAGGTGCAAAAGACCAACTGCCCGCCAGGGCCAAGCAAGGTCACTGCATGGTCGATCAATTCTGCCTGCAAGGTGATAAGGCTTCCGATATCCGCGCCATCTTTGGCGTGTGGCAGATCGGGATGACGACGGATGGTGCCCGTGGCCGAACAGGGCGCATCCAAAAGGACCGCGTCCCATGTGCCGGTGACCGCGCGAGCATCGGCAACCAAGATTTGGGCACGCAATCCGGTGCGGTCAAGGTTCGCTTTGACCCGGTCCAAACGCGCTTCTGACACGTCGACGGCTGTGACGTCGGCGCCCATCGCCGATAACTGCAAAGTTTTTCCGCCCGGCGCCGCGCAAAGATCGATCACACGCTGCCCTTGGATCAGCTTGGCAGGCAGCGCGGCTGCCGCATCTTGCACCCACCATCCCCCGGCGTCGTAGCCCGGCAAGGCAGTAACTTGGCTGGCCTGTTGCAATCGAATAGACCCGGTCGGCAAAAGATCACCGCCGAGCTCTTGCGCGACGCGCTCTGGGTCCGATGCCGCCGTAATGTCCAAAGGCGCACCGGAGGCATGTGCCTGTTCCATCCTGGCGATTGCGTGTTTACCCCAAGCCTCGGTCAATGGACCGCGCAACCATCCGGGCAAGCGCGGCGTGGCAAGACCACTCCAATCGCGCGGCGCGTCAGTGGCCAGTTTGCGCAAGACGGCATTGACCAGCCCTTTGAGCCGCCCATGCCTCCGGCTCTTGGACGCGATGGCGACGAGGTCATTGACCACACCGTGGGCCGCCGCTCCCTCCGCCAGTTCCAACGTGCCAAGGCGCAGGATGTTGCGCACTGGCAAGGGGGGCGCTTTTTGGACATGTCGCGAGATCAAGCGGTCGGCGCGATCCAAGTTACGCAGCACCGAAAGAGCCAACCTTTGCGCGCGCGCCCGGTCGGGTGGGGTCAACCTGTCCAGCGCCCCCGCCGCCAAAAGCTCTGACATCAACCGGCTTTCGCCCAGAACCTTGTCCAAAAGGTACAGCGCTGATTTGCGCGCGGCTTGGCCTGCCGTGTCCATATTCGTGATCCGCTTGCTTTGGCCCGAAGGCGGCGTATATCAGCCCTATGGACGAAAAGGAAACACCTTCACCGACGGATCTGCCCCCTGCAGCCCAGCGTGCGCTGGCCGAGGCTGAAGAACGGCGCAAAGCCGCCGACAAGGTAGAGCGCCCCAAAGAGTTAGGCGGGCGCGACGGGCCCGAACCCGTCCGCTATGGCGATTGGGAAAAGAAGGGCATCGCAGTCGACTTCTAGCCTATGCGCTGGCCCGTAGGGTGCGATCCTATCGCACCACCCCTTTTGTCTCCAACGTTCGGGCCAATAGATCGACGCCTTGCATGTTCCAAAAGTGCAGAATGTCGATGAATATCCAGTTTTCGGCGAGCTTATCCCCATCTCGACGATAAATGTCGATGACCCGCATATCGCCGGATTGACCGGTCGCAGGCATGCCCATGAACCCGCCTTTATGCTCCAGTGTCAGGTTCGGCCACCCAAAGAACCCGCCATAGTTTCCTTCAGCAAGCTTGGCGATATGCCCCCGGAACGTGCGCGTCTGAAAGGCGTCGCGAAACGGGCCGGAATGCTGCTTGGCATAGCGTTCAATCGTATAGCTGGCGCCGATTCCCTCCGGCCCCCACCACAGCATGTCTTCGTGCCACGTGCGCCGCAGCTCGTCTTCAAGCGACATCGGCAGCGCCCAATCTGCGATATCGCCGATCATTGCGTTGATCGCGTCCAGCGTCTTCTGTGCTTCGTCTTTCTCGGCGTCTTCCCACAAAAGCCCATCATGGGTGCGCGGCCCAGGCTGCACCAGGTGCTGGCCCGTTTGCGGGCCAAACGGATTGAGCCCCGCCTGCACCATCAGATGCGGGATATCAAAAAACATCGCCTGCTCGACGATCCGCCCATCCTCAACGCGGCTGAATTCACAATAGCGCAGCATCGCGATTTTGCGCGAGGCCGGTATACCGAGCCAAGGCGCATCAAAGAGCCCCATAAGGTGCCCCATCGACACGACCCACGTGCTTTCAAACCCATCAAGCTGGTTGCGTCCAGCAAAGAAGATGTCCTGCCTGCGCTGCATCTTCGCCAGCGACGTTTTCAGAGGCGCCCAAAACACGTCAGCAATCGCGGCCGGGCCTGTCTGTTCGTGAAACGGATGAAAGCCGCGCCACATGCAATCGGGGCTCAAAAATTGCTCCAGAACCGCGCCGACACCCTCCGCAGGTGCGGCCTCCAGCGCGGCATACATCTCTGACACAAGCCGCTTTTCAGCTTGAAACCCGATCACATCCATATCTTTCACAGTTTACGCATCCAAAATTGTAGAAGCTTGAGCGTTTCGCCTCGGTCTCCGATGTCTTTCCAAGAGAATTCTGCCACAACGCCGTCCATCGGCTGGTACCCCCGCCCCGTCCAAAACGCGTCAAGCGGGCGATACGACTCTGGCCGCTGTGGATGATCCCGAGGCCGGATCACGCCGCAGAATGCCGCGTAAGTAAAGCCCAAAGCGCGCGCATGCGCCTCGCGCAGATCAAAAAACTTGTGGCCAATGCCCTGCCCGCGATAGGCCGGGCGCAACACGCTTTCTGCGCAATAGAACACATCGGCCAAATCCAGATCAGTGGCCGCAAATGCCGCTGCAAAGTCGGATGCATGATCCTGGAGCGGCGCACCCGTGGAGGCCCCGACCAGCTCCGCCCCATCAAAGGCTCCGACCAGGATCGCATCCTCACTCGCTGCAAAGGGCGCAAGGTATGCCTCCTCATAGGCCAGATCGCCATCGTAAAGGTAAGGCCAGTCGCGAAACACATCGATGCGCAGTTGTGCAACTTGGCCCACGGCAGAGGTCAGGTCGTCGCCGGTAAGTGCGGCGACCCTCATGCGGATACCTGGGCAATCCAATCGGCGAGGTTGTAGTAGGTCGTCACGCGCGTGATTTTCCCGTCTTGCACGTCAAAGAAGGAACCCGCCGGGAGCTTATAGGTTTGCCCTTTAGCTTCGGGCAGCCCCTCATCTGTCACAAGATAGGTACCGTTGACCGTATATTCGGCGGCAGCCCGGGTGCCGTTGGCCGCAGAAAAGGTCACCATATCTGTCAGCTCTTCGCGGTACGTTCGCGACATGTGATCACAAAACGCCTCAAAAAGATCTTTGCCGCGTCGGATCTGTCCTTCATTGACGTGATGCGCCACGTCATCAGACAGGCAAGCCAGCATCCCGTCGATATCGCCCGCATTAAAGGCCGCAAAGTAGCGTTCGATCACATCCATTAGTCTGCCTCCGGCGCGCCAAACCGGTCCAGTAGGCGCGACACGATCTGATCGCGCGCTTCGCGGTAGCGGGTCAGCTTGTCTTCGCGTGTCTCGCCCAGCCCCGTTGGGTCAAGGATCGGCCAATATTCAACATCCAGATGGAAAAACCGCGTCAATTCCAGCGCGCGGTGTTTGCTGGCGGGCGACAGGGCAATCACCAGGTCAAACGAGCTCAGATCGTCGCCCCACTGTTCCATCTCGTCAAAGGACCGGGACCGGTGCCGCGCAAGTTCCACATCCATTTCGTGACAGACCGCGACGGAAAACCCATCGATCTCTAGGTCGTTATGGACACCCACCGACTGCACATACGTGCCTTGACCGTAGAACTTTTTCATAATGCCCTCGGCCATGGGCGAACGCACAGCGTTGTGATCGCAGCAAAACAAAACAGATTGCGGCAAGCTTTCTGACATCTATCCGCCGAAATGCAGCACGCAGATCAGCGTGAAGAGACGGCGTGCCGTGTCGGTGTCGATCTCAACCTTGCCATCCAGACGCTCTTGCAACACGCGGCTGCCTTCGTTGTGGATACCGCGCCGGGCCATATCAATGGTTTCGATCTGGCTCGGGGCTGCTGTCTTGACCGCGTCAAAATAGCTTTCGCAGATCTGGAAGTAGTCTTTGACGACCTGCCGAAAGGGGCCAAGGCTGAGGTGAAACTCCGCCGCTTTCTCGGCATCTTCGGTGTTCACGTCAAAGACCAACCGTTTGTCGCGGATCGACAGTCCCAAGTGATAGGGTCCGGCAGGCACAGGTCGCTCTTCCCGCATTGGCAGCACAAAGGTGTTATCTTCGAGCAGATCAAAGATCGCCACCTTACGCTCTTGCGCGATTTCCGGCGTGGGCGGTGGCAGGTTCGCGTCGTCTAAATCAATATGGCTGATGCGTGTCATCGTCGAGCGCATCCTCAGGTTAGGACATCATCTGGGTGCAGCAACTCTGTGCAACAAGAAGTGTCAAGCGAAAACCTAGAGAACCAAGCCCGTGGCGCGCCACCGGCTTATCGGTTCAGCGCCTCTAGGCGTGCCGCGACTGAGAGACCATGCGCCTCGAGACTTTCCGCGTCGGCCAGTGTGACAGCGGCAGGCCCTATTGCGCGCAAGCTGTCTGGCGTCATTTCGGCCAGCGTGGTGCGCTTGAGAAAGTCGAGCACACCCAAACCAGACGAGAACCGCGCCGATCGCGCCGTTGGTAACACGTGGTTCGGACCGCCCACATAGTCGCCGATCGCTTCCGGCGTCCAAGGGCCTAGAAAGATCGCGCCAGCATGGGTAATTTTATTCGACAGCGCATGCGGGTCCGCAACGCAAATCTCTAAGTGCTCCGGTGCGATCCGATCGGTCAACAAAGCCGCCTCGTCCATCGACCGAACAACAATGACAGCGCCAAAATCGCGCCATGATGCGCCCGCGATATCCTCGCGTGCTAGGCTTTGAAGCCGGACTGTGACGGCCTGTTCCACCGCCTTCGCGAAGGCTGCATCATCTGTGATCAAGATGGACTGAGCGCTCTCATCATGCTCCGCCTGACTGAGCAAATCGAGCGCGATCCAATCGGCATTATTGTCCTTATCTGCAATCACCAGAATCTCTGATGGACCAGCAATCATGTCGATGCCGACACGCCCAAACACGCGTCGTTTGGCAGCGGCCACAAAGGCGTTGCCTGGCCCAGTGATCTTGTCGACCGGCGGTACCGTCTCAGTCCCATAGGCCAGCGCCGCAACGGCTTGTGCCCCACCGATCCGATAGATTTCATCCACGCCTGCAATCTGAGCTGCGGCCATGACTGCCGGGTTGATCACGCCATCCGGCGTCGGTACCACCATCGCCAAACGCCCCACTCCGGCAACCTTGGCAGGGATTGCATTCATCAGGAGCGATGACGGATAACTCGCAAGCCCACCGGGCACATAGAGCCCGGCTGCGGAAACCGGTGTCCACCGCCATCCAAGTCGTGCGCCTGTGGCGTCTTCCCATAGTTCGTCCTGGGGCATCTGGCGTTCGTGATAGGCAGCGATCCGGTCGGCGGCGACTTGAAGTGCGTTGCGCACATCCAGGTCGACCTTCGCCGCTTCTTGAACCACGTCTGTAGGCGACATCCGCATGGTCTGGGCCGTCAACGCAACGCGGTCAAACTTCTCGGTCAACTCAAGAACAGCCGCATCACCGCGTGCACGCACATCTGCGATAATGTCCGCGACTACATCATCGACTTCAGGGCTGTCTTCGCGCTTGGCCGTCAGAAGCGCTTGAAACTGCGCCTCAAAGCCCGGGTCTGTGGTGTCGAGAAATACCGGCATATCCGCCCTCTTGGTGTCAGGCCGGTCAGATAGACCGCGATCAGGGCAAGCTCAAGCCCGCCGCGCGCCCCAATGAAGCCAGGCTATATCGTCTGCCGGCAAAAGGTCCGCAATCCGCGCGCGATACGCTTCAAGGTCTTCGTCGCACAGCCGACCTTCCCACTTGTTTGACGTACCCGACGCGAAAAACTTCGCGTTATCCAGAAAGCCGGAGTTTTCGTCGAAGCGATCTGCACTCTCTTCAGCTTGGCGGCGCATGGCTGCAAAAGTGTTGGCCTGCGCAATCGCTGCGAACACCTCTGTGCCTAGATCAACTTGGAACAGCTTTGCGAGGCGCGCAATTGTGGCGGGCAGATCGCGGCTCAAATCCGCATAGTGAATAAAGTGGACATTGCCCGTCCCCGCATAAGCCTTAGACATATTGTAGTGATGAACAAGGGACGCCAAGGTCAGGTCATCTGTGCCCGTGTCCGTCAGCGGATTGTTGATGAACCGCTGAAACCCTGCGCGCTCGTCAGCGGGAAACATAAAATCGAGCGTGTCACGGCGCATGTTTTCGGCGTGGCTGCGCATCGAGAAATGCACGTCAATCGGATGCCGATAAACAACGATATACGTCAATTCGTTGGAAAAGGGGACGCCATCAAGGGGCGTATGCGACTTGATGGCCCGGCGCCGCTGGATCGATGATGCCTTTTCAATCAACGCATCGCAGTCACGCAGCCCGCAGTCCATCCAGGGCGACGCCGAGGCGCTGCCTGCGTCGGTGGTAACCTCCCGAGCCAGGAGCATATTGATGATGGACAGTGTCCAAGTCGTTCCAGACTTCGGCGGTGTGGATACTATGATGTCGTCTGGACGAAGCTCCAGGCGATCCCAGTAGGCCGTGTTTGTGATCATGCCCGTGTAATCGCGCGCGCGTGTCGCGGTCACCATGTACCGTCTCCCTTGGCTGAGCGCACAATACACCCCATGGGTACTGAAGTCAGCCCGACCGTGGAAGATGTCGATGTATAGAACGGCGTCGACAGTGTTCTTCGCATTAAGGTCTCGCGCGACTGTAGAGCCTCAAAACTGTGATTAGTTCTGGCGGATCGCGCAGTTTTTGTGTTTTGTCTATGATACCCGGCTCGCACCGAACAGACTGGAGGTGTCATGCCGCCGACTATTCGTCCCGCTCAACCGAATGATATTCCTGCCCTCATCGACTTGTTAAAGTCGGACGCAGCAGAGCGCTGCGCGCATAACCCGGAGCTGTGGCGGTCGGCGACCGACGCTGGGTCGGACATCGAAACCAGCTTGGCCAAATCGCTGGGATCGGCACCGCAGCCCGTTCAAGAGTTTTGGAACGTGTCCATCGAAGGGAACCGCTTGACCGGCGCTGCGCATTCGATGCTCCTGCCCGTGCCTCCGATATACGCTGGCCTGAATGGTGAGCCGGGGTTGCTTTTGCCAGACTGCTATGCGCGCCCCGATGCCGTACCCGGCACCAAAGAAGCCTTATTCGCGGAAACGGAAGCGACACTTCGGGCTGCAGGCGCCCGCATCTTACTCGCGACATTCGTGACCGGCGCGGACTGGAAAGCGGCTTTGGCGGCACGCGGGTACGAACCGCTCACGCTTTACCTCGCGCGGACCGGTCTGGAAGCGCACTCTGCCCCAAAACACGCACGCCCGGCGATTGAAGCTGATGTGCCCGGCATCGTCGCCCGAAGCGCGGAGCACCGTGACCGGCTGTCGGCGATCGACCGATTCTGGGACGCCCACGCAGAGGCGGATCTGCGTTTTGATGCTTGGATGCGGCGTAGCCTCACATTGACCGACCGCGATATGTTCGTCTCAGAAGATGCACGTAAGGTCCAAGGCTATGCAATTGCGCAGCCAGGGTCTCGCCTGCACTTTCCAGTCGCCCATGAAATCGAGGGCATCGGCGTACTCGACGACTTTTACCATACGAGCTTTCAAGACATTCAGTCCATGGCATCCGACGCAACTGCAGCACGTGACCTTTTGCGTGCGGCAGAAACCGCCTTTGTCCGACGCGGCAAAGATGCGGCTTTCGTGGTCTGCCCAGAGGGCTGGCGCTCGAAAGCCGCCCTGCTCCGTCAAGAGGGTTACAAGACTGCAATGGTGTGGTTGATAAAGCGATGAACACGCGCGGCATAAAGGCCGAACAGGTCTAATCGCCGTGGTCGGGGGCCAAGCCACTGACGGCTGCGTAGGGACGCGTGACATCGCGCAAGCCCACTTCCAGCGCCTCGACTGACAGGCGCAGGGCCCCATCACCGGCGAAAGTCAGTGTAAGCTGCCCCGTGCCATCCTCGCCTGGGTCAAATGCAATCGACATCAATGACAAGATCAGATCTTTGTCTTTTCTGTCAAAGCCTTGGCTAGACACACCTGTCACGTGGTCGATGATCAGAATAGCCTGCACACGCTCGGGTGCCGCTTTTGCCCGCAGGCCATCTTCCCAGCGAAATCGATTGATCAATATCGCAAAGCGGCGTTTGACCTTGCCCCAGCTCATTTCTGTAACAGGAAAAACGGCATCTTGAACCAACGCTGACAGGATTTGCAGCTCGTCGGCATCGAACGCGCCGATATTGATCGGCGCTTCGCGCGCATCTTCAAACCGCGCGTCTTCGGTCATTCGCCAGACACCCGTTCAATTTGCGCGCCAACGCCCGACAGTTTGCGCACGACCTGTTCATATCCACGGTCCAAGTGATAGACGCGCGCGACGCGGGTCTCTCCCTCCGCCGCAAGCCCGGCCAATATCAAACTGACGCTCGCGCGCAAATCCGTCGCCATCACCGGCGCGCCACGCAACTTGTCAACGCCTGTGACCTTCGCCGTCCCGCCGGAAACTTCGATCTGCGCCCCCATCCGCGTCAATTCCGGCGCGTGCATGAAACGGTTTTCAAAGATTTTCTCTTCAAGAACCGATGTGCCGTTCGCCGTACAAAGCAGTGCCATCATTTGCGCTTGCAAGTCTGTTGGGAACCCTGGGAAAGGCTCCGTGGTGACGTCTACAGCCCGGATGCTCGTGTCCTTGCGGCGCACCTTAAGGCCCGACTTCGTCTCTTCAATCGACACACCGGCAGCGTCCAACTTCTCGCAGAATGCACCGACAAGATCGATTCGACCGCCCAAAAGCTCCACCTCGCCGCCGCAAATGGCCGGCGCCAGCATGTAAGTGCCCAGTTCAATGCGGTCTGTCACAACTTGATGCGTCGCACCACCCAAGCGGTCCACCCCATCAATCGTGATGATCGATGTGCCTGCTCCATCAATCTGTGCGCCCATTTTGCGCAAGCATTGCGCGAGATCGACGATCTCCGGCTCGCGCGCGGCATTGTTCAAAACCGTTGTGCCCTTGGCCAAGGTCGCCGCCATCAGCGCGTTCTCAGTGGCACCCACACTGGCAAAAGCGAAATCGACCCGCCCGCCTTTGAGCCCACCTGGTGCCTTAGCATGCACGTAGCCATCACGCAGATCCAGCTCTGCGCCCATCGCCTCGAGCGCTTTTAGATGCAAATCAACAGGACGCGCGCCAATCGCGCACCCGCCAGGCAAAGACACAACGGCCTGGCCCAACCGCGCCAGAAGTGGTCCCAAAACCAAAATCGAGGCACGCATTTTGCGCACAATGTCATAATGCGCGAGATGACTGGTCAGATTGTGCGAAGACAACGCGATGACTTTGCCATCCGCCAGCGAACTTACCTCTGCACCCAGGGACTGAAGCAGCAGAGTAAGGGTTTTGATGTCGCTCAGGCGCGGTGCATTCGTCAATGTCAGCGGTTCATCGCTCAAAAGAGTTGCCGGCATCAATGTGAGACAGGCATTCTTAGCACCAGCGATCGGAATTTGGCCGTTGAGCGCGCCATTTCCTTTGACGAGAATACTATCCATTGTCCTGCTCCTTACCTGCCTCGATTGTCATGTCTATTCCGGCCTCTTCGGACCGGTCTTGCGCGGATCTCGCCTTTGCCTGTGCTTTGCGCCGCGCCATGTTTGCCTTCAATGCCGATTTCAGTCGGTCTTCGCGAGTCAAATTTGCAGCGGGTTTGGTGCGACGGGCCATGAGCGATGTGTTACAGCACAGCTTAAAAACCGTCCAGATAGGCCTTGCCTGATTGCACCATTCCGTCTAATCACCCGCGGCACGGCGCATGCAACACTTGCTGCAGTAGCTCAGTGGTAGAGCACTCCCTTGGTAAGGGAGAGGTCGGGAGTTCAATCCTCCCCTGCAGCACCATTCACGCCCCCTCAGCAAAGAATATTGTCTTGAAACGGCGCGTGGTTATGCGCCCCCATGCAAATCTGAACGGAACGTTCGCACGCCAAAGCATTGGCACTGTAGGCGTTGGTTATTTTGTGTGTTTGGCGCCTGCTCGAAGTGTCACAGAAGCTCATGATGAAGTTTCGGAGCAGTCGCCAGACTGGGCAAGTTGACCTGGGTCTAGGGGCCTCGTGGCCACTGCCTTTCGCCACGACTTTGCATTCCACGGCTTAATATTCAAAGCCGCTAGAGGTCAATTTCGATCACACCGTCTTTTTGGGCCGCACGGGATTGGCACAAGATGATCGCGCCTTCACGCTGCTTTTTCGAAAGCACGTAATCCCGGTGTTCAACGTCGCCAGAAACCAGTCCGCATTTGCAAACACCGCATATGCCGTCCGAGCACTTCAGATCTATACGGTACCCATTCTCCGTCAGGACGTCGGCAGCGGATTTGTCCTTTGGGACAATGAACTCCGTGCCGGATTTTTTGAGCCGGACCATGAATGGCTCGTTGACGTAGTCTGGCTGCTCCGGGACGGAGAAATACTCCAAATGTCGCGCGTCTTCCGGAACGCCCACAGCCGTCGCAGCGTCCATCACGGCGGTCATATAGGGCTCACTTCCGCAGGTATAGACATGCCACCCGGTCTGGTACCCAGCCATCACAGACGCAAGATCGACCCGTGTGCCTTCGGACGAGATATGCAGTAAAACCTTATCTGCCCATGCGACGCGTGTGAGGTCTGCGAGAAAACCCATCGTGTCTCGGGTTCTTCCCGAATAGTGGAGACGGAAGCTTTTACCCTGCGCATGCAGTTCGTGCGCCATGGCGATAAGTGGTGTGACCCCAATCCCACCCCCCATCAGCACAGAGTGTGTTGCATGGCGCGCCAACGGGAAATGATTGATGGGTTTCGAGACAAAGATGCGGCGGCCCTGAGAAAATATCCGGTGCAATAGCTTTGAGCCACCGCGCCCGTCATCCTCACGCAGAACTCCGATTTGGTAAGTATCGCGGTCCGCAGGATCACCGCACATGGAGTACTGCCGCAGGTATTCTGGTGCGACAACAACATCCAAATGCGCGCCGGCCGACCATGTCGGCAAAGGACCTCCATCGGTCGAGCGGAAGACATATTTCGTGACCCCGTCTGCCATATGTTCAACCTGGTCAATCAGCACGGGAACAACTGGGCTGTCACCAGCATCGACGACCCTGTGAAGCACTGCGTCCAATGTCCCATTCTCCGCGCGGGTTTGGTACTCTTCAGCTGTCACTAGAGCTTGATACGCCTCAATCCCGGCCTCTCGGTCCATCGGAAAGGGATAGGGATACGGATGCGGCGCAAGCGGTGCAGGATAGACGGCAAGCGTTTGATCCTCGTATTTGAGGTCCAGGTCTTTTTGAAGCGACCGCGTGTTGACGCTTGTCGCCGGCCCGTACCCGCCATCTTCCTTGAATTCGAGATCCCACCACCACTTTTTGACCGGGTTCAAAGACCCGTTTTCGACATAGTCATCCAGCTTGGCCAAAAGCGGGGCTGCTGCGGGCATATTCATCGCGGCCCAGCGAAACGGTTTCTCCTTAAAGATGCCCTCAAGGTTCCAGGGACAGGTTTTCATGCATCGACCGCACATGGCACCACCGGGCGTGTTGATGCGATAGCTGGCGCATTTCTGGCTGTCGGACTTCCAGATCTCATACCCGTTAAACATCAGCTTCGGACCGGCGGTGATGGCGCCAGACGGGCATTCACGGGCGCACTTGTTGCAGGTTTCGCAAAACCGTTGGAGCCCGAAGTCAATTGGTTTGTCGTGCGCAAGCGGTAGATCGGTCGTTACGACGCCAGACTTTAGGCGTGGGCCGAGGAATGGGTTGAGGATCACCTCACCGATGCGGCTAACCTCGCCCAAGCCGGACAGCAGCAACAATGGCGGTTGCAGAACTTCGCCGTCCATGACGGTGTGCGCCTTCGCGCCATACCCGAGGTTGCGAAGCTGTTTGGCAATCACACCTCCGATCAGAGAAAACCGCAAATACGCGCGCATCGACTGCGAGACGGCAATCCAATCATCGCCGGACGAGCCTTCCATCGTCTCGTAGCCTTGGTCGATGATGAGGTTGATCGCGTTGTCATGCGGCGGATCGATAGCGTCCCCGCGCGCATCGTGGCTGTACCAAGCCCAATCTGGGCACCGGCTGAGGCCAACAGCGTCGGCCCCCAGGAAGTAACAGGTCGCTTTGACCAACTCACTTGCCTTCTCAGGCGATAGCCGGACCTGCTCTGTCGCGGGTTCGCCATCTTGCAGCAGAACGAAGGCCCCAAGTGCCCGCCTTTGCGCCATGGCTGGGGCTGCTTTGCGAACGTAGTGCCCGTTGCGCGCGCCATCCTGCACCGCCTTGCCCATATCACCGAACGTCGCACGGCTGAACATGTCAGACCGTTTGGGAACACGTGGTACATTTGCCTCATCAATGTACGTGGTTGGCCTGTCGACGCGCTTGAGCGTTTCAAACGGGTGCGCTCCATCAACAAACCGCCTTTTCTTATAGGGAACGGCGTTTGTGGCGTTCTTGGCAAACCCCTTACCAAGTTTCCACGACAGTCCGAACGCTGAAGAGGGTTGTTGGGCGCGCGGCACCAACGGCTGATCGGGCGCAATCTCGAAATTCGTTGTTACGGCGGCGAGCCCAAAACGGGTTCCGATGTAAGGATGATTGAGCGCGCCATCTTCTACGGTAGCCAGCCCAGACGCCACAGCAAGTTTGTTAAGATCGACATCACTGCTAGAAACCGTATGACCACGCGCAGGATATCCAAGCAGCCGGATATAGTTGGCAATAACAATCGCGGTTTCAGCGGCCAAGAGACCCGCGCGATGGGCCTGGGCAGACTGTATCCAACCTGCGCCAACCTCATCTGTCTCTGGATCGCGTGGGTTCTCGTAAAGAAACACGATTCCATGGGTATGGCCTTCAATCCCTGACGGTGGCGCC
Source organism: uncultured Aliishimia sp. (assembly GCA_963922415.1). Taxonomy (GTDB): domain Bacteria; phylum Pseudomonadota; class Alphaproteobacteria; order Rhodobacterales; family Rhodobacteraceae; genus Aliishimia. The sequence goes on along the minus strand of CAWUIP010000004.1, from coordinate 18,270 downwards.
TCTGCCGCCTCTTTCAGATCAGCCATGATCAGATCGATGCCCGCAGCCAGCGTTTTGGTTTGGCGCGTTCGAAGATCATGGGCCAGCCGGGCGACATCGAGGTTGCGATACGGTGCCTCTAGCAACGCCTCATCAGGAAGGACGCAGACCCCTGTCGCAGCTGCGTCCGCGAAATACGAGAATGCTTTCAGGTGTTTGGACCGTTCAACCGGATCATCCGGGCAGCCAGCCTTGACGCGGTTGACCAGACCATCCCGAATGGTGTCCATCATCGCCTGATACTCGCGCATGGCATTGATGATCGAAAATGGGTCGGCTGTGTTTTCAAACGTCAGTTGATCATGGGTCGGTACATTTGACAGATCCACGGGCTGCGTGCGTCTTGCCAGCAACTCTGAAGGGTACTGTCCCATATGCACAGGGCGCGACTTGTCCGAAAAGAACCGTGTCGTCATCGTCGACATCCTTCCGTTTTTGCAGCATTTAGCTGCTTTGCATCGACTGCAATATTCGGGCGACTGGTCCGTGTAGAGCTAAATTCTGGTCGCCGCCGCGTCATCACACTGCGTCCACCCCTGTTAGAGACGGCAATCGAAGAGAATGGACGTCAATTGTGTTGATTGTCCTGATCAATGCGCGACACAACACTGACACATCGTCGGCATCAATGACCAAGGGCGGCGTCAGAAGGATCACACTGCCGCGCAGTCCCAGCAAAACGCCATGTTTGGCGCGCATGTATCGCGGAAGGTCGACAAAGAGCCAGGGCGCATCTTTGAGCAAAGGCATGCGCGTTTGTTTGTCTGATACGAGTTCGATCCCCATCATCAAACCGCGACCCCGAATGTTGCCGACAAAAGGGTGATCTTCGAGCGGCGCAAGTTCTTCAAGGAATTGTGCACCGCGCGCTCTGCTGTTTTCCAACAGCTCTTCGTCTTCGATAATGTCGATATGTGCGGACCCGACTGCGGCCCCCACAGCATGGCCCGCATAGGAATTGCCTGGGCCGAAGCCGTTGACCATCTCGGCAATCTCTTCGCTTAAAAGCACAGCAGCCATCGGCACGTAACCACTGCAGATGCCTTTGGCTAAGACGATCATATCGGGCTCTAGCCCAAGAGCGCCTGACATGAACCACTCGCCGGCCCGCCCAAAACCGGTGACCACCTCATCCGCCACAAACAGAATGCCGTTATCTTTCAAAACCGCAGTCATCGCAGGCCAGTAGTCGTCCGGCAACGGGATCATCCCTCCGGGTCCGATCATGACCTCTGCGAACATTGCGGCGATGCTGTCGGCCCCATGGTGGGCAATAACGCGCCGCAACTCTTCCACGCAAAACTCGGTCATATCGCGGTAGCCATAAAGCTCCGTGTGATACGGTCTTGGAGGCGTCAAAAAAATCACGTCGTCGGACACGTCAGCAATCCCGGGGCGCCCGCCGGTCAACTCCACCCCGGCCATCGTCCCACCGTGATAGGCCTCTCGGTGAACCAAGATCTTACGACGCTTAGGAAAACCTTTTCGCGATTGATAGAGGCGCGCGAGCTGCAGCGCGTGATCGTCTGCTTCCCCGCCACCCGTTGCAAAACGCACCTTTGAGATATTTTCCGGTGCCCGCTCGACAAGTTTTTCAGCAAACTCGACAGACGCCGTATTCGCGTAGTCAAACCCTATCGAGAACGTGCCGAAGCGGGCCATTTGGTCCGCTGCGACCTGCGCCAAGTCCTTTCGGCCGTAGCCCACCTTGTTGAGCCAAGCGCCGCCTTGTGCGTCCAGGTATCTGAGGCCATCCATATCCCAGACATAGCACCCTTCCCCGCGTGTCAGGAACAGCGTGTGTTCATTACCCCCACCTCCAGGATGCTGAAGGACGGCTGCGTCGCGTGCGATCCATGCGTTCGTCTCTGCATTAAGGGCATTTGCCATTCGGTGTCCCTGCTTGCTTCAGAAGGTCGAGAACGTCTTACTGACGATCTTCCAGGCACCATCCCGTTTGAGGAGATGCATGAAGTCGGTAAAGTTCAAATCACCAAAGCCGTACTCTTGGATCGTCGCCGACGCCGCATTGCCTCTGATCTCAACATGACCAATGTCGTATGTTGGCGTGGCTTCCGTTGAAGCGATCGCGGGTGCCTTGCCGACGTTCTCAATAAATACATCGGGTGTGCCCTCGACCAGACGATCACCGACATATCCGAACATGACGGCGTCATCGGCGAACACGCCGCGCAAGGTCTCTACATCTGCTTGGATGTAGCTTTCGACATAAGTGACGATAACCCGTTCTATCTCGGCGAAATCATCAGCGGACATTGGCAAACCTCGATACTTCCACCCAAAACAGAACGGCGGGACAGGCGCCCCGCCGTCACGTGGGTCACTCTATTGCGCCAACCTCTTTGTAGTAGCGTGCGGCACCGGGATGCAGTTCCATCATACCGCGTTTTGACGCGGCGAAATTGATATCAATTGCCTTCGCCCAAGGCGCCTCAGATGTCACCTGGTCGATATTATCCCAAAAGGTTTTCGTGAGCTGGTAGACGGTTTCCTCGTCAAGATCGCCGCGCACGGCAATGCCAACCGCCGTGTCAAAGGACGTGACAGCGGCCTGGTTCTTTTGACTGGCATAGAGCCCTGCTGGCACCTCAGCGCGATAGCGCCACTTGCCAAGGTACTTATCGACGGCTTCGCCCTGATCGCTTTCCGGCCCTAGAAACCGGACGTCTTCGGTTTCGGTGAACTGAATGAATTGGCCGCAGGGGTCCAGACAGCCATTCACGTAGACATCGATCTTGCCGTCCATAAAGGCCTGAAAGCCGGTCTGCCAATTGGCCTTGATCGCATCGTAGTCTTCGCCAACCACGAGGCCTGTTGTGGCCTCAATCCAACCGCGCGAGGCGTTGTAGGCACCGCCGCCTTGAGGACCGAGAAAGACCGTCGCCCCTTCGATGTCATCCAGCAATTCGATGTCACTGTCGGCACGAACCGCGAAGTGATAGGCCCCGTAAGGGAACCACATCAGAAGGTCGAGGTTTTCCGCAAGCTCCGGCGCGTCGGCCTGATTTGCGTACATCCGCTTGCCGCCGGCCATGAGGTTGTAGACAACCGGGCTCGTCATCGACAAGTCGAGGTTGCCGCGCGCAACCTCCATCATGTGGAGCGTCGCGGCACCACCTGCCGACACTTCAATCGCGACGCCGTCAAGGTTGTCCGTTACAACGTTGGCGAATGTCGCCATGGTGATTGCTTGGCCCAAGCTTGGCGCGATAGTGGCCATTTTTAGGGTTTGATCCTCGGCCAGCGCCGCGGTGGCCGCCAGCCCGATGGACAATCCTGCTAGTGTGCTACGCATGTGTTCCTCCCGTTACGTATTTGCGTTTTTTGATGCAGTTGTTTCGACTCTTGACGGCGCACCGCCAAGAAAGCGATGTAGGACGATCAGCGCTGCGCCGATGCACGCCGCCGGCAGAGCAAAAAGGATATTCGGCAACAAGATACTGATGCCCGCGGCCACCCGCAGGATGCGTTCGATCCCATGCAGTTTGTTCTTCTCATATCCGGTCAGAGCTGAGGTCAAAAGCCACATGGCCAGCGTAAAGGCCAGAACGATCCAGCCGAGGTCAAACCACGACACCGATCCGATGTCGATCATGGCCTTCGACGTCGGCAACTCGCCGCCAAACCAAACGAACAAGACCTGAAGTTTATAGAGAACGGCAGGGTGGTAGACGAAGACAAACGGTATCAAGAAACCCGCAAGTGAAAGGCGGGCCGCCTGAAACCCGGTTTGAACAGGGTCTGCACCGGCAATGGGTGCCGCCGCGAAGGCGGCGAGCGCAACTGGCGGTGTGACGGTCGATATCACGGCAAAGAAGACCACAAAGAGATGCAGGGTCAGTGGCGCGATCCCAACCGCTTCGATCCCCGAACTGAGCGCGATAACGATGATGAAGTAGGTGGCTCCTGGCGGAAGACCCATCCCAAGCACAATGGCCCCCAGCGCAACAACAATCAGCGTTGTGAGGAGCGGGCCACTGGCCAGTTGCGCCAGCAAAAGCGATAACCGCCCGCTGAAGCCAGAGACCTGTATTAACCCCACAATCAGGCCGATGGCCGCCACGATAACGATGATCGCCGCCGACATCCGTCCAGCGCCCACAAAAGCTTGGTAGATGCTGTGCCAATTCCGGAAGCCCTTAAACAAAACGAGGGCGCTGGCGAGGGCGACAAGGAACCCGTAAAAACCTGCCTTCTGCACCGATGGCTGAGCAAACAAAAAGTAGCTCAAAACACCAAGCGGCAGGATAAACACAAGACACTGCACCAGCTCAACGGACGTAAGCTTTGGGCGATTTTCGACCGGCAATGGCCCAACACCTTGGCGGCGGGCTTCGAAATAGACCGTCATGAATGTGCCGAGGTAGAAAAAGATCGCCGGAATGATCGCGGCAACGACGATGTAGCGGTATTCCAAGCCGATTTGACCCGCCACGAAGAAGGCCACGACACCCATCACAGGTGGCATGACCTGCCCGCCGGTTGAAGCCGCCGCTTCCACGGCAGCAGAAAACGCGGGCTTAAATCCGGACTTTTTGATCACTGGAATTGTCATCACGCCCGTTGAGACGACATTGGATATCGCCGCCCCGCTCAGCGTGCCAAAAAGCGCGGAACTGGCAACCGCGGCATGAGCTGCGCCACCCGTGAACCGACCTGTTAGGCGATTTGCGATCTTCATCAACAAGCCGCCCGCGCCGCTCGCCATAAGCACGGCACCGAACACGATGAAGATCAGCACGTTGCCGGAGACCACCTGCAGAGGTTGCCCAAACATACCCCCGGTTTGCGACCAGAAGTTCAAAACCATGGATCGCATGCTTTGCGAGAACGTTGATTCCGATCCAGCAAGGATGCCGGTCCAGTCTGGCAGCAGGCCACGGACAAAGAAGTAAACCACCCAGAACAGGCAAAACCCCATGATGAAGGTCCCGAACATGCGCCAGGTCAGGTACAGAACCAGCACGGTGGCCAAGGGAAACCAAAGAAAGTCCAGGGGTTTGGCAGACGGCAGCGCGCCGCCATCCACCGCAAACAGGCCCACGATCCAAAGCGACAGGACAACGGTCGAAAGCCCCGCGCCTCCCCACTTGGCCCAATCCGTTGTGCGGTCGACACCAAGGTAAGAGATCACAAAAGCAAACAGCAGCGGCAGTCCAAGAATCAGCCCCGTTGGGAGCAGAAACGCCTGCTCAAAGCTTCGGAACGCAGCGCCAAGGGGGTGCTCGCGAAACAGCATGCGCCGATCCCGGCGCGACAGGTCTTCGAAGTCAGGGGTCGTGGTTTCGATGAACCAGCGCACGAGTTCTGTTAGGGGGCCCGAGGCCGCATAAGTGAGGATGACCAGCGTAAACGCAAAGGCAATCACGTCGCCAAAGCGTTTTGTTGTGGTGACCTCGCTCATGAGCCGCCCTCTTCGCGCAGCTTCTTGGCCTCCCACAGATAAGTGTTGCGCGCGGTCGCGTTGATTTCCACCTCGGCCAGCGCCTCCAGGGTATCGGCCTTGAGGCTTTGCGCGGCTTGGCCAAGTGCAATCAAGTGATCACACAATTCAAGCCGCCACTGCAAATCACCTGTTTCCTCGGCGTGCGCCCAAAGTGCCTCGGTCCCGCCCGCAAGCTCGGCCATGTTGCGCGCGCGGTCGGCTGTAGAAAGCGTGCCGAGATGGGTCGGATTGCCGTCGTACCACCCCAGGGTCCCGCAGGCGAAGGCTCGAGCCGACCACGATGCCTTGCCGTAAAACTCTCCCAACCACGGTTTTTCGGCCAGGCCATCGGGCAACGCCAGGGTTGCCACGATGTCATCCATCGCCAAACCCGCGTTCATACCGTCTGCCGTATGACGCATAACGTGGAGGATAGCATCCCGCGTGCTCAGAAGGACCTCGCGGACTTTCTCCGCACCAAAAACGGGTTGCGTGTGACCCGGTGCCATAACCTCAGCCCCAAGTTCGGCCAACATCGCTAAACTGTCTGCCCAAGCAGCGAAATCACGGTACGGCGTGCCGCGAATGGCATAGAGGTTCGGGAAGGCATGATACCAATTATCGCCTGGGAACAGGACCTTGGCATCGGGCAACCACACCGCCATGTGATCCGCCGTCTCGCCCGGCGCGTGGATCAGGCGCGCCGCCACGCCGTCCAGGTCGATGTCTTGGTCCTCCGCGATCAGCCATGTCGGCGGGATATGCCCTGCGCCCATGCCCTCCATCGGACGGTCGCCCGGTCCGCAGCCCAGTGAAATAAGCTGCTCGGAGGTGAGCCCTATTCCAAACTGTGCCATGGTCCGACGGCCAAGCGCTTTGTTGGGTGCAATGCGGGTCGCATCTTGTCCGACGAGGTCAGAGTCAAACGCAGCACTTGCCAAGATCGGCACATCACGACCTTCGCAGAAGACGCTCGCGCCAGAAATGTGATCCCGGTGGCTATGCGTATAAATGATGCGGCCGACGGGCTTATCGGAACGCGCGCGGAAGGCTGCCAGCACGTTTAACGCAGCTCCAGTGCTTTCAGAGGTGTCGATTATCGTGACTGTCCCGTCGCCCTCAACCATATGCTGTGTGGACGCCGCAAAACCAACGGCGGTCCAGAGGCCTGGGGCCAACTCCACCACCTGCTTTTGGAACTGGGTGTCGTTATGCGCGACCAAAGCTTGGTTTGGCATGGCTCACTCCCCCACGTAGGTCTTGCTGGCCGGGCCGCGATAGGCCACCATCAGTTCGTCAGGTATTTCAGAACCGTCGACCAAAAACGGAAGGATTCCGCGGCGAAGCGACCGACCGCGCATGGCTTTAATGTCATCATCGGATTTCGTCACCCGTTGGGCACACCGTCGTCCCCAATCCGCCAACAGGCCATAAAGCCGTTCAATTTCAGATGCGTAACCCTCCGTTTTGGCAAGGTCCCGATATTCGTTTGGATCGTTCTGCAAATCAAACAACATCGGACGAAACCCGCCTTCGGCGTGCATAAGTTTAAAGCGGCCATCGAACACCATAAACAGGCGACATTCCATCGGCTCGAGCCCCAGCTTAGTGGCTTGCGGCGTCGGTGAATAATCGAACTCGGACACCGCATAGTCGCGCCAGTCCGGCGTTTGCCCATGTAACCAGGGGATCAACGAGCGGCCTTCGAGAATGTGGGGAACCGCCGCACCGCCTGCGGCGTCCAGAAACGTTGGAGCCAAGTCGATGGATTCCACGAGCGCCTCGCAAACCGTTCCGCGGGTTTCGTCTGCTTCTGGTCGCGGGTCGTAGACGATCATCGGAATTTTAACGGACGGGTCGTGGAACAGGTCCTTTTCTCCCAACCAGTGGTCACCCAAGTAATCTCCATGATCTGAGGTCAGGACAATCATGGTGTCCTTCAGACGATCCGTCGCCTCCAGATGATCCAGCAGCACACCCAGCTGATCGTCACATTGTTTGATCAACCCCATATAGGCCGGGATCACCTTCTGCCGGACGTCTTCGCGCTGAAAGGCCTGCGCGATCCTGTTGCCCATGTAGGCCCCGAAAACAGGGTGTGGGTTTTCGCGCTCACTGTCGTGTCGCGTGGGGGCCGGCACGTGATTGGCCCCATACATGTCATGGTACGGCGCAGGCACGATGTAGGGCCAGTGAGGTTTGATGAAACTGATATGCGCACACCAAGGGTCATTGGCCTGTTCGATGAATTCGATGGCACGTTGCGTTAACCAAGGGGTTTCACTGTCCTCTTCTCGGATATTCGCGGGTTTGTCGGCGTTTTCAAACATCCATCCCGATGCAATGTCGCCGTTGTCGTCCACGCCAGCGTTCGCATGGGTCGCCCAAGGGTTTTCGGCCGCGTACCCCTTGGATTTCAGGTACTCGTTGTAGGGTGAGCGACGCTCGTCGTAGAACCCGTCTGGCCCTTGCCCCCATAGGCCGTCATCGCGGATCCAGACATCAAATCCGCATTCGGCTTGTCGTGCGCCGATGACACTGTCCGGCGCGAGCCCAAGCCGTGCCATACCCTCCACGTCCGCCTTCATATGCGTCTTGCCAATAAGCCAGCAGTCCATACCCGCACGGCGCAAATGATCGCCCATGGTGTGCTCTCCGACACGTAAGGGAAACCCGTTCCACGCCGCGCCATGTGAGGAGACATATCGCCCGGTGTAGAAGCTCATGCGACTGGCTCCACATATGGTCGATTGGGCATAAGCATTTGAGAACCGCACCCCCATCCGCGCAACGCGATCAAAATTCGGCGTGTGCAAATGCGGATGTCCGGCACAGCTGAGGTAATCAAACCTCAACTGGTCGTACATGATGAACAAAATGTTCATCTCGTCCTCCCAAGTATCGTGGCGGTTCTGTGCGCCATCAGTCCTAGCAGCATTGCTGGTTTCTGTGGAATATCATAGCATCCAGTCCACCAGGTGGACCAATGACAAGCAACCAAAATCAGCCCGCGACCAAGACAATCCGCGCCCTTCACCGTGGCTTGCAAATTATAGAACTTCTGTCGCAACGCGGACAGATGACGCTGGCTGACTTGCGCAAGGCGTCTGGACTAAGCAACCCAACATTGCTGCGTGTCCTCCTTACGCTTCAAGACCGAGGCTGGGTTCGGCGCAACATCGTCGAAGGACGATACGAACTATCGCATTCACTGGGTGACATTCTCGGCCAAGACAATCGCGCGCATCCGCTTGCAGAGCTTTCAGCACCCTATCTGCTCGATCTGAAAAAGCGGCAGGTCGGGTGGCCCTCAGAGATTTGTGCCCTAAAAGGCCCCGGCCGACTGGAGATTGTCGAAAGCACGCGCCAGCGTGGTCCAATGGCCTTAACGCGCACTGCTCTGGGTATTCGTCCATCGATGGTGATGTCCGCGCACGGCCGAGCGATACTTGCTTTTTCGAACGACGACCAAGTTTTGAAGCACCTGCAATGCATCCGCAAAACAGGCTCGAAGGAAGATGTTCTTAGGATGGAGAGCGGAGACTTCGCGAAAGAGATCACAAGCACGCGATCGCGGGGATACGGCTTGCGCGAAGCAAAATTTTGGCATCCGCCGATTGATCCTGGACCTGAACTGGCAGCCTTGGCCGTGCCGATCCTATCGAATTCCGGGATACATGGGTCAATCAGCCTCGTTTGGATGGCGGACGAAATGACGCTGAATGAGGTTATTTCACTCGGCTCACTTCAAGTCATTCAAAAGACCTCGGCCAAAATCGGCGCCGCCTTAGACAAAGCCAGCATTATTGCGCCCGCGATTTAGCTCTGCTCTGCCCGAGTGCTTGCAAGCGCGGCCCCGTTGGACTGCCGCGTTTGCGGCTATGCAATTCGGCACCCAGAAGCTCGTGCAAACTATACAAATACGCCACACGGACACGTCATATGCCGCAAATAGGCCTCTATGAAGGATCCAGCCCCACATGCCCGTCGACCAAGGGCTGTAGTGGAAGAGCGTTTAGCGTGTTTGAAGGAAAGACTTGCAGGTGTCAGCCATCATCTTTCAAACCCATAGCATCCGTCATGGCCATCGCACCCATGCCGCCATCGATGACGATGTCTTGCCCCTTGATCCAAGCGCTTTGTTTTGAGGCAAGGTAGATGATCACATCCGCGATTTCTTCGGGCAAACCGGGGCGACCAGCGCGCGCGATATTTTTGGCCACACGTTCTCCAAACGCGGCGGTAAAATCATCTAGGATGCCCGTACTCACGGCGGCGGGGCTCACTGAATTCATCCGAAAGCCCCGTGCAATCATCGCCTCTGTTTCCGCCACAGTATGCGCGATGACAGCCTCTTTCGAGAGGTTGTAGGCGCGCACGTGATCTATGCCTCGCTCCAAAATAAAGGCGTCCGCGTCCTCGGGGCCGCACTTCATGAGAGCTTGGACCTCCTCGAGATTATCCCGCCAAGCCGCGCCCGCACGCGACGCAACATTGACCACGGCGGCACCCTCGGACAACTTACCCAGCATTCCATTCAGAAAACTGCGAAAGCCGAAGAAATTCACGCCCAGAATAACGCTTTCCAATCCCTCACGCGGCGGAAGACCCGCGTTGTTGATAAGGGCGTCAAACGGACCTGTCGCAGCGGCAAGAGCCTCTGAAATTGAGAAAGGGTCATTCAGGTCAGTCCTGATCCATTGGTCGACACCTTCTTCAGGTTCCGAAATGTCAAAAGCTGACACATGATGCCCGTGCGCAGATAGCTTCTTGGCGACCTCGGCGCCGATCCCTGTAGAGCCACCCGTAAGTGCGACTTTCATAACGCCCCCTCCTTCAGACACGAACCACCTTGAGTTTTGTCTTCAAATCGGTTCGGCAGAACGCGTGAAGAAAGCAAGTTTGTTCTGAAATATCGAGCATTTCCTGAGCGGTCTCATCGCTTTCTGACGTTTCCAGATAGACATGTGTTTCGATCGGATCCGCCTCGCCCGCCTTCCCAGTACCACCCGACGCGCCGCCAAGGCTGAAGTGCGTATCCTGTACGATACGATAATCCGGCAGGTCCAATTTGAGCATTGAAACGAAGCGACCGAACTGCGTCATGAAACAGAACCCGATGCCAGCGGAGATCAGCGTGTTGGCGTCCGGCGCGCGGCCATCCTCGGAAGACAACAAACGGAAGGACGTGCCATAGGGCGAATACTGCATCTGCTGGATATCCTTGATGCCATCTTCGCGCAGAACAGCCACGGCACCGATGTTCAGACGACGATCTTGTTCATCTGACAAAGAGGACCCACCGGCAACCGTGCCCAAAGCAACATCTTTCTTGGGCGTGGGCCCAATGGGCTCCATCAAGCTGACCGGGCTTTCGCCGGCCTCAGCTTTGGCAAAATGGTTGCCGGGATCTGGAAAGAGCGCACCGTCAAGCTCCGCAACCTTCGCTGTTGGCAGTTCGGCGCCGTTCTTTCCAAGCTTGAACAAGCTTTCTAACTGTCCCCGCATCAATCCGTTGAGCGGAGAGGCGTAGGTCGCATTGATGAGAAACTCATTGAGCGGCCCGTCTTCGAGATCGCAATCAATCTCCACTTGCAGCTCAATGTTCTCAGCTCCCCCCACCATAGTCCGTTTTGGCATGGACCCTTTCATCGTGTAGTAGTTGTCCTGGATCAGCTTCAGCTTGTGGATTGCAACACCTTGTTTCTTTGCGAGCGCCAAGATTTCGTTCATAAAGCTTGCCACCATCCCGCAGGATAGAAACGCCAGTGGGCAAGGCGCTGCATCATGTCCGTTTAGGTAAGGGCCTTCATCTGATACAAGGCGCCATGTGCGCCCGGTCAGGGCCGACCGCACAAGCGCCTCCTTCTGAAACCCGCTTAACGACCGGACCCACGTTCGCAGCGCATCACCTTTGCGGTTTTCAGGCGCATTGAGCGGCACCGCATCAGCATTCGTGACGTCAAAGAATGGTGTGAGGCCGCTCGCACCAATGACATCTTCGCCCAGTTTTCCCATCGTCTTTCCTCCTTCCAACCACTCAAATGAGCGGACGCCGAATTGGTCACGCCCCTATTGTGCTAGAGGCCTTACAAATGAGCCTTCAGCGTCTCCCAGGTTTTGCGTGTGCCGACGCGATCCAAATGGAGGCCGGTGGCGTGTTTGAGTCTCTGAGATGTCTCGTGTTTGTTCCCTGCGCCCCCGCGGCTTGCAGCACCGAGGTCGTCCTGGACGTTAGCCCGCGTTCACAGTCGATTAAAACGACCGGTCCGCTTGGTGGACCACTTACCATATCGTAGTGCTTGGCTAATCGAGTAAACTTGGGCTGACACGCACCCAGGTACAATCAGGTTCACGCCTCAAAACCACTGCGCCTGATCAGTCAGCGCTTGCGATGCCTCGTGAGGCGGCACCCGAGCGGCAATGTCGTCAAGGCGGTGCAAGTGCGAAGCATCGAACGGATCAATCGCAGCAACCTAATGAGCTTTTAAAGCCCTAGTTTGGCTTTCGCCATGCGTTGCTATGTAGCCATGGCCGTTGGACATATGCGCGGCCATAAATTTCGAGCGACATCACCAAAGGCAGTTTGCTCACCTTTCGCGGAAAGATACGCCGAGAGTATTGTCGATCGGTTTGAGGAAGTAGGCTAATAACGACTGCTCACCGGTAACAATCTCAGCAACCACTGTCATGCCGGAGCGCAATGGCCGGATATCGTTGCCCATCCCAATATCGGTGCGGTCCAGCCGGATAGCCGCGCGAAAATAGTCCTCACCCGTGACTTCATCCGTGAGTGGAACGGGCGACAACGACAGAAGTTCTCCTGATAGTTTGCCCACACGCCGCGGATCAAACGTGTCGACCCCGATGGTGACAGTTTGATTGGGGTTGATATGCCCGATGTCACCAGTGGGAATGCGCGCCTCAATCATAAGCCCTCGTTGGACCGGTGCGATCTCAAACAACGTTTCGCCTGGCTCAATCACCTCTCCCAAATTAGGTAAGGCGACTGATTGAATCACGCCAGCTTCCGGCGCCAAGATGGACAGATCCGCCAATCGAGCACTGACATCCGCCCGCTCCGCATCTAGGATGCGCAGGGTGTTTTGCGCCTCTTCGAGGGCGACGCGGGTGCTGTTTTGCAAGTCAATCTGCGCTTGTGCGAGATCCGTCGTCATGCGCACTAGTTCACTGCGCGCTTCGGCGAGGTCGACACGCGCCGTATTCAACGCAACTTTTAACGCGTCCAGTTGGTCTTCTTCCGCTTGATACTGTCGCTCAGTCATTAACCCTTGATCGCGTAGCATACGACTGGATTTCATGCGTTCCATTTTCGTGGCGACGCGGTCTTGATAGAATTGGTGCGCCTCCACCAAGATCTCGATTGTCTCCTGGTGCCGTGAACTTGCCAAGGACCCAACATGCTGGCTCTGAACGTGCAGTTTCAACTGTTCCGCGGCAGAGATTAATCCAGATGCCCGCAATTGATCTGCAGTCTGCACCGTCGGTGGAGTGGGATTATCGAGAGCCGTTCGAAGCGCCGACAAATTTTCGAACTTTGTTTGCTCTTGCTCGTGCTGAGCCGTTAATGTGTCCAACTGTCTGGCAAGATCCGGCTGCCGCAAGTCCACCAAGGGCGTCCCCGCATCCACGATTTGACCTTCGGTCACATGAATTGCTTCAACGATGCCCCCCCCAAGCGTTTCGATCTGACTATAGTGGCCCTTGGGCAGAATTTCCCCGGGCGCGCGCGTCACATTTGGCACCCCTGTATGTGCAGCAAGCGCGATGAGGCATGCGACCATTACCGACAGGCTGAGAGCAATTCGCGCTGCTAGCTTTGGCGCGCGCGCGCGCTCAAATTCTTTGGCGCGGTTCACAGCTCCACCAGATGAGGCGCGGCTTTTTCTGCGTATCATTTGTTCTCCTCGCAACTCTGCAATGCGGCCTGCATTTTTTTCAGGCCCTGCGCGCCAGTATCGTTTACAACCAGTCTTCCATCGTTGAGGAACAGGTACCGATCCGCGAAAGGCAAAAGCGACTTGTCGGACGTGGCAATATAGATCGTATGGCGCCCTTTGTTGTGGGTGAGCCAGGCTTTGAAGCACTCGCGGCTGTAGCGGCTTAGTCCATTCGTAGGATCAGCGAAAAGGTGGATAGGCGCACTGCGCGCAAGGCTTCTCGCTAAAGATAAGGCTTTCAGGCAATGGGGCGGCAAAACACTCGCGGCATCATCTTTCAGTCGCGTCTGTAATCCGTCTTGCAGGCCTTCAACCTCGCCACCTAGGCCCGCATGCACCAGCGCTTCTTTCATTTGGTCTTCGGTCAGTGTTGCTCTGCCCAACCGGAAATTCTGTGCAACAGTGCCGTAAAAGAAGGCGCTGTCTTGGCGCATCATCGTTATGGAACGACGCAGTTCATCTCTGGCAATCTGCCGAATATCGACAGCATCATGTTCAATTGTGCCCCCTTGGGGCACCCAAAGGCCGTTTATCAGGTCAAGCAGCGCTGTGCGCCCAGAGATACCTCCCATAACGACCACAAGTTCACCCGGCATACTCGTGAAGCTGACCTGGTTCAGCACAGGATTACTCAACGGTTCGGGGCGGTAAGTCACACCCGTGAATTGGACTTCGCCGCCCAGCGTTTTTTGGTGCGAGTTTTCAAGCCCCACCTGAAATTCTTCGGGCAGTCCGAGCACACGGTCCGCTTGCGATCTACTGCGCGCGTAAACCAAAGTTTGCGGTATGCTGGCGAGGATCGCATGCAAGGGCGCAATCACCTTTGAGACGAGGGCGATCACAGCGATCAGGGCGCCGAAACTGAGGTCTCCGGCGAGGGCCGCGCGTGCGCTTACGACAATCGCAGCGAGGCCTGCCAAGGCTGAAACAGACTGTGCGAGCGACTGTGTCGAGGTTTGAAACTGGCGAGCAGCCCGCGTGGCGCGTTCGGCCGCCTCTGCCAAAGGGACGCTGCGCCGCTGCCATCTTTCGGCGAGCCCAAGGTTAACCAACGCACTTTGGTTCATGACCGCGTCTTGGAGCAACGCCCGGTTCGCCTCATTTGCCGCCTCAGCTGCAGTATCAAGTCTTTGTTGAATGGGGATCGATACGCAACTGACAACGACCAGCACCAAAACAGCACCAACCGTCAAAACACCGACCTGCGGCGCGATGTACAACAAAACGGCAAGAAAAATCAGCGCAAAGGGCAAGTCTAGTAGACTGCTCATAACTTGGCCCGTGAACACATCGCGCAAGGCTTCAAACTGTCGAAATCGTGCGACCTGCTGGTGAACATCAGACTTTTGCATTTGCTGGAGGGGCAATGCCAGAAGTTTCCGAAACAAGGCCACGGACAGAGCGCGTTCCATATCGCGGCCCACATAGGCAATCGCGGCACCGCGTGCAGATCGCAGTCCAAAGTCTGATGCCAAAATGACAACCACCCCAATGGCCATCGAAACAAGCAAGTCAACCGAGCCTGCCGGGATGACGCGGTCATATACCGCCATGATGAGGAGCGGCGCGAGAAGACCTAGGCAGTTTGTAAAGAAAGAAGCGACAACGAGCCAAGGCAGCATCGGACGCAAAGTGGCGAACGTGTCGGTGATGCGCGCGGCATGTTGCTCGATGCCCCTGCGGTGATGCGCGTCGATGCGCAAGATCTGAACCATACCTCTGGACGGCAAGCGTTCCTGACGGCCCGGAACATCGGCTTCTTCGATCACCAAACCTTGCGCTGTGCGATCCAAGAGCACATAAACCCGACCATCGTCCGAAAGCACAAGCGCCGGGCATTCGGCCTGCGTCAGTTCAGTTTCTCTGCAACGCACCTCCGAGAACGGGATCTGGAGGTTTTCTAGTGTTTTGCGCAGATCGTTCTGGTTCAAGTGGTCGGCCATATGCGGAAGCGCTTCAAAAAGCGTCTCATCACTGCTGCGCCAGCCACCAGCGGAAAGTAACGTGTGCAACAATGAATGCGCGTTTTGTTCACTTACGCTGATCATGCGGCACCTTTTTCAAGGGTAGCGGCGGCAATGGCGTCCGCCGCGGCATCGTTGAGCCAGGCTTCGACCGTGCCGTCTTCACTGGAAACGATGGTCAAAGTATCGTCCGCCAGACGTTTCATGCGCGGATCTGGACTTGCCATCAAGATCGTAGGTTTCGGCGACAGTTCACTCAAACACATGCTCAGCGCGTCACGCTCGGCCGTCTCCAAAACACTCGTCGGTTCATTCATTAACAGGACCTTCGGGCGGAATGACAAAACCCGAACCAACGCGATGAGTTGTCGGTTCACCTGATCGTTCTCAAAAACGCTGTTGGTGTTAAGTTGGGTCATGTAGCCGGAAGGCAGTCGGAAAACGCGCCGCTCCAAACCAAGCAAACGGGCGAAGTGCAAAGCTTGTTCGACTTGCTCCGAGCCACCAAATGCGCTGATGTTATCGAGCACTGTACCAGTAAAAATTGCCGGCGATCGCTCCAGCGCCACCATGGAAAAAACACCGCGCTCACTCTGGCGGTCGCTCGGATGCAACCCGTCCAAAAGAACGCTACCGCTCTTTAGTGCCTTTTGCCCAGTTACGGCGTCGATGAGCGCGGGCATCGCCCAATCACTCTGACTGTCCACAAGGACTGTCGAACCCGCTCGAATGGTCTTCGAGAACGGTTTGGTGGCGGCAGCGCTATCCAGGACAATTTGCCGAAACGCAATATTTCCCTTAAGCGGTTGTATCGGTGCACCAGCTCGCGCCACGGGTTCAAACCCATCCATTGACCGCAGTTTCTGACGCGACACCGTCAGCATTTCTGCTTGCACCCACAGTGTAATCAACCGCGTGAGCGGTTGAATAATACGGCCATTCAACATCATGCATGCCGCCAGTTCAGCAAGGCCGATAACCTCTTGAATAACAAGGAAAGCACCAAATAGGCCAATGGCAGCAATGGATGCCTGGGAGAGAATGGATCCAAAAGTTTGGGCGACGCCGGAAAACAGAATTAAACGGTGGCTCGTGGAAACAGATTGATCCTGAAGCTGCTCAAAACGGCGCAGCATCTGGCGCTCCATCGTGTTCGACTTTACGGTCGAAATTTTCGAAAGGACCTCGGCCAAAAATGCGTATCTGCGGGCATCTAAATCTTTCCGACTTTTGAAAATTGCGCCTTGGGCCGATTTCATGAAGGCTGCAAAGACAAAAACAGCCAAAAGACACCCAAGCGGGACCAGTACAAGCCAACCTCCGATTAGCCCAACCATCGCCATGAAGATCGCAGTAAATGGGACGTCAATCGCAAGAGCTTGGTTCTGGCCCGAGTAGTGATCTCTAAGTCGCCCGATTGCACCGTAGTTTTCAAAATGCGTTGCCGGTGGAGACTTTGCAAATTCGTGTACATTGGCTGACGTCACGCGGCTCAAAAACTTCAGGTGATTGTCGACGGCCGCGCGTTCGGCAGCGGAATTGTAAATCACGGACCGCGCGCGACGTAAAATCAACTCAAAAACCGCCGCAGCGCAGAGGATCAAGGTCAACACTGTCAATGTTTCATATGATTGAAACGGGATGACCCGGTCAAATATCAAAAGGATGACCAGTGGCGTCAACAAAGCAAGGATGTTGAGCGTCAAAGACGAAAACACGATAGGAGCATCTATCGTCAGACCAGTCTCACGACCTTTCCAAACACCGTTAGACATATCAACTTGCCACCCACATTGACGGGATGCTTTTTGACGCGCAACACGTTGCTGATCTGTAAATCGGTCACCAAAAGGTAGTTAGAAGTTCAATCAAATTTGCGAAACTTGACGAACCTTTTTCAAACGAAAAGCTGCTAACTAGCGCACCGAGGTGAAAACAATGGAGTGTGACGCGTCATGGCACAGCAGTTTGAGAGTGACGTCAGTAATGGTAGCGCCGACCAAAGCGATCATGACGAAGAACAGAAAGTTGCTGAGTCGATTTCCAGTGCCGCGGTGGTGTCTGAGGAAGATCAGACACGCAGCACCCTGCATTACGGACACGATAAAGAAGGCGTTCTAAGCGCAAGATCACCGTCCGAAGTTGCCCTCCAATCGGCCCGTTCACAGTCCGAAGAAGTTGCGGCAAACTTGGCTTCGAACGACGCGAGCGCAGCAGGCGAAACGCCATCAACGCAAAGGTCAAACGCGGCGGAGCGTTCATCAGACGGTGGCCCATCTGCCGACCTCCAACCAGGACCTGACGTGGCTTCAGAAACGTCGGCAACGGAAAGCAGCAAGGCGTCAAGTAGTGCATTAACCGCCGATGCACAGTCGATGGACCTGGCCGAACCTAGCGACCTGCCGCTCACGACGCCCAACAATATTCAAAGCATCCCGGAGTCGACCAGTGGTGTCGCAACCAATGCTGCAGTTACAGATGTCCCCAATCGCGCTCCTTCAGAGCTTTCAGTTGCGAACGCAACCATCGCCGAAAACGCCGAAGGCGCGGTCGTCGGCACGCTCAGCGTGGTCGACCCAGACGCAGGTGATGCCCACAGTTTTGAGGTCTCAGACGACCGGTTCGAGGTCGTCGACGGTGCGCTGAAACTCAAAGACGGGGTCAGCTTGGACCACGAAGACGCCGCGCAGATCGATGTCACTGTCACGGTCACAGACACTGGCGGCGCGACGTTGACAGAGAGCTTCACCATCCAGGTCCAAGACGTGAACGAAGGGCCAGAAGCAGTGTCTTTGTCGCAGACCGCCATCGCCGAAAACGCCGAAGGCGCGGTCGTCGGCACGCTCAGCGTGGTCGACCC